>NZ_JBUZJI010000012.1:43458-60475 GCF_055282735.1 Nocardioides sp. B129/18 | reverse complement strand
CCCCCCCCCACGATGGTCTCATGAGCCTCGGTCACGCCTGGCGCAAGCAGCGCCGCACCCGCCGTTGCCGACGGCTCTACGGAGATGCCTGCCCGCACGTGGAGCAGCACTCGCGCAGGGTCGTCCGCGCCCGCTCGGTCGACTGGAGCTGGGAGGACGTCGACCTCCGCCCCCGCCTGCGCTGAGCACCTCCGGGGCCCGACTACGGTGGCCCCATGACGCTCACCAGCGACGACGTGCGCGCCCGGGTCACCACCCTGCTCCCGGGCCTGCGCCGCGACCTCGAGGACCTCATCCGCATCGAGTCGGTCAGCGCCGACCCCGCCCGGGCCGGGGAGGTGCAGCGCAGCGCCGAGGCGGTCGCGCGGCTCCTCGAGGCCGAGGGCTGCTCGGTCGAGATCGTCCGCGACGGCGAGCACGGCGCCCCCGCCGTCATCGCCCACAAGGCCGGACCCGAGGGCGCGCCGACGGTGCTGCTCTACGCCCACCACGACGTCCAGCCCGAGAACGACCACGCCGACTGGGACTCCCCGCCCTTCGAGCCCACCGAGCGCGGCGACCGGCTCTACGCCCGCGGCGCGGCCGACGACAAGGCCGGCATCATCGCCCACCTCGCCGCGCTGCGGATCTTCGGCGACGACCTGCCGGTCGGCGTCACGCTGTTCATCGAGGGCGAGGAGGAGGTCGGCTCGGAGACCCTGCCGGCGCTGCTGGCCGCCCACCGCGAGCGCCTGCGCGCCGACGTCATCGTCATCGCCGACTCCGGCAACTGGGACATCGGCGTCCCCGCGCTCACCACCAGCCTCCGCGGGCTGGTGCGCCTCGACGTCGAGGTCCGCACCCTCAGCCACGCCGTCCACTCCGGCATGTGGGGCGGCCTGGTGCCCGACTCCCTCATGACCCTCGCGCGCCTGATCGCCACCCTCCACGACGACGAGGGCAACCTGGCCGTCGCGGGGCTGCACGCGGGTCCGGCGGCCGACGTCGAGTACCCCGAGGAGCGGCTGCGCGCGGAGTCCGGCGCAGCGCCCGGCGTCGAGTGGATCGGCTCGGGCCCGGTCGTCGAGCGGCTGTGGACCAAGCCGGCCCTCTCGGTCACCGGCCTGGACGCCCCGAAGGTCGACGGCGCCTCGAACACCCTCGTGCCGGCGGCGCGCGCCCGCCTCTCGATGCGCATCGCTCCCGGCGACACCGCCGAGAACGCGCTGGCCTGCCTCCAGGCGCACCTGGAGAAGCACGTCGCCTGGGGCGCCACCCTCACCACCACGCTCGTCGACGCCGGCGAGGCCACCAGCATCGACGCCACCGGCCCGGCCTACGACGCCGCGCGCAGCGCCTTCGCCGAGGCCTGGGACGGCACCGAGCCGGTCGACATGGGCGTCGGCGGCTCGATCCCGTTCATCGCCGAGTTCCTCGAGACCTTCCCCGAGGCCAGCGTGCTGGTCACCGGCGTCGAGGACCCCGACACCCGCGCCCACGGCGCCAACGAGGGGCTGCACCTCGCCGAGCTCGAGCGGGTGCTCGTCGCCGAGGCGCTCATGCTCCGGAACCTGGGTCGTCCGGCGTCGTAGCCGGCAGCACGACCCGCAGCGTCGAGCCCTCCCCGAGGACCGACTCCACCTCGATCCGCCCGCCGTGGCGCTCGACGATGCGGCGCACGATCGCGAGGCCGAGGCCCGTGCCCTCCCGGGTGCGGGCCTCGGGGTTCTCGCTGCGGAAGAACTCCTCGAAGAGCCGCTCGACGTCCTCGGGGGCCAGCCCGATGCCGGTGTCGCGGACCTCGAGCACGATCTCCTCGCCGCGGCGGGTCGCCTCGACGTCGACGCGACCGCCGGGGCCGGTGTACTTCACGGCGTTGCCGACGAGGTTGATCATCGCCCGCTCGAGCTCGCCGGCGTCGCCACGCGTCCACAGCTCGCCGTCGTAGCGCTCGCGCAGCTCGACGCCGCCGCGCAGCGCACGGATGGCCATCAGGTCGACGGCGGCGTGACCGGCCTGGCGCAGGTCGACCAGGGCGGTCGGCGGCGGGGCGTCGGCCTCGCCGATGAGGCCCAGGCTGATGAGGTCGGTGACGATGCCCGAGAGGCGCTGCGCGGCCCGGCTGATCCGGGCCGCGGTGCCGGCGATCTGCGCGCCGACGGCGTCGGAGGGCGCCCCGGCGGCGACCTCGATCTCACTGCCGTCGAGGGCCTCCTGGAGGCCGGCGAGGTGCTCGAGCATCGCCGCCACCGGCTGCCGCAGCTCGCGGCCGACGGCCGTGACCAGCCGGGTGCGGTACTCGACGAGCTCGTGCTCGCGCCGGTACGCGCGCCCGGTGAGCACGGCCCGGCCGAGCTCCTCGCCGAGGTGGCGGACGGTGGCGATCTCGTCGGCGGTCCACTCCGGGCCGTCCTCGCCGCGCCGCAGCGTGATGCGCCCGAGGCACTCGGGGCCGGCGCCGATGGGGGCGAGGAGCACGCTCGCGCGTCCGGCGAGCCGCAGGCGATCGCGGATCACCTCGAGCTCCTCGCCGCTGGTGAGGGCGTTGCTGGCGCTCCGGGCCCCGATGAGCGCGACCCGACCGGTGGCCCACGCCTCCCGGGAGACCCGCTCGGCGAGGTGCGCCAGGGTCGGATCGGGCGTGCGGGTGGAGATCTCGGGCACCTCGTGCAGCACGATGACGCAGTCGGTGCCCGCCAGCATCGTGCGCAGGCGCGTGGACGCCGCGTCGACGAGCCGCTGCGGATCGACCTCGGCGGCCGCCTCGCGCGCCAGGCGGCCGGCGTCGCGGGCCAGGGCCGCCCGCTGCCGCAGCCGGAACCGCTCGAGCACCGCCTCGATGGCGCCGCCCGCGGCCTCGACCGTGGCCGCGAGCTCCGCGCGACGCGGGGCTGCGGGACGCAGGCCGTCCACCGGGAGGTCGAGGGAGAGCAGGCCGAGCAGCGGGCCACGGGGCGCCAGGGGCAGCATCAGCAGGTCGCGCGGCTGCCAGGCGTCCTCCGGGGCCTCCGGGACGTCCGGGGCCCCGGGGACGTCCTCTGGGGCGTCCTCGGGGGCCTGCACCGCGGGCTCGGTGACCCACACGGCGTCCTCGGCGTCGGCGCTGCGCTCGTGGGGGACGAACCGCAGGGCGCCCCAGGCGTCCGCCCGGTCGAGGAGGGCGTCGATCGCGCTGGCCGGCGCCAGGTGACCGCGCACCTGCGCCGCGCCCGGGGCGGGGCCCCCGACGGCGACGACCTCGCTCTCGCCCCCGCGCAGGAGCACCAGCGTCGCGATGCCGAAGCCGGACGCCGTCGCCAGGCCGTCGAGGATCGGCTCCACGGCCTCCCGCAGCTCGCGCAGATCGGGGCGGCGGTCGGTGCTCGCGTGGTGCGGGCCCGAGTGCGCGAGGCCCTCGTGCACGGTGGTCATCGCGGCTCCCCGGTGGCTCCGGCCGGCAGGTAGACCTCGACGACCGTGCCCTCGCCGGGCCGCGAGCGCAGGGAGACGCGTCCGTCGAGGCGCTCGACGAGCCGGGCGACGGTGGCCAGGCCGAGCCCGGCGCCGGGGCGGGCGCGCACGCGGGGGTCGTCGGCGCGGCTGAAGGCGGTGAACAGGCGGGCCTGGTCCTCGGGCGTGATGCCCCAGCCGGAGTCGGAGATCCGCAGCAGCACCGGCGCCCCGGCGCCCCCGGACGTCTGCTCGACGAGCACCTCGACGTCGTGCCCGGGGTCGCCGAAGCGCACGGCGTTGTCGACCAGGTTGCCGACGATGCGGGTGAGCGCCGTCGTCTCCGCCCGCACGGTCACGGGGTGGTCGGGCAGCGTCGTGGTGAGGGTGACGTCGCCGGCCCCGGCGGTCGACGCCACCCGCGCGACGGCGGTGCGCACGCAGGCCGCCAGGTCGGCCCGGTCGCGGGGGAGCGGGACGTCGGCGCTGCTGCGGGCCAGCAGCAGCAGGTCGGCCACGATGCCCTCGATGCGCTGGCCGGCCTCGCCGAGGCCCGCCAGCGGCGCGGCGAGGGCGGCGGCCAGGGCCGGGGGAGCCTCGGCGGCGAGCTCCTCGGTGAGCTCGACGTAGCCGAGCACGGCGGTCAGCGGGGTCTTGAGCTCGTGGGCCATGGTGCTGACGATGCGCTCGCGCTCGCGGGCCTGGCGGCGCTCGGTGGCGAAGAGGCCTGCCAGGTGGAGGGCGGCGCCGACGTCGCGGCCCAGCTCGAGGGCGGTGCGGATCTCGACCTCGGTCCACTCCGGACGCCCGCTGCCGCGCAGCAGCACCACGCAGCCCAGGCACTGCTCGCCGCGGCCCACCGGCACCAGCAGCATGGCGTCGAGCCCGATGCCGCGCAGGAGGTCGAGGACGATCGAGCGCCGCTCGGCGGAGACGTCCAGGGGCACCGTGCGCTCCTCGGAGAGCACGAAGGCCCGGCCGTCCTCCCAGCACGACGCGGCCACCCGCAGCGCCAGGCCGGCCATCGCCTCGAGGTCGGGGTGGCTCTCGGGACGGTCGGGGTCGCTGCCGCGCACGGCGGCGAGGTCGGGCTCGGAGGTGCGGACGTAGACGAGGTCGGCGTCGAGGTGCTCGCGCAGCGCGCCGGCCGCCGCCGTCACGACCGCCGCAGGGTCGTGCTGGGCGATGGCGCGGCGCACCCGGACGCGTCCGGACTCCGCGAGCTCGACGGCGTGCTGCAGCCGCAGGTCGGCGTCGATGGCCAGCACCCGCTCGAGGACGCCCTCCAGCACGTCGTCGGGAGGCGTGCGCGGGCCGTCCCAGAGCAGCCGCGCGCGCACCCGGCCGTCGGGGTCGCGGTGCACCAGGCCCTCGGCCTCCGCGACGACGGCCGGCAGGTGGCGTCCGGTGCCGCGACGCGGCGGATGGGTCGCGACGACCTCGTACTCCTCGGTGATCCGCGCCAGGGCGATCTCGACGTGCTCGGAGCCCGTGGCCTGCGCGAGGGCCTGCGCGGCGGCGTCGAGATTGGCCCGCGAGGGGGCCCTCCGGGCGGCGTCATCCGCGAGCGAGCGCAGCAGGGCGCGGGCGCGCTCGGCCATGGGGGACTCCGCGGGGACGGGAACGGGGGCAGGTTCGAACGTACGGGACCGGTGTCCGCGGTGTCGGCGTTATTCGCAACGCCGGTGGGTGGCGCCGTACGATGGGCGCGTGCCCGCCGCCGAGAGCCGACGTAGGGGCGGGGACGGTCGTCTGACCGCCGCGCTCGACCCGCACGATCAGGGCCCCCAGGACGCCTGTGGCGTCTTCGGCGTCTGGGCCCCGGGGGAGGACGTCGCGAAGCTGACCTACTTCGGTCTCTACGCGCTCCAGCACCGGGGCCAGGAGTCCGCCGGCATCGCCGTCAGCAACGGCCGGCAGATCCTCGTCTACAAGGACATGGGACTGGTCTCCCAGGTCTTCGACGAGTCGACGCTCGACTCCCTCCAGGGCCACCTGGCCATCGGCCACTCGCGCTACTCCACCACCGGCGCGAGCACCTGGCAGAACGCGCAGCCGACCTTCCGGCCCACCGCCGACGGCTCGATCGCGCTGGGCCACAACGGCAACCTCATCAACACCCACGAGCTGCGCGAGCTCGTCGACGCCCTCCCGGGGCCGGAGGACGAGCTCGACATCCACACCCGGCCGCAGGAGTCGTCCACCAACGACACCGGCCTGGTCACCGCCCTGCTGGCCCACCACCCCGACGTCTCCCTGGAGGAGCGGGCGCTGGAGGTGCTGCCGATGCTGCGCGGCGCCTTCTGCTTCGTGTGGATGAACGAGGGCACCCTCTACGCCGCGCGCGACCCCCAGGGCATCCGCCCGCTGGTGCTGGGCCGCCTCGACTCCGGCTGGGTCATCGCCTCCGAGGACGCCGCCCTGGCCACCGTCGGCGCCAGCGTCGTCCGCGAGGTCGAGCCGGGCGAGATGCTCGTCATCGACGAGCAGGGCCTGCGCTCGCACCGATTCGCCGAGCCCGCGCGCAAGGGCTGCGTCTTCGAGTACGTCTACCTCGCCCGGCCCGACGCGACCATCGCCGGTCGCAACGTGCACCAGGCCCGCGTCGAGATGGGGCGCGAGCTGGCCCGCCAGTTCCCCGTCGAGGCCGACCTCGTCATGCCGGTGCCGGAGTCGGGCACCCCGGCCGCCGCCGGCTACGCCGAGGAGTCCGGCATCCCCTTCGGCCAGGGCTTCGTGAAGAACGCCTACGTCGGCCGCACCTTCATCCAGCCCAGCCAGACGCTGCGCCAGCTCGGCATCCGGCTCAAGCTCAACGCCCTCGAGCACATGGTGCGCGGCAAGCGGATCGTCGTCGTCGACGACTCCATCGTCCGCGGCAACACCCAGCGCGCCCAGGTGCGGATGCTGCGCGAGGCCGGCGCGCTGGAGGTGCACGTGCGCATCTCCTCGCCGCCGGTGAAGTGGCCCTGCTTCTACGGCATCGACTTCGCCACCCGCGCCGAGCTGATCGCCAACGGCCTCGACGTCGACGAGATCGCCGCGAGCGTCGGCGCCGACAGCCTCGGCTACATCTCGCTCGAGGGCATGATCGAGGCCACCGGCCAGACCGCCGACCGCCTCTGCCAGGCGTGCTTCACCGGCGAGTACCCCGTGGCCCTGCCCGACGAGTCCCTGCTCGGCAAGCACCTCCTCGAGGTCACGCTGCAGTCCCCCACCGCGGGCAAGGCCCTGCCCGTGCTCAACAACCCGTAGGAGAAGCGTGTCCGAGCAGCAGCCGACCGCCCCGAACGCCTACGCCCAGGCGGGCGTCGACATCGAGGCCGCCGACAAGGCCATCGAGCTGATGAAGGTGTGGGTCGACAAGGCCAAGCGCCCGGAGATGATCGGCGGCCTCGGCGGCTTCGCGGGCCTCTTCGACGCCTCCGCGCTCACCCGCTACAGCCGGCCCCTGCTGGCCACCTCCACCGACGGCGTCGGCACCAAGGTCGCGATCGCGCAGGCGATGGACGTCCACGACACCATCGGCCACGACCTCGTCGGCATGGTCGTCGACGACCTCGTGGTCTGCGGTGCCGAGCCGCTGTTCATGACCGACTACATCGCCACCGGCCGGGTCGTCCCCGAGCGGATCGCCGCGATCGTCAAGGGCATCGCCGAGGGCTGCGTGCTGGCCGGCTGCGCCCTCGTCGGCGGCGAGACCGCCGAGCACCCGGGCCTCCTCGCGCCCGACGAGTACGACGTCGCGGGCGCCACCACGGGCGTCGTCGAGGCCGACCGCCTGCTCGGCCCCGGCCGCGTGCGTCCCGGCGACGTCGTCCTCGCGATGGCCGCCAGCGGCCTGCACTCCAACGGCTACTCCCTGGTGCGTCACGTGCTGCTGAACCAGGCCGGCTGGGCGCTGGACCGCCACGTCGACGAGCTCGGCCGCGCGCTGGGCGAGGAGCTGCTGGAGCCGACCCGCATCTACGCCAAGGCCTGCCTGGAGCTGGCCGACCGCACCGGCGTCCACGCGATGGCCCACATCACCGGCGGCGGCCTGGCCGCGAACCTCGAGCGGGTCATGCCCGAGGAGCTCGGCGCCACCCTCGATCGCGGCACCTGGACGCCCCAGCCGATCTTCGACGTCGTCCGTCGCGTCGGCGCCCTGGAGCAGGCCGACCTCGAGGCCACCCTCAACTGCGGCGTCGGCATGGTCGCGCTGCTGCCGGCCGACGACGTCGACGCCGCCGTCGAGGTGCTCGCGGGCCACGGCATCGACGCCTGGGTCGCCGGTGAGGTGGGCGCGGGCGAGGGCCGGGTCACCCTGACGGGTCAGCACCCCGGCTGGTGAGGCGGGTGCCGCACGCCACGGCCCCGATTCTCCGGGCTGGTGTGCGGGAACAGGCGTCGAGCAGGTACTGTTGCGCCCACGAGAAGACTCAGGTGAGCCCGGGAGCCACAGTGCCCCGGCCAAGCGTGCGAGGGGGCTGACCCTATGGGGCGCGGCCGAGCTAAGGCCAAGCAGACGAAGGTCGCCCGCGACCTCAAGTACCGCTCTCACGAGACGGACTTCGGGGCGCTGGCACGAGAGCTGCATGGCGAGCCGACGACGAACGACGACGACCAGACCGACCAGGACGACTGGTCGGACTACGCCGATCGATCGCGCGATTGACCCGCACCGCGGGTCTTATCACCTCACCCTGCTGCGTCGCTGAGCGTCGCTGAGCGTCGCCGAGGCTCGCTGAGCCGAGTCGCAGGCCCGGGTCACCCCGGACCCGCTGCTCCGTCCAGCGCCTGACGCAACGCCTGGCGGGCGCGCGTGGCCTCGGCCTCGAGCGCTCCGAGCAGGTCCTGCGCCGAGGCGCACCCTCCGGTGCGCCCCAGTGCCTCGAGGCGTGCCAGCACGCCGCCCAGCGCGGGCAGGCCGAGGTTGAGCGCACTGCCCTTGAGGCGGTGCGCGGCGTCCTGCAGGGCCGTCGCGTCCTCGGCGCGCGCGGCCGCCACGACCGCCTCGGCCTCCGGGTCGAGCCGCTCGAGGAACGAGCGCGCCGTGCGCACGAAGAAGTCGACGCCGTCCTTGACCAGCTCCTCGAGCTCGGCCCGGCGGACGGGGTCGATGACGGGCTCGGCCGCGGGGCCGGTATCGGGGCCGGTATCGGGGCCGGTCTCGGGGCCGGTCTCGGGGTCGGCGCTCGCCGCAGGGGTGGCTGCCGGGGTGGTCGGCGCGCCGGGCGGTCGGCGCACGCCGAGCCACCGGGCGAGCACCTGCTCGAGCGCGCGGACGTCGACGGGCTTGGTGAGGAAGTCGTCCATGCCCGCGGCCAGGCAGCGCTCGCGCTCGCCCGCGAGCGCCGAGGCCGTGACGGCGACGATCGGCACCCGCGCGGCGCGACGCCGTCCGCGGCTGAGGTCCTGCTCGGCGGCGCGCACGGCGCGGGTGACGTCGAAGCCGTCGAGGCCGGGCATCCGCACGTCCATCAGCACGAGCGCGTAGTCGTGGCCCCGACCCAGGCGGGCCAGCGCGGTGGCGCCGTCGTCGACGGCGTCGGCGTGCAGGCCGAAGGACTCCAGCAGGCCGCTGGCCACCAGCTGGTTGACCGGGTTGTCCTCGACGACGAGCACGCGCCCCGACACCTTCGCGCCCGACCCGCCCGCCCCGGCCGGCTCGTCCCCGGAGTCGGGGGCGGGGTCCTCGGTGGGCTGCAGCGGCACGTCGAGGGTGAAGACGCTGCCCGTCCCGGGGCGCGAGGTCGCCGTCAGGGTGCCGCCCATGGCCTCGGCGAGCCGTCGGGAGATGGCCAGGCCGAGGCCGGTGCCGCCGTGCCGGCGGGTGGTGGAGAGGTCGGCCTGGGTGAAGGCGTCGAAGATCTCCTCCAGCGACTCCGTCGACAGTCCGCTCCCGGTGTCGTGCACCCGGACGAGGAGCCGGGGGCCGTCGTCGTCGCGGCCGAGGGCGGTCTCGACGCGCACGCCGCCGTGCTCGGTGAACTTCACCGCGTTGGAGAGCAGGTTCGAGACGACCTGGCCCAGGCGGGTCGGGTCGCCGCGCAGGCGGCTCGGCAGGGCGGGGTCGAGCGAGGTCTCCAGGCTCAGGCCTCGGGCGGAGGCCGCCGCGCTCACGAGGCCGACGGAGCGGGAGAGCACCGCCGGGAGGTCGACGTCGACGTCCTCGAGCGCGAGGTGGCCGGCCTCGATCTTGGAGAGGTCGAGGATGTCGTCGACGATCGCGAGCAGCGAGCGGCCGGCGTCGCGCACGCCCTCGGCCAGCCCGTGCTGGCGAGCGTCGAGCGCGGTGCGCAGCAGCAGCTCGTTGAGCCCGATGACGCCGTTGAGCGGGGTGCGGATCTCGTGGCTCATCGTCGCGACGAACTCCGACTTCAGCCGCGAGGCCTCCTCGGCGCGATCGCGCGCGACCGCCAGCTCACGTGCCACCCGCTCGCGCTCGGCGACGACGCTCAGCTGCGAGGTGCCGTGCTCGAGCAGGCGGTGGACGGTGGGCGGGAGACGATCGAGGTCGGAGAGCATCTGCACGACCGCGACGGTGCGTCCGCCGGCCTGCACCGGCAGCGCGACCAGCGCCCGCGTGCCCGCGGGCGTCTCGACGGGCTGCTGCTGGGGGCTGCCGGTCTCGGCGGCGAGCCGGGTGAGCGAGGGATCGGCGGGCACCGGCGGCACCTCGTCGAAGGCCGGACGCGTGCGCACGACGCCGTCGTCGTCGATCTCGTGCAGCACCACCGGCTGCCAGGGGCTGTGCGAGCGGATCTGCTCGGCGGTCAGCCGCACCGCCACCGCGAGGTCGGTGGCGCGGTTGGCGGCCGAGGCGATGCGCTGGAGCATCTCCATGCCCCACAGCGCGTCCTCGGTGGCGTCGAGCGCCTGGCGCAGGGCCGTGATGTCCTGGGTGGTGCCGGTGAGCACCGTCGGCTCCCCGGCGGCGTCGAGCTCGACGCGGCCCATGCCGCGCATCCAGCGCACCTCGTCGCCGACGATCGCCCGGGCCTCCCAGGTGAACGACGTCGCCTCGCCGGCGAGCACCGGCCCGACGGCGTCGGTGACCAGGGCGCGGTCCTCGGGGTGGATGAGCTCGAGGAAGTCGTCCATGACCAGGCCGGTGCGGGGCGGGCCGCTGGAGAGCAGGGCGCCCATCTCCTCCGACCAGCGCACCGCCTGGGTGCGCAGGTCCCACGTCCACGAGCCGATGCGGGCGATGCGCTGGGCCTGCGCGAGCTGGGCGCGGGTGCGGTGCTGCTCGTCGTAGGGGGTGAACCGGTGCAGCCAGCGGCCCCAGCCCGCGGCCGTGGCCTCGGCGGGGAGCCGGGTGCGGCTGACCAGGGTCCACAGCGTCGAGCCGTCGGGACGCTGGAGCAGGCAGTCGGCGTTGGCCAGGGTGTCGGCCTCCTGCTCGGGCCCGTCCTGGAGCGCGGGCAGGACCCGCCGCCACTGCGTGCGTCCGGCCTCGTCGAGCGCCTCGTCGACCAGCATCCCGGGCAGGCTGGCGAGGGGGCGGGCGAGCATCGCGGCCATGGCGGCGTTGGCCCACAGCGTGCGGCCGTCGTCGTCGATGAGCCACAGGCCGTCGGGGCAGGCGTCGAGCAGCCAGACCGGCAGCGGGTCCCCGGATCCCGCCTGCTGCGTCGTCATGGTGCCTCGCCCTCCCTCGCGGAGGACCCATCATCACCCCGGCGGTGGTCCGCGTCACGTCTCCCGCACGCGGACCCCGCCGGGGTGGGGGCTCAGCGCAGCGTCATCCGCGGCTCGCCGCCCACCAGGCCGGTGCCGGCGATGGCGCAGGCGCCGCTGCGCGGCGTGCCGGCGTTCCAGGCCTGGCGCACGCAGCTGCGCGCGGCCAGCTGGCCCCAGTAGTTCGGGTGCAGCGACTCCTGGACGTAGTACGGGCTGGAGCCGGCGGTGGTGACGGTGCGGATCTGGTTGATCCACTCGGTCTGGTCGACCGCGCCGGCCTGCGTCCAGCTCGTCAGGCCCTTCTCCTCGTACAGGCCCACCCCGCTCTCGCAGAGGCGACGGCCGTTGAAGGCCGCGGAGAGGTCGAGGGTGCGGGTGTTGGTGAGGCCCGAGGCGCTGACGGCTCCGGCGACGGTGCTGTTGATCGTCGGCAGGGCGCTGGCGTTGGCCCAGTTGGCGTCGGCGTCCCAGAACCCGCAGCCGCCGGTGCTCTGCCGGGTGAAGCCGCTCTGGGAGTAGCGCAGGCCGCTGGCCGAGGGGATTGGCGAGGGGTAGTTCTGCATCAGCAGCGTCCAGGAGCCGTCGGCGTACCCGGCGTTGCGCATCGCGGTGCGCAGGTTCACCAGGGCCGCCGAGATCCGGGCGCGGACCGCCGAGACGTTGGCGGAGGTGAAGTTCGCCGTGACCGAGGAGTCGTCGTTGCAGTAGTCCTTCGCCCAGCTGGGCGAGGTCAGGAAGTCGACGACGCAGCTCTGCACGACCGAGCCGAAGTTGAAGTCGTTGCCGCCGATCGAGACCGCGACCATGCGGACGTTGTGGGTGGCGGCGAACTGCTGGAGCGCCTTGGCCTGACCGACGTGGCCGGCGCCGTCGTCGTAGAAGTCCAGGCCGGGCTTGAAGTTGCCGTCGGAGTCGGTGAACGTCGACGTCTTGGCGCCCGAGCAGGCGAGGTTCTTGCCGAGGGTGCCGGAGCCGATGAAGACCTCCGCGGCCTTGCTGCGGTGGCAGCGCGGCGTCGACTCGCCGCCGGCGACGTCGTCGTAGGCGGTGGGGCCGAGGGCGTCGGCGTAGGCCGAGGAGGAGTTCGAGCTGCCCGCCCAGCGGCCGGCCTCGCCGGAGATGTAGGAGTCGCCGACCGAGACGACGTACGGCGTCCCGACCCCGGGGCCGTCGGCCTGCGCCGGGCTGAGGGTCAGGCCGCCGGCGAGCATGCCGCCCGCGGCGAGCGCGAGCGCCGCGATCGGGGCGACGGCTCGCCGTCGGAGGTGGGGGAGGGAGGCGGGCAGGCGCATCGTCGGGCCTTTCGGTAGGGCTTTCACCAGGGGTCGAGGCCAGCGACGCTAGTGGCCCGGATCACATCCCTGGAAGGCTCTGACGCCCGCAGGTTCGTGCAGCCGCCGGTCAGCGCAGCACGAGCACGACGCCGACGACGCCGGGGATCAGCCCGAGCACCAGCCACGGCGTCAGCGGGCTGCGCCGGTGGATCAGGAAGCCCGCGGCGATGGCGATCACGCCGAAGGCGCCGCTGATGACGTTGAGGCCGATCTGCGCGGGACGCTGGTCGTCGGCGATGAACAGCGTCGCGATGGTCAGGCCCGCCGACAGGTGGAGGATCGTGGTGACGACCAGCGCCGACATCACCCACTGCTGGACCTTCGTCGTCTCGCGCGCGGGCGTGCGCGGAGGTGGGTTCTGCGGGTCGATGAGGTGGCGCCGGCGAGGCGCGGTCGACGAGCGGGGGACGGGGGAGCGGTCGGCCACCTCCCCATCATCCCCTCCCGTCGGTGACGAGGGCAGGGCCGATCGTCCCGTCTCGGCGGCGCCGCGGCGGACCGGACGACCCGCGGAGGTGCCCGGGGGCCTATGCTTCAGCTGGGGCGTGACCTCCGGCAGTCTCGGTCGTTGGGCCTCTACGCGGCTCGTCCGGACCATCGCGGACGAGCTCCCCAGCGCCGAACCACCTCCAGGAGTCACCCGTGAACCGTCCTACCCGTGCCGCTCGCGTCCACGCGCTGCTGGTCGCGCCGCTGCTCGCTGCGGTGGTCCTCCTCGGTGGCGCCGCCCTCGTGCCGGCCTCCGCCGCGTCCGTCTCCTCGGTGGTCCACACCGACAGCTACGTCCCCTCGCCGGGCGACCCGACGCCCAGCGACCCGGGCGACGGCGGCGTGGGCAACGAGAACGACGGCAACGGCAACGGCGGCGTCGGCAACGAGAACGACGCCAACGGCCTGCTCCCCGACACCGGTGCCGAGTACGGCCTGTGGGCGATCGTCCTCGCCGCGCTGCTGGCCCTGCTGGGCGCCGTGCTGGTGCGCCGCAGCCGCTCCGCCTCCCACTGATCCACCCCGCGGCACCCGCTCGCTCCTGCGCGCCCTCCGATGCCGACCGACCCCGAGCTCCCCGGCCCCGCCGAGGACTCCTGGGGCTCGGCTGAGGGCTCGCGCGACGACGCGGTGGAGCGGGTCCGCGTCCGGGTCCGCAAGCCCAGCCGCACCTTCCAGCGTCGACGCCGACGTCGCCGCCTGCTCCTCGCAGGTGGCGCCGTCGGCGTCGTGCTGCTCCTGGGCGCCCTCTTCGCCCTCGACGTCTACCGCACCGCGCACGACCTGCGGCAGGTCGACCGCGCGAGCGACGTCCTCGGGCGCTCGCTGGTGCTCGGCGACGGCGTCGCCGCGGGCCAGGCCGGCCAGGTCATGGTCGACTCCGCCCAGGACGCCCGGCGACGCACCGAGCGCCCGTGGTGGACGATCGGCGCGCACCTGCCCGTCGTCGGCGGCGAGCTGACGGCGCTGCGCGACCTCTCCCGGGCCTCGGAGACGATCGCGACGACGTCGGTGCGCCCGCTGGTGCAGGTCGCCCCGCGCCTGCCCGGACTGCTCACGGCCCGCCGCCTCGACGTCGAGACCCTCCGCACGATGCGCGAGCCCACCGACGACCTCAGCCGGGGCATCCAGATCGCCGCGCGGCAGGTGGCCGACGTCGACACCGCCGACCTGCGCGGACCCGGCTCGGCCGACCTCGTCGACGCCGTCGACCGGGTGCGCTCGGCTGCCCGCACCGCCGGCGCCGCCGCACAGGCCGCCCAGGTGCTGCCCACGCTGCTCGGCGGCAGCGGCACCCATCACTACCTGCTGGTCGTCGGCAACAACGCCGAGACCCGCGCCACCGACGGCCTCCCGGGCTCGTGGGCGCTGCTCACCGCCCAGGACGGCCGCCTCTCCCTCGACGAGCAGGGCGGCTCCGGCGTGCTGGTGAAGCCCTCCACGCCGATCCTGCCGCTCACCGGTGCCGAGCGGACCCTCTACACGAACCTGCTCGGCACCGACTTCCGCGACACCGCCTTCACCCCCGACGCCACCCGCGCGGCCCGGCTCCAGGCCGCGCTGTGGGAGGCCAGCCAGAGCAGCGTCCGGCCGGGGCAGACGCCCGTGCGCCTCGACGGCGTCGTGCAGCTCGACACCGTCGGGCTCTCCTACCTGCTGCGCGGCACCGGCCCGGTGGAGCTCCCGAGCGGCACGCGCCTCACCGAGCAGAACGCCGTCCCGACGCTCCTCTCCCGCTCCTACGCCACGCTGGGCGCGGCCTCCGACGGCCTGTTCCGCGAGGCCACCAAGGCGGTCTTCGACCAGGCCACGACGCGCCCGCAGTCGATCCTCGACGTCATCGGCGGGCTGGCCCGCGCCGACCGCGAGGACCGCATGCGGGTCATCGGCCTGACCACGAGCGCGCGGCGCGCCCTCGACCGGGCCGAGATCACCCCCGACCTCACCGGCGCCCGCGGCCCGGCCGCGCTCGTCACCTTCGACGACGGCACCGGCTCGAAGATGTCCTACTACCTGCGCCGCTCCACCACGGCGGTGCTCGCCTGCGTCGACGGCCGTCGCACGCTCACCGGCTTCACCCGGGTGCACCAGACGATCAGCGCCGCCCAGGGCCGTCGGCTCGCGCCCTACGTCACCGGAGCCGGGCGCCACGGCGTGAAGCCCGGCACGCAGCGGGTCGTCATCGGCCTCTACGGCCCGCGCGGCGCGAGGCTGGACCGCGTCGAGATCGACCAGGGCGACGTCACCGGCCAGCTGCGCGAGGCCACCTGGAACGGCCGGCCCGCCGCGATCGTCCCGGTGTCGGTCACCGGCACGAAGGACGTCCTCGTCGGCTGGCGCTTCGTGCTGCCGCGCACCTCGCCGAAGGGCGCCGACCTCAGGCGCGTCTGGCAGACGCCGTCGGTGGTGCCCGGCTCGGGCTACGTCACCGTCGACGACCGCTGCCGCTGAGGCCGCCCGCGCGGCTCCGCACCGCAGAGGGGGTGCCGTCGGGCGCGGTCTGCGATAGGACGGGAGGCACACCCGTCTCGGAGGAGTCCGCCGTGAGCAGCACCCGTCCCCTCGATCTGCGCGCCAGCACCGTCGACGGCGTCCTGGCCCGCAGCGCCTCCCGCGCTCCTGACGCGGTGGCCCTGCGCTTCGCCGAGCGCTCGTGGACCTACCGCGAGCTCGACGACGCCGTCACCCGCGTGGCGGCCCATCTGCGCGCCCTGGGCCTCGAGCGCGGCGATCGCGTGGCCGCGTACGGCCGCAACTCCGACGCCTACCTGCTCGGCTTCCTCGGCTGCGCGCGGGCAGGCCTGGTGCACGTGCCGGTGAACTACGCGCTCACCGGGGAGGAGCTGCGCTACCTCGTCACGCAGTCCGACAGCGCCGCCGTGCTCGTCGACCCGGCCCTGCGCGGCGCCTACGACGCCGCCGCGCTGGAGGTGCCCGTCGTCGTCGGGCTGCGTGACGAGCCCGGCTCGCTGCTCGAGACCGCGACGTCCGGTCCGGTGCCGGACGACGTGCTGCCGGCCGACGAGCCGCCCGTCGATGACGCCGAGCTGGTGCAGCTGCTCTACACCTCCGGCACGACCTCGCTGCCGAAGGGCGCGATGATGACCCACCGCGCGTTCGTCCACGAGTACCTCTCCAGCATCGTGGCGCTGCGGCTGGCCGCCGACGACCGACCGTTGCACCCGATGCCGCTCTACCACTCCGCGCAGATGCACGTCTTCCTGCTGCCCTACCTCGCGCTGGGCGCGGAGAACCTGCTGCTGGAGGCGCCCGACGTCCCCGCGGTGCTGCGGGCGATCGAGGAGGACGGCGTCGGGTCGGTGTTCCTGGCGCCGACGGTGTGGGTGCCGCTGGCCAACCACCCGGACTTCGCCGCCCGCGACGTCTCCGGGCTGCGGAAGGCCTACTACGGCGCGTCGATCATGCCGGGTCCGGTGCTGGCGCGGCTGCGCGAGGCGATGCCCGGGCTGGCGGTCTTCAACTGCTTCGGGCAGTCCGAGATCGGGCCGCTGGCCACCGTCCTGCTGCCCGAGGAGCACGACGCCCGTCCGGACTCGTGTGGTCGCCCCGTGCTCTTCGTCGAGGTCGAGGTGCGCGCCGAGGACGGCTCGGTCGTGGGGCCCGACGGCGTCGGCGAGGTCGTCTACCGCTCGCCGCAGCTGTGCGAGGGCTACTGGGACAAGCCCGAGGAGACCGAGGAGGCCTTCCGTGACGGCTGGTTCCACTCCGGCGACCTCGTGCGGGTCGACGCCGAGGGCTACCTCACCGTCGTCGACCGGATCAAGGACGTCATCAACACCGGCGGCGTGCTGGTGGCCTCCCGCGAGGTCGAGGACGCGCTCTACGCCCACGACGCCGTCGCCGAGGTGGCGGTGATCGGCACGCCCGACGCGCGCTGGATCGAGGCGGTGACGGCGTTCGTCGTCCTCAAGCACGAGGCGACCGAGGCCGAGCTCATCGCCCACGCCAAGGGCCGCCTCGCCGGCTTCAAGGTGCCCAAGCGGGTGCACGTCGTCGAGGAGCTGCCGCGCAACCAGTCCGGCAAGCTGCTCAAGCGGGTGCTGCGCGACGCCGTCCCGTCCTGAGCGCACCGAACGCGCGAGACCCCCGCATCCGTG
>NZ_JBUZJI010000012.1:19863-43448 GCF_055282735.1 Nocardioides sp. B129/18 | reverse complement strand
GAGAGATGCGGGGGTCTCGCGCGTTCGATGCCGGCGCCTGCCGGCTCAGGCGACGAGGCCGTCCCAGCCGGCGGCGAGGTAGTCGACGAAGCGCGGGCTCACCGACTCCGCGATCAGCTCCTCGCGGGTCACCGGCTGCGGCCGCGGCTCGAAGCCCGGGTCGGCGACGGCGCGAGCGGCCCAGTCGTGGTGCAGGATCGCGCCGATCCCGACGCTGACGAAGTCTGCGCCCTGCTCCAGCGCCCAGCGGGCGTCAGCGGCGGTGCGCACCTTGCCGGCGACGCCGAGGGCCGCGCCGTGACGCGGCAGGTCGACGAAGTGCTCGATCAGCAGGCCCTCGTGACCCTCGCCGCGCGGCCGCGCGTAGACGTCCCACAGCGACATGTCGAGGTAGTCGATCAGGCCGGTCGCGAGCAGGTCGCGGGCGACCTCACGGCCCTCGGGCAGCGTGATGCCGTTGCCCTCCGGCGTCAGGCGGATGCCCAGCTGGAAGTCCGGGCCGGTGGCGCCGCGGATGCCCTCCAGCACCTCGTGGAAGACGCGCGTGCGGTTCTCCAGCGAGCCGCCGTAGCGGTCCGTGCGGTGGTTGCTGCGGGCGTCGAGGAACTGGCAGAGCAGGTAGCCGTGCGCGCCGTGCACCTCGACGCCGTCGAAGCCGGCCTTCTCGGCCCGCACCGCGCCGGCGACGAAGTCGGCGACGACCTGCTCGACCTGCTCGGTGGTGAGCTCCTCGGCCCGCTTGGCGGGGTCGGCCCACGGCGCGACGTTCGGCACGCCCGTGACGTCGGGGTCGGCCCGCAGGCCGCCGTGGTGCAGCTGCACCGACGAGACGGTGCCGGTGGCGCGCAGGTCGGAGGCGAGGTCGGCGAGCCCCGGCAGGTGGACGTCGTCGCTGCTGCCGAGCTGGCCGGCCCACGCCTGCCCGGCGCGGGAGACGTGCGAGGCGGCGCTGAGGGTGAGCCCGAAGCCGCCGCGCCCCCGGGCGAGGAGCCACTCGTGCTCGTCGCGGGAGAGCGTGCCGTCGGCGTGGCTCTGGGTGTTGGTCAGCGGCGCGAGGGCCACCCGGTTGCGCCACGCGGGGCCGTGCGGGAGGACCAGGGCGTCGCCGAGGCCTGCAGCGCTCACGCGTCGCCCTCGCCCACGGTGATGGCGATCTTGCCGCGGGTGCGGCCGGTCTCGGACGCGCGGTGCGCCTCGGCCAGCTGCTCCAGCGGGTAGGTGGCGGCGACGTCGACGCGCAGCCGGCCGCTGTCGGCGAGCTCGGCGAGGGCGTCGAGGCCCGCGGCGTCGGGGCGCACGAAGACGTAGTGGCCGCCGAAGCCGGCGGCGGTGTCGCCGTCGACGATCGAGGCGATGCGGGAGGGGTCGTGCACCTGGTTCGGGGCGTCCTCGAGGGCCTCGCCGCCGATGAGGTCGAGCACGGCGTCGACCTTCGCGCTCAGCTGCTCGCTGATCGGGCCGGCGGTGTAGTCGATGAGCTCGCTGGCGCCCAGGGAGCGCAGGTGCTCGTGGTTGACCTCGCGGGCCGTCGCGACGACGACCGCGCCGCGGGCCGCCGCGATCTGCACCGCGAACTGTCCGACGCCGCCGGCGGCGGCGTGGACGAGCAGCCGCTCGCCCTCGCGCACCTGCAGGGCCTCGTCGATGGCCTGCCAGGCCGTGAGGCCGGCCAGCGGCACGGAGGCGGCCTCGGTGAACGACAGGCTCGCGGGCTTGCGGGCCAGGGTGCGATCGGGCGCGGGGACCAGCTCGGCGGACGTGCCGAAGGCGACGTCGTCACGGCGCACGTAGCCCCAGACCTCGTCGCCCACCTTCAGACCCGAGCTGCTGGCCGGGCCGACGGCCTCGACGACGCCGGCGACATCCCAGCCCGGGATGATCGGCAGGTGGTGCGGGAGCGCACCCTGCAGGTAGCCCTCGCGGATCTTCCAGTCGACGGGGTTGACGCTGGTGGCGCGCACGCGCACCAGCACGGTGTCCGGGCCGACGGGCGGGTCGGGGACCTCGCGGACCTCCAGGACGTCGGCGCTGCCGAACCGGTCGAAGACGACTGCTCGCACGGGAACTGCTCCTCTACTCGTGGCGTGAGGTGCGCGGCCGGGACGGGCCCCGGTGGGGGCGGGCCGCGCGACCGATCCGAGGCGGACCGGCCATCTGCGCACAACAGCCGACCCCGCCGGGACCTTCCCGCTCACCCGATCCGTCGGGGCGGGCGCTCAGGACGTCAGCACGGCGCGCAGCCCCGCGACGTCGGAGGCGCCGATGTGGTCGACCCCGATCTCCACCAGCGCGCGCCAGACCCGCTCACGCTCGGGGCCGGGGGCGTCGGGGGTGTGGAAGAAGCGCACCCGGCGGCCCTGCTGGTGGGCCTGGTCGACGAAGGCCTTGAGCTTCGAGCGCAGGGCGGCGGGGATCGCGGTCTCGCCGCGCCAGGTGGTGAGCGTGGTGAAGTCGGCGCTCACCAGCGGCGCGATCGCCGCGGAGAGCCCGAGCGTCGCCTCGCCGGGTCGCAGGTCGTGGCTGGCGTAGCGCAGGGTCTGGGTGCGCATGGTCGCCAGGTCCCGGTTGCCGCTGATGACCACGCTCACCGCGCGGGGCGTCGCGGTGGCGTTGGTGGAGGTCGCGGGGCTGCTGTTCGCCCAGGACGTCAGCAGCTGCGGGTGGCGGCGCAGCACGGCGTGGAGGGCGGCGTAGGTGGTGCGGGCCTCCGAGCGCACGTCGAGGACGAGCTGGAAGGGCCGGGTCTGCCCCGGCAGGATCGCCCCGCGGTTCATCCGCGCCAGCGCCTCCAGGGGAGCGAGGTACACGCTCTCGAGGTCGCGGCCGGCGGTGGCCTGGGCGGCCGTCGCACCGACCCGGGGCTCGCCGTCGACCAGCCAGACGTCGACGTCGAGGCTGGTGGCGCCCTGCAGGTAGGCGTCGGCGACCGGCCGCGCGCGCAGGTGGTCGTCGTCGGCGGTGGCCCGGGCCACGGGCGTCGCCTGCGGGGGCACCGCCACCGGTGCGGGGAGGGGCCGCCCGGCCTGGGCCAGCACGGTGCGCAGGCGGTCGGGGACGTCGGTGATGAGACCGTCGACGCCCAGGTCGATCAGCGCGCGCATCTGCGCGGGGTCGTTGACGGTGTAGGGGATCACGGTCAGGCCGCGGCCATGGGCGCTGTCGAGCAGCGCCGAGGTGACGTAGGGCCGAGTGCCGCCTCCGGGGGCGGGGACGGCGGCCGGCGGCGAGAGGGCGTCGGCGCCCAGGGCCGCGGCCGCGGCGGCGACGTCACCGCCGTAGGAGTCGATGTCGAGGCCGGCCATCCACGGGCTGGCGCCCGGCTGGCCGACCTGCTGGTAGAGCGGGTCGGTCAGGGCCACGGTCTCGACGGCGGGTGCCTGCCGCTGCACCAGCCGCAGCGTGCGCCAGTCGAAGCTCTCGATGCTGACCTGGTCGGTGAGTCCGGCGGCGGCGACGTCGCCGAGCAGGGCGTCGACGAACTGCTGCGGCGTCGCGGTGATGCTCGGCGAGTCGGCGAAGACCTTGGTCTCGATGTTCAGCCGCGTGGGCGCACGGTAGGCCCGCACCAGCCAGAGCACCTCCGCCAGGGTCGGCATGCGGGTGCCGGGCGCCGTCTCCTGTCCGGCGACGATCGCCTGCGACCCGCAGTCGAGCGTGCGCACCTGGTCGAGGGTGAGGTCGTGGATCCTCTTGCCGACGTGGGGGTACTCCGGGTCGCCGGGCGTCACCGGACCCGTGTCGACGCAGTAGGGGCTGGTGACCGCGTAGTTGTGGCTGACCACGGCGTGCCCGTCGGCGGTGATCGCGGTGTCGAGCTCGAGGGTCGTGACCCCCAGCCGCAGGGCCTTGTCGAAGGCCGGCAGCGTGTTCTCGACCGTCAGGCCGCGCCCGCCGCGATGGGCCTGCAGGTCGAAGGGCGCCGGGGCGGCGGCGGTGGCTGCGGTCGCCGGAGCGGCGGATCCGGTCGCGAGCGGGACGAGGCCGCCCAGCAGCGCCGTCAGCGCCGTCAGCGCGAGGGCGGGCACGAGTCGGCGGACCGGCCGGGGGGAGGGGGTCATGCCTCGATGACAGCCGCTCGGTGGCGCTGTGGCAAGGCCTTCCCGGAGTGCGGTCCAGACGGCCGATCCCTCTTCTTCGGGGTGGGTGGCCGACCGGTCCGCGGGTCGGGACCGAAGAGCAGTCGACATCGGCGCCCGCATCGGGCGGGCGCCTGTGAGAGAGGGAGACTCACCGATGATCGTTCGTCGTACGCGCCGCGCCCTGGCCGGAGGCCTCGCCGCCGCCGCCGTCGTCGCCGCCGGAACCCTGGCGTCGCCGGCCACCGCCACCCCCCAGGCCGCCCCCGCTGCGAAGGCCACCACCGCCGCGAAGGCGCCCGCCGCCAAGGCGCTGGGCACCCGCAGCCTCGCCTACGTCCTCGCCTCCGACGGCAAGGGCTTCGACCGCGACGCGGCCGACTTCGACATCCTCGACGCGATGGTGCGCAAGGTGCTGGCCCGCAAGCCCGACAGCCCCGTCGCGCTGCTGACCAAGGGCCGCAACGCCCTGACGCTCTTCGCGCCCACCGACGCCGCCTTCGAGCGTCTCGTCCAGACCCTGGGCGGCCCCACGCCGAGGACCGAGCAGGACGCCGTCAAGTCGATCCTCAAGGCCGTCGACGTCGACACGCTCGAGCAGGTGCTGCTCTACCACGTGGTGCCGGGCGCGACGCTCGACTCCCCGGTGGTCGTGTCCCTGGCCAAGAAGGGCACCGACGTCAAGACCGCCCAGGGCGGCACCTGGAGGGTCGCGCTGAGCGCCGGCGACATCGTGCTCTTCGACAAGGACCCGCAGGTCCCCAACCCGCGCGCGATCACCTCGGCGCTGGACATCAACAAGGGCAACCGTCAGATCGCCCACGCGATCCACCGCGTGCTGCTCCCGATCGACCTGGAGAGCTGACCCACCGCCGGCCCGTCGGCCGGTCCACGTCGGATCACGAGCCCCCTGCTCTCCGGAGCAGGGGGCTCGTGCGCATGGAGTGCCCGTCGTGCAGGTTCGTGCGGTGCACCAACGTGCAGCGCGGGAGGCGTTGCCGCGGCGGCACCCACGGGGCGACGGTTCCGGGACGACGGATCGCCCGTTGACTCCTTCCCTCCCGGGAGGGTGCCCACCACGGGGCCGTGACCCGGCCCTTCGGAGGTAGACGTCCATGAAGAAGCTGGCCACCGCCACCACCGCGCTCGCCGCCGTCGCCGGCCTCGGCGCGCTCGCCGCCCCGGGCGCCAACGCCCAGGCCGCCCCGGCCCAGGAGAAGGTCGCGCCCGCCGCGCAGACCGCCGCCGCGCCCGTCCGGGCCGAGGGCCAGCGCGCGCCGCTGGTCACCGCCAAGCGCGCCATCGCCTCGCGCTACATCGTGGTGCTCAACAAGGACGCCGCCCCCGAGGCCCGCTCCGAGGCCGCGGCCGCGGTCGCCGGCACCGGCGGCAAGGTCGCCCACGTCTACGCCTCGATCGGCGGCTACGCGGCCACCCTCACCTCCGCGCAGCTGGCCAAGGTCCGCCAGGACCCCGACGTCGCCTTCGTCCAGCAGGACTCCAAGGTCTCGATCTCCGCCACCCAGAGCAACCCGACCTGGGGCCTGGACCGCATCGACCAGCGCAGCCTGCCGCTGTCGAAGAGCTACACCTACACCCGCACCGGCTCCGGCGTGCACGCCTACATCATCGACACCGGCATCTACGCCGCGAACACCCAGTTCGGCGGCCGGGTCGCCGCGGGCGCCACCGCCGTCAACGACGGCAACGGCACCACCGACTGCAACGGTCACGGCACCCACGTCGCCGGCACCGTCGGCGGCTCGACCTACGGCGTCGCCAAGGCCGTCACCCTCGTGCCGGTCCGCGTGCTGGGCTGCGACGGCTCGGGCAGCAACTCCGGCGTCATCGCCGGCATGGACTGGGTCGCGCAGAACGCGATCAAGCCGGCCGTCGCGAACATGAGCCTCGGCGGCGGCGCGGACTCCGCCACCGACGCCGCGGTCGCCCGCATGACCAGCGCCGGCGTCACCGTCGTCGTCGCCGCGGGCAACGAGAACGCCGACGCCTGCACCACCTCGCCGGCGCGCGCCGCCTCGGCCATCACCGTGGGCGCCACGACCTCCACCGACGCCCGCGCCTCGTTCTCCAACTACGGCTCCTGCGTCGACATCTTCGCCCCCGGCCAGAACATCACCTCGGCCTGGATCGGCAGCACCACCGCCACCAACACCATCTCCGGCACCTCGATGGCCTCCCCGCACGTCGCGGGCGTCGCGGCGCTCTACCTGCAGGGCAACCCCTCGGCCAGCCCGGCCACCGTCGCCAGCGCCCTGACCTCCAACGCCACCACCGGCGTGGTCACCGGCGCCAACGGCTCGCCGAACCGCCTGCTGTTCACCAACTACTGAGTCGACGACCGGGCCGAGGTGCCCGACCGTCAGGTCGACCAGCCCTGACCTGGACCGAGCGCCCCTGCGCGGTCCGGGGCGGGCCGCCGGGCGGGATCGCCGTCCCTCGCCCGGCGGTCCGCGCACCCGGCTCCCCCAGCCACTGCTGAGGATCCCCCCGCACCCGCACCCTCCCGGAGCAGCCTCCGGGAGGGTGCGGTGCGTCCGGGCCCGGCTCAGGACGTGGGCAGCGGCACCCGCGTCCAGGTCAGCGTCGTGCGGCCGTGCCGACGCTGCGGGTCCAGCGCGAGGTACTCCGCCGCGGTCTCCGCGCCCTGCACGGTGATCCGCGTCAGGTTCGGCGCGGCGTCGGCGCCGTAGAGGTCGAGGAAGCGCTGCTCGATGAGCGGGTGGTCGGCGGCGAACACGTGGGTGTCGCCGTTGACGAGGTAGACCGCGCCGTCGAAGTCCGCGGCCCGGGCGGCGATGCGGCGCACCAGCGGGCCGAAGGCGCGAGCCGCGCCCGGGTCGGCCTCCGGGGCGAACATGTCGGCCTGGCAGAACAGCACGACCGCGGAGCCGCGGCGTCGCTCGGCGCGGTCGAAGGCCTCGTCGACGAGCGCCTGGGAGCCGCGCGAGCGGGCGGCCTGCTCGGCGGTCTGCGCGGCCGTGGGGCCGGTGGTGCCGGTCCACGGCGCGAGGTCGTCGTCGGAGCCGACGACGTGGAGCGCGGCGAGCTCGAGGCCCGGCAGGCTCCACCGGACGTTCTCCGGCAGGCCCCGGTGGGCCTGGGAGTCCACGCGCGCGGACCGGGTGCCGAGGGTGCGGCCGGGCTGGGGGAAGAAGACCTCGCGGACGCGCTGCAGCCGCTGGAGGGGGTCGTGGCCGCCGGCGGCCGGGCGGTGGCAGTCGGTCCACTCGTTGTCGCCCGGCGAGTAGACCAGCGGCGTGCGGGAGGCGTCGAGGATGTCGTGCACCTGCACGAGCTGGGCGTCGGTGCACGGCGAGGAGCCGGTCTTGATGTCGCCGACGTGCACGGTGACGGTGGGGCGGGCGGCATCGATGAGGCGCAGCCAGCCCGGCAGCTCCGCGGTCTGGGCGGCGGAGTACGGGACGTCGCCGATCACGGCGATGGTGTCGGTGGAGCCGTGGTGACGGGGGTGGCTCGCGGCGTGCTGGCCGGCGAGGGCCGGCGTCGGGAGGGTCAGGGCGGTGAGCGCGAGGGCGGCGAGCCCGGCGCGTCGCAGTCGAGTGGTCATGGGGGCGAACCTGCGCCAGCCCGATGACCGGGCGGTGGCGCCCGGGTGGCCCGCGGGTGACGGACCGCCGGGGCGCCGCGCGCTCAGCGCACGACGTCGAGCACGAGCTGGGTGACGCCGTTGCCGTGGTTCTGCGACTCCACGACGCTCAGGCGCTCGGCGTCCTTGTCGGCGGTGCTGAACAGCCGCTTGCCGGCGCCGAGCAGCACCGGGAAGACGAGCAGGTGGTAGCGGTCGACGAGTCCGGCGTCGGCGAGCGCGGCGCCGAGCGTCGCGCTGCCCTGGACGATGATCGGGCCGCCCTCGGTCTCCTTGAGCGCCGCGACGTCGTCGACCGAGCGCAGGATGGTGGCCGGCCAGCGCTCGTCGTCGTGCTCGAGGGTGGTGGAGACGACGTAGCGCGGCATCTGGTTGTAGCGCGGGAAGACGTCGGTCATCGTCGGCCAGACCGGCGCGAAGGCCTCGTAGCTGACGCGGCCGAGCAGCATCGCCTCGGCCTCCTCCTGCTCGCGACCCTTGAGCTCGTACACGGCGTCGTCGTGCTCGACGGCGTTGAACGTCCATCCGCTGTTGCGGTAGCCGGCCTCCCCGCCGGGGGAGTCCATGACGCCGTCGAGGGACATGAAGGCGGTGACGATGAGGGTGCGCATGGCGGGCTCCTGGGATGCGTGACGGGGGTCGATGGTCTCAGAGCAGACCGACGCCGGGCGATGGACTCATCGCCCGGCGTCGACCGGATCCGCCGCAGGCGGGGAGCTGCAGGCGGTGGGGCGTCAGCGCACCGCGTCGAGGGCGTCCACGAGGCCCGCGCCGTAGTAGCTGTTGTCCTCGGTGGTGCCCACGCAGGGCGCGCCCGCGAGGGCGGCGTCGCAGGCGTGCGGGTCGGCCTCGCGCTTGAGCTCGGCCAGCATCCGCGCCGGGCTCCAGCTCGGGTGCCGCGAGGCCATCAGGGCCAGGACGCCCGCGACGTGCGGGGTGGCCATCGAGGTGCCGGACTTCAGGCCGTAGCCGTTGTCGGCCACCACGGTGGAGAGGATCCGCGAGCCCGGAGCGGCGACGTCGATGATGCCGAGGCCGCGGTTGCTGAACGACGAGAGCCGGCTGCTCAGGGTGTCGGCGGGGAACCGCTCGACCGAGGACACCGTGACGACGCCGGGCAGCTCGGTGGGGATGTCCTGGCAGCCCTGGTTGAGGGTGCGCTCGATCGGCGTGGAGTCGTCGGGGCTGGAGTCGTCGGTGGTCTTGTTCGCCAGGTCGTAGGCGGAGTTGCCGGCCGCCGCCGCGCTGACGACGCCCCGGCGCGTGGCGAACGCGACGGCGCGGCGCACGGCCTCCTTGGCGGCGAGCTGGTCGGGCTGGTCCTCGCAGTAGAACTGGAAGGGGTCGACGTAGTAGCTGTTGTTGGTGACGTCCATGCCGTGGGTGGCGGCCCAGACGAAGCCGCAGACGGCGTACTCGGGGTAGATGAAGCCGCCGTCGTCGACGACCTTCACCGAGGCCAGGCGCACGCCCGGCGCGACCCCGACGATGCCGACGCCGTTGCGGGCGGCCGCGATCGTGCCGGCCACGTGGGTGCCGTGGTCGCTGGTGGTGGGCTGCCAGCCGGTGGGCGAGGTGTCGGGACGGCCGGCGTCGGTGCAGTTGACGGAGTCGCGGACGTCGATGTTGGCCGCGAGGTCGGGGTGGTCGGCGTCGATGCCGCTGTCGAGCACGCCGACGACCACGCGGCGCGAGCCGTCGGTGACCTGGTGGGCGCGGTCGGCCTTGATCATCTGCAGGTCCCACTGCTCGGACTCGCGCGGGTCCGGCGTCGGGGTGGTGCGCTCGGCGCGTCCGGGGCGCGCGACCCGCTCGGCGGAGCGCGAGGAGCGGGCGGCGGCGGTGCTCTCGACGACCGGCACGGTGCGGGTGGCGCCGACCGAGCCGAGGGTGCGGCCGGCCACGCGGCGGACGTCGGCGCGGAAGTCGCCGTTCTCGCTGTGCGCGACGACCACGCCGATCTCGGGCCAGGCCTGCACGACGTCGCCGCCGGCGCGGCGCACGGCGCGCTCGAGCAGCCAGGTCTGGCCACGGCTGGCGTGCGCGGCGTTGAGCAGGTAGCTGGAGACGACGCCGTCGGGCGTCGCGATCGGCACCGGGGTGCTGACCGGGCCGGCGGGCGGCTGGGCCGGGCCGTGGCCGGGGCCGTGCGCGGGGCTGGCGACGGCGCCGGTGGAGGCGAACGCGGCAGCGCTGAGGCCGGCGGCGAGGGCGAGCGCGACGGCGGAGCTCCGCCGTGCACGCAGGGTCCGAGGGGACATGCGTGGTTCCTTCCCGAGAGTCGACGCGCGGTCGTGCGCCGATCCGCCCATCCTCCCCCGAGGCGGACGTGCAGCGCCACCCCGCGCCGTCCCGGCCGCTCAGGGGCGGGACCGCCCGGCCGATGGGGTCGGGGTGATCGCTCGAGAGCTCGCCCTCGCCCCGGCCGCGACCCTGCAGCACATGGTGGACGTCTCGCCCGACGCGGGCCTGCTCCTCGACGCCGACCTGCGGATCGTGCATGCGGGGCCGCGGGCGGCGCGCCTGCTGTGGTGCGCGGCGACGGACCTGGTGGCCACCCCGGTGGGCGACCTGCTGCACGCCGACTACCGCGCCCGCTTCGAGGCGCGCTGCCGCGAGATCGCGCGCACCGGCGACGAGGCGGCCGGCTTCCCCGCGGTGGTGCGTCGGGGCGAGGCCGACGTGGCGGTGCGCGCCTGGGTGGGCGTGGTGCCCGACCTCGACGACCACCTCCTGGTCTGGCTGCGCGAGAGCGAGCCCCGCCCGGCCCGCGTCGACGACGCCGCCCTGGTGCGTGACCTCCACGACGAGATGCTGCAGGTGCTCGCCACCGCCGCCTACGCCCACCAGCGCGAGAGCCGCGCCGAGGTCGGCGAGGCCCTCGACGCCGCCATCGCCCTCACCCGGCGTCTGGTCGAGCGGGCCGGCGGCGCCGTCGCGCCGCCCCCGAGTCCGGCGCGCCCGCTCCCCGAGCGCCCCGTCCCGGCTCCCTGGCGCGGCGTCATCCGCGCCCTGCTGGCCGACGACACCCGCACGGTGCGCTCGCAGATCCGCGCGATCTTCGGCGCGCTGCCCGGCGTCGAGGTCGTCGCGGAGGTCGACGACGGCGTCGAGGCGGTCGAGACAGCGGCCCGACTGCAGCCCGAGCTGGTCGTCGTCGACCTCTCGATGCCGCGGCTCGGCGGCCTGGAGTCGATCGTCGCGATCCGCGCGGCCTGTCCGCGTACGCGCATCGTCGTCCTCTCCGGGTACGCCCGCAAGGACGCCGCGGCCCCGGCGCTGCGGTGCGGAGCGGACGCCTACGTCGAGAAGGGCGGCGCGATCGGCCGGCTCGCGGCGCTGGTCGACGACCTGTTCCCACTGCGCGACCGCAGCGCCGGCGTGCGCGCGTCCGCCGAGCAGGGGCCGGACGGGTCGGGCTGGCCCTCCCGGCCCGGGGACGACGCCATCGACCTGGTGTCCCTCTACGCCCACGAGCTGCGCAACCCGCTGGCCGCCCAGGTGCTGGCCGCCGACCTCGCGCTGGAGATGCTCCCGCCGGCCGCCGCCCGCCTGACGCCGGTGCTGCAGCGCCTCCGTGCGGGTGCCACACGCATGGAGCGGCTGGTCGGCGCCATGGGCGACGCCAACCGCATCGGCCGCGGTCAGCTGAATCTCGTCACCGAGCCGGTGTCGCTCGCGCAGGTCGCGCGCGAGGCCCTCGCCGGACTGGCGCAGCCGCCCCGCGCCGAGGTGGTCTGGGAGGTCGCGGCCGACGTCGTGGTGCTCGGGGACGCCTTCCGGCTCGGCCAGGTCGCGGAGAACCTGCTCACCAACGCCTGCAAGTTCGCCGGCCCCGACGCCCCGCTCACGGTACGCGTCGGCGGCACCGATGGCCTCGGCCACCTCGACGTCGTCGACGCGGGCCCGGGGGTGGCGCCCGAGGACCGTGAGCGGATCTTCGAGCCCTTCGAGCGGCTCGGCTCGGCCCGTCCCGGCCTCGGGCTGGGCCTGCACCTCTCCCGCGAGATCGCCCGAGCGCACGGCGGCGACCTGGCCGTCGTCGCCGGTCCTCCGGGCGCCACGCTGCGGCTCAGCGTGCCGGCGCTGCTGCCGACGACCCCGGGCCGGGTCGGGGGCTAGTGCTCGGGAGCTAGCGCTCGGGGGCTAGTGCGTGCGCAGGGCGTCGATCAGCTCGGCCTTGCGCATCGAGGAACGACCCTCGACGCCGATCTCGGCGGCCCGGCGGCGCAGGTCCTCGACGGTCCACTCCTCGTAGTCGCCCGCGCGACCGCCGCGTCGGCCCACCGTCGAACGGCCCTCGCGCGCCGAGGCGTTGGCGATCCGCGCGGCCTTCTCCTTGCTGGCGCCCTCGCGTCGCAGCGCCTCGTAGGTCTCCTCGTCCTTCACCGACGGGCCGGGGCCCTGCTGGCTGGACCTCCCGGCTCGGCTGGGCTTGCTGGGCATGACGCGCTCCTCTCCGGGCCCGTCGCTCGGGCCCACCGCCTCCTACCCGCCCGCCCAGGGGCGCACGTCACCCCTCCGCAGGGGCGGCGGCGTCGCGCTCTCGATGTGGAGGCGGGGTCTGGACGACGTCGGTCCAGACCTCGGTCATCTCCACGACACGTCCAGCACGGGTGCGGACGAAGGTGGCCACCTCGAAGTGCGTCCGGCCGTCGCCGTCCCCGGCGGTGACGTGGCAGCGCGCCGCCGCACGGTCGCCGGCGCCGACGAGGTCGTGGACGGTCAGGCCGTCGAAGTCCGGGTAGGTGGCGTTGAGCCGCACCCAGCCGTCGCGGTCGAAGGACTCGCCGGTGTGGACGTAGCGGCACGCGAAGTCCTCGTCCAGCAGGTCGCCGAGCTCGTCCCAGCGGTGGGCGTCGAGCAGGGCGCACAGCCGGCTCAGGACCGCGGTCGCCTCCATGCGCCCACGATCTCATCTCCGCGCCCACGCAGGGCCAGCAGCGGGGGAAGGACGAAGGCCCCCGCCGAGGCGGGGGCCTTCTGAGTCGCAGGTGGAAGCCCTGCGTGCTCGTGGGCAGGGGCGGGGTCGAACCGCCGACCTTCCACTTTTCAGGCGGACGCTCGTACCAACTGAGCTACCTGCCCGAGCGGGCACACCATAGCGCAGGCGGTCCGCGGCCTCCGAATCCGGGTCGGCGCGGGCCGACGGACGCTTTGCCGCCTGTTCCGCAGCGCACCTATGCTGACCCCGCAGTCCGGCCCCCATCGTCTAGCGGCCCAGGACCCCGCCCTTTCACGGCGGTAGCGCCGGTTCGAATCCGGTTGGGGGTGCCGATCCCGGCGTCGTCGGGAACCGCCGCGGGTCCTGGCCCGTCGCAGCGTCATGAGATCGCTGCCGACGGCCCCCGCCTCTGCCCTGGCCTCTGCCCTCGCCTCGTGCGCGGTCGTGCTGTCCGGGTGCGGCCTCGCAGGTCAGGACGCACCCGCCGAGGCCTCCTGCGCGGCGCTCGTCGACCTCGACGGCCACCGCTACGTCGGGACGGGCGAGGCGCGCCGCGACCTTCCCGTCACCGGGCGCACCCTGAGGGCCACCGTGCCCGGGTGCGCTGACATCGGCGGCCAGCCCGCGAGCGCCCCGTCCCCAGTGCGGGTGGGCGAGATCGCGGACGTGCCGACCACCACCGCGGTCGTCCTCGACGACCTCGTCTACCTGCGTGAGGGCGAGCGCCTGCCCGAGGTCCTGCGCCCCGAGGCGCCGCGGTGACGCGGAATTGGGAACCGGCGCCGACCTGGGCTATGGTTCCCTCGCTTCGCAAGGCCCCGTAGCGCAGTTGGTTAGCGCGCCGCCCTGTCACGGCGGAGGCCGCGGGTTCGAGTCCCGTCGGGGTCGCAGACGATCAGCCCCGGACCACCAGGTCCGGGGCTGATCTGCTTCTTGAGCCCTCTCCTCAGGGCCGCCTGGCAGCATGGCGGCGTGCCCCTGGAGATCGACGACGTCCGCTTCGACGCCCTCGTCGACGACGCGCTCGACGCGATCCCCGAGGAGCTGGCCCGCCTGGTGCGCAACGTCGTCCTGCTGGTGGAGGAGCGGCCGCCGCCCGAGGAGCCGCAGGATCTCCTCGGCCTCTACGACGGCGTCGCCCTCACCGAGCGGGACTCCTCGTGGCTGCCCGAGCTGCCCGACCGGATCCTCATCTTCCGCGGACCCCTCCTGGAGATGTGCGCCTCGGAGGAGGAGCTGGTCGAGGAGGTGCGAATCACCGTCGTCCACGAGGTGGCCCACCACTTCGGCATCGACGACGAGCGCCTGCACGCCCTCGGCTGGGGCTGACCGGCCGCTCTCGGAGGGCGCGGCGGCTCAGGCGCCGAGGACGAAGCCCAGCCAGCAGGCCGCCAGCCCGAGGCCGATCGTGCCCAGCACGTAGGTCGCTCCCCGCAGCGGCGCCCGGCGGAGCAGGCCATGGGACTGCACCGCGAAGGTCGAGTACGTCGTCAGGCCGCCGCAGAATCCGGTGCCGAGGAGCGCCAGGGCGTCGCCGTCGATCGCGAGGCCGGCCAGCAGCCCGAGGACGAACGAGCCGGCGACGTTGACCGCCAGCGTCCCCAGGGGCCGGTCGGCGGCGTCGAGGCGACGTCCGATCAGCCAGCGCAGGGGTGCGCCGACCGCCGCGCCCAGCGCGACCATCAGCGCGGTCACGCCTCGGCCCGTCGCGTGGTGAGGGCGGCGCCCGCGGCGGTGCCGAGGACGACCGCGAGCAGGCAGGCGGCCAGGGTGCCGGCCAGGTAGGCGCCCGCGACGCCGGGACGACCGGCGTCGAGGAGGGCGCGCGCCTGCTCGGAGTAGGCGGAGAACGTCGTCCAGCCGCCGAGGAGCCCGGGGCCGAGGGCGAGGGTCGCCAGCTCGCGGCGGCGCTCGGGCGCGCGGGCGGCCAGCAGCACCACCAGCGCCGGGAGGGCGGCGAGCACGAGGCTGCCGGAGACGTTGATGGCGAAGGTCGTCCACGGGAAGTCGGTGGGCGCGTCCGGCCACGCCTGCGTGGCGGCCCAGCGGCCCGCGGCGCCGATCGCGCCGCCCAGGGCGACGACGGCCACCCGCGGCGCGAGGCCGGACTCGGGGGAGCGGGCCACGTCAGCTGGCGGCGCTGCGGTGGGCGGCGACCGCGCCGCCGCCGGTCCAGCGCTGCGGCGCGCCGCCCTGCGCCTGGCGCACGACCTCGCCGAGGTACCACTGCTGGAAGCGACGCTGGTCGGCCGTGCGCGCGAGCGAGAGCAGCCGCTGCTGGCGGCAGAACTCGTCGGCGAGGTCGAGCAGGTCGATGAGCCGTGCGATCGGGCCGACGAGGCCACGCGGGATGACGAGGTCGAGGTCGACGGCGTCGGCGTGGGTGCTCATCGCCGACTCGAACTGGCGCCGCATCGCCGAGGAGCGCACCTCCTCGTCGACGTTGCGGAAGACCTCGGCGAGGTCCTCGGCGACGGGGTAGACCGAGCGGGCGGCCAGCGAGAGGAGCCGCACCTCGCGGCGCAGCTCGTCGAAGTGGTGGGTGAGGCCCTGCAGCAGGGCGAGCGGGACGCCCTCCAGGCGCACCGAGACGGGGTCGAGCGGCGGCTCGTGGAGCGCCTCCTCGACGCCGGTGATGACGCCCTCGGCGCCGTCGCCGTCCTGGATCTCCGCCGCGGGGACGAACCAGACGACCTTGCCGTCGGCGTCGACGTCGGCGCCCCAGGCGTCGGCGCAGCGGGCGACGATCGCCAGGCCGCGGCCGAAGGTGAGCAGGAGGTCGTCGTCCTCGGGCTCGGGACGCGGCAGGGCCGGCGGCTCCTGCGAGGCGTCGCGGATCTCCACGCGCGGGTGCTCCCGGGTGCCGCGCACGCGCACCTGGATCGGGGCGCGGCCGTGGAGCAGCGCGTTGGTGACGAGCTCGGAGACGCCGAGCTCGGCGCACTCGACGAGGTCCTCGCGTCCGATCGCCCGGCAGGTGTCGACCACCCACCGCCGGGCGTCCTGGACGCCCCGCGGGCCGGCGTCCAGCGCGAGGGCTGGCCGGTTCAGCGGCACGGGCGGTACTCCATCGATTCGGGCCGAGAGGATGAGGTCGGGCGGGGGGACGTGGGTGGGGCTGCTGCGGGTCTGCTGCGGGTCTGCTGCGGGTCTGCTGCGGGTCTGCTGCGGGTCTGCTGGTGCGACCGGGCTCCGAGCGGCCCGCCTGCCTAGGCAGGTGTCTTTGGTGACTATGTCGTGGCTTTCCCGGGCCACTGGCACCCAAAACCCGGGTCGTTGAAGATTTTGCAGTCCGAGCGCGTCGCCGCACAGCGTTTCGGCGACGATTGGAACGTTCCCACCGGCCCGCGGCGCAGCAATGTGACCTTCGGCCTCCCCCGAGAGGAGGGGATCCGTGATCGACGGGGGTCGTGGGGGCGTCGAGCCACGCGTGCCGACGCCCTCCGGCGTCGGCGTCGGCGGGGTGTGACGTGGACGACAGGCATGCGACCGGGGGGAGGGGGCGTTAGGACCTGAAGAAGGCCAGGCGCGACAATGACGAACGAGGCCATCCTCCCCTGTCGAGCCTGGCAGGATCCGCGTAGGGACGTCCCCCGGCCTCAAGGCGTCCCGAGGGAAGGTTCGGTACTCGATGACCACTCAGAAGCACCGCGTGGTCGTGATCGGCTCCGGGTTCGGCGGCCTCTTCGGCACCAAGGCCCTGCGCCGCTCCGACGTCGAGATCACGATGATCGCGAAGACGACGCACCACCTGTTCCAGCCGCTGCTCTACCAGGTGGCCACGGGCATCCTCTCCGAGGGCGAGATCGCCCCGCCGACGCGTGAGGTGCTCAGCCGCCAGGAGAACGCGAAGGTGCTGCTCGGCGAGGTGCGCCACATCGACCTCGAGCGCCAGGAGGTCACCTCCCACGTGCTCGGTCGCGAGACCGTCACCCCCTACGACTCCCTGATCGTCGCCGCCGGCGCGGGCCAGTCCTACTTCGGCAACGACCACTTCGCCGAGTACGCCCCCGGCATGAAGAACATCGACGACGCCCTCGAGCTGCGCGGACGCATCTTCGGCGCCTTCGAGCTCGCCGAGATCGGTGCGAACCGCGGCGAGGACGTCGACCACCTGCTCACCTTCGTCGTCGTCGGCGCCGGCCCCACCGGCGTCGAGATGGCCGGCCAGATCGCCGAGCTCGCTCACCGCACCCTGCGCCGCGACTTCCGGCAGATCAACACCGAGCGCGCCCGCGTCGTCCTCGTCGACGCCGCCCCGCAGGTCCTCCCGCCCTTCGGCGCCAAGCTCGGCGCGAAGGCGAAGAAGGAGCTGGAGAAGCTCGGCGTCGAGGTGGTCCTCAACGCCATGGTCACCAACCTCGACGAGCGTGGCCTGGACATGAAGCACAAGGACGGACGCACCGAGCGCATCGAGGCCGTCACCAAGATCTGGGCCGCCGGCGTGCAGGCCAGCCCGCTGGGCCGCCAGCTCGCCGAGCAGAGCGGCGCGCCGCTCGACCGCGCCGGCCGCATCGGCGTCAACCCCGACCTCACGCTGCCGGGCCACCCCGAGGTCTTCGTCGTCGGCGACATGATCGCCCTCGACAACCTCCCCGGCGTCGCGCAGGTCGCCATCCAGGGCGCCAAGTACGCCGCCAAGGAGATCGACGGCCGCCTCAAGGGCAAGCCGGCCCAGGGTCCGTTCAAGTACTTCGACAAGGGCTCGATGGCCATCATCAGCCGCTTCCGCGCGGTCGCGATGGTCGGCAGCGTCCGGCTCACCGGCACCGTCGCGTGGCTGATGTGGCTCGGCGTGCACCTCGTCTACATCACCGGCTTCAAGAACCGCGTCACGGCGCTCCTGCACTGGGCGATCAGCTTCCTGGGCCGGGGTCGCTCCGAGCGCACCGCCACCGAGCAGCAGATCTTCGGCCGCAACGCGCTGGCCCGGCTCGAGGGCGGCGCGTCCGACCTCGTCTCCGCGCCCGGCGAGTACGACACCGCCCGCGAGTCCGAGCGTCGCGAGGAGCTCGAGGCGCAGGCCGCCGAGGAGGCCCGCCTCACCGACTCCCACCAGCGCGGCGTGAAGGTCTCCGAGCGGGTCTGACCCCTGCTCTGAGGGTCACTCGAAGAACGACGGGCGCGCCCCGGGGTTCGCGGCCTCGGCGGCCGCCACCCCGGGGCGTGCCCACTTCGGCAGGATGAACAGGCCCTCGGCCTCCACCGTGACGCCGTCGGGTCCGATGAGGTGCCCCCGGGCCCAGGTCTTGATGCCCTCGCTGCGCTCGATCCACGCCTCGGCCCGCAGGTCGCCCAGCGGCGTCCCCTGGCGGTAGGTGAGCGTGAGGGTGGCGGTCATCCCCGGCCGTCCGCCGGCGCCCGCGGCCTGCCCGAGCATCTGGTCGAGGATCAGCGCCGAGACGCCGCCGTGCACCAGCGTCGGCGGCCCCTCGTAGGCGGCGCCGAGGTGGAAGTCGGCCCATGCCCGTCCGGTGGGGTCCTGGTGGACGGCCAACGGCGGCGCGAGCGGGTTGCGCAGTCCGACGACGCTGTTGCCCCACGCCCGCCCGTTGCCCTCGGCGTCCATCCGCACCCCGTACGCCCCATCGAGCTGTCGCGCCCGCAGCCGCGCGGTGATCGCCTCCACCTCCGCCTGCGCCGCCCGCACGTCCTCGGCGTCGGCCAGCGTCCGGATCGTCGCGTCCACCAGGTCGCGCACCGCGTCGGTGAAGGGCCCGTACAGCGCCCGCTCCTCCGCGATCTGCTCGGGTGTGAGGTCTTCGGGGGCGTAGCGGCGCATGGGGCGAGAGTAGAACAGGTTCTATCCGGCAATGACCCGGTCAGCCGGGTAATTGTCTGGTTGGCACGCGAAATGTCGCGTGCCAAGCAGACAGCTCGCGTGCCAAGTGCGGCCAGCGGCCGGCTGCGAAAACCGGTGGGACGTCGCCCCTGCGCTGTGTTCGGATGCCGCATGGCCACCGCACTCGTCCGACCCGACCTCCGCCTCCACGCCTCCTGGGCCGCTGCCGTCGAGGAGTTCGGCGATCCGGCCGGCATGGACGGATCCGGGCTGTGGACGATGGACACCGGCGACCTGTCCCGTGCCGCCCTCGAGCGGCTCCTGCCGTCCCTGCTCGACGCCGTCCACACCGCGCAGCAGGAGGGTCACGTGCTCTGCACCTACCTGTGGATCGTCGATCGCGACGGGGCCGACGGCTCCGAGGAGTTCGTCGGGTACCTCGCCCTGCGGCACGAGCTCAACGACTTCCTGCTCGAGCAGGGCGGCCACATCGGCTACGCCGTGCGTCCCTCGCGACGCCGGGAGGGTCACGCGAGCCGGGCGCTCGCGCTGTCGCTCGACCACGCCCGCGGGCTCGGCCTCGAGCGCGTCCTGATCACCTGCGACGACGACAACGTGGCCTCGGCGCGCACCATCGAGCGCAACGGCGGCGTCCTCGAGGACGTCCGCGCCGACAAGCGGCGCTACTGGATCGAGCTCGCCTGACGCCGCTGGCGGCGTCGGCTCAGAGCTCGGGGCGGTAGTACCGCAGCGCGGTGAGCAGCTGCTCGGGGTCGACCATCGAGCGGTCGATCTCGAACGGCGCGATGCCGCGGCGGTGGAACAGCAGCCGCCACCGTCGGCTCGCCGGATCGCCGATCGACTCGATCTCGGTGTAGGCGCTGGCCACCTCGAAGACGTGACGACCCCGTGCGCTCTGCACCTCCAGGCGTCCGCCGTGCAGGCTCAGGCGCGCCACCGGCGACGCGGCCCGCACGGCCCACACCACGCCGGTGACCAGTGCGAGCACGAGCGTGACGAGCGCGCTGGCGTCCGTGCCGTCGACGTAGGCGTACGCGCCGGCCGCGAGCGTCGCCGCCAGGGAGATCAGCAGGGCGATCGAGGCGACGCGCCGGGCGCCGGTGCGGGGCGCGAAGTCGATCGCCGGCGGCGGGTCGTCGCTGACGGGCGGCGCGATGCCCTCCCAGGCGCGGCGCGGGACGGGTGCGGCCGCCGGTGCGGGAGCCGGAGTCGGACGGGGGCGCCGGCGCGATGGTGCGGGGGTCTCGACGGGCTCGACGACCGGTGCGGGCTCGACGACCGGTGCGGGCTCGGCGACCGGTGCGGGCTCGGCGACCGGTGCGGGCTCGGCGACGGGCGTGGGCTGGGCGGGCTGACGGCGCGCGCGGGAGGCGCGGCGGGACGGTGCGGGGGTCTCGACGGGCTCGACCACCGGTGCGGGCTCGGCGACCGGTGCGGGCTCGGGCTCGACGACGGGCGCGGGCTCGACGGCCGTCGGTGCGACGATCGCCTTGGGCTCGGGTTCGACGGCGGGCTCGGACTCGCGCTCGGGCTCGACGGCGACCTCGGGCTCGACGGCGACCTCGGGCTCGGCGCGCCGGCGGCCACGGCGTCGTCCGCGCTCGGCCTCCTCGGCGCGCTTGCGCGCGGACGGCATGAGCACCGGCTCCCACTCAGCGGGGGCGGGGGCGGGCTCGGACGCGGTGGGGGCCGGCGCAGGAGCCGCGGCCGGCGTGGCGCGGGCGAGGCGCGCGGCCAGCGAGCGGGAGGCGTCCCCGGCCTCGGCGGGAGTGCCGCCCGAGGCGTCGGCAGGAGCGACGGGGGAGTCCGGACGCGGGAGCGTCCCGAGTCGGGGCACGCCGAAGGTGCGCGGCCGCTCGACGTCGTCGGCGGTGCGCTCGCGATGCTGGAGCCAGCGGTCGAAGAGCTCGGTGTCCGAGCCGTCCTCCCGGGGCCCGCCCTCCTCGTTCCCCATGGACTGCAACGGTACGGCGATCGATCGGATCGCGCAGGAGGACCGCGAGGCTCGTCGGCGGATGACACACTGCGGCACGGCGCGAACCGGTCGCGCGGCACGACGAGCGGGAGGAGCACGCGGTGCGCGAGCAGCCCTTCGGATCCTTCCTGCTCGGCCCGGCCGGCCAGTCGCCCCGGATGCTGCGGGTGCGGGTGCAGAGCCTGCTCACCGTCATCCTCGTGGCCACGCACGTCATCGGCGCGCTGATCGTCGTCGCCCTCACCGCGTGGGTGCTGCCCGCCGAGCAGGCCGTCGACGGCATGCAGCTGGCGCTGGCGATCGCGATCCCCGTCTACGTCGCCCTGGCGGTGGTCGTGGGCGTCGTCGTCGGCACCCGCGAGTCGCTGCGGACGCTGCGCTGGGTGCAGCGCGGAGAGACCCCCGACCCCGAGGAGCGCCGTCGCGCCCTGGAGGTGCCGCTGCGGCTGACCCTCATGCAGGGAGGGCTGTGGTTCGCCGCCGTCGTCCTGTTCACCGGACTCGCGGGGCTGCTGCAGCCGGACCGGATGATCACCTCCGCCGCCACCGTCGGCCTGGCCGCGCTCGTCGTCTGCGCGGTGGCCTACCTGCTGACCGAGTTCGTCCTGCGGCCCATCTCGGCCCTCGCGCTGCGCGACGACGACGTGCGGCGGCGTCCGCGCGGCCTCGGCGTCGGCGGCCGGATGGTGACGTTCTGGCTGCTGGGCACCGGCGCTCCGATCGTCGGCCTGGTCATCACCTCGATCCTCGTGCTCTCCGGCGAGGAGGTCAGCACCACGCGGCTGGCCGTCGAGGTGCTCGTGCTCGGCGGCATCGTGCTGCTCTTCGGGCTGCTGGTGACGATCCTCAACGCGCGCGCCGTCGTCGGACCGGTCGACTCGGTGCGCCGCGCGCTGCTGCGCGTCGAGCGGGGCGATCTCGAGCCGAGCCTCGCCGTCTACGACGCCACCGAGCTGGGGCTCCTGCAGGCCGGCTTCAACCGGATGACCGCCGGCCTGCGCGAGCGGGAGCGACTGCGCGACCTGTTCGGTCGCCACGTCGGCCACGAGGTCGCCCGCGCCGCCGCGGCGTCCGAGGTGCGGCTGGGTGGGGAGACCCGCGAGGTCAGCGTGCTCTTCGTCGACCTCGTCGGCTCCACGACGCTGGCCGCCGACCGCGACCCCGCCGAGGTCGTCGAGCTGCTCAACGGCTTCTTCGGCGTCGTCGTGGAGGAGATCGACCGCCGCGGCGGCATCGTCAACAAGTTCCTCGGCGACGCCGTCCTCGCGATCTTCGGTGCGCCCGTCGACCTGCCCGGCCACGCCACCGCGGCGCTGGGCGCCGCCCGCGCGATGGCCGATCGGCTCGCCGCTGAGCAGCCCGGCGTCGAGGCCGGCATCGGCGTCTTCACCGGCGCCACCGTGGCCGGCAACGTCGGCACCAGCAGCCGCCTGGAGTACACCGTGATCGGCGACGCCGTGAACGCCGCCGCCCGCCTCACCGAGCTGGCCAAGCAGGCGCCCGGCGGCATCGCCGCCGCCGGCGAGACCCTCGCCCTGGCCGACGACGCCGAACGCGTCCACTGGGGAGCCTGGCGTGCCGAGGCCGACGCCGTCGTGCTCCGTGGGCGCACCCGCAGCACCGACGTGTGGGTGCGGGCGTAGGCGCTGGGCGAGGGGCAGTTTCCCCGGACATCCGGGGAAGCCGGACGTTGTCAGGGGAAGCTTCCCCTGACCACATCCCAGCTTCCCCTGACCTGATCGGCCAGCGACGCCGCCTCGAGCAGGGACGGCCCGTACCAGGTGAGCAGCCGCCCGCTCACCAGCGCCGTCGGAACGCCGAGCGCCTCCGGGCCGTCGTCGGCGGTGAAGACGTAGGGCTCGTCGGGCAGCAGCACGACGTCGGGGCGTCGCTCCTCGATCTCGGCGACCTCGACGCGCGGGTAGCGGTCGGCGTCGGCGAAGACGTTCTCCCAGCCCAGCCGTCGGCACAGGTCGGAGGTGAAGGTGTCGCCGCCGACGACCATCCACGGGTCGCGCCAGATCGGCACCGCGACGCGAGCCGTCACCGCCGGCAGGGGACCGCACCAGCGCTCGCGAGCCGCGGCGAGCCAGCGCGGCTCGTCGACCTCCAGCACCTCGCAGAGGTGCTCGTAGGCGGCGATCGCGTCGGGCACGGTGGCGATGTCGGTGACCTCGACGCGCACGCCCTGCTCGCGCAGGCGGCGCACGTCGAGCTCGCGGTTCTCCTCCTTGTTCGCCACGACCAGGTCGGGGGCGAGCGCGACGATCGCGGCGACGTCGGGGTTCTTCGTGCCGCGCACGCGGGTGACGCCGCGGGCGTCGAGGTCGGCCGGGTGGGTGCACCAGTCGGTGGCCCCGACCAGCTCGACGCCGGGCATCGCGGCCAGCGCCTCGGTGATGGAGGGGACCAGGCTGACGACGCGCACGTCCTCCAGGCTAGTCCGGTCTGCTCGCAGGCTCAGGCGCGGACGAGTCGCTGACGCACGACGCCGTCGGCGAAGGCCTCCGAGGACTTCAGCCGCCACCGGACGGCGTCGTCGGCGGCGTCCGCGAAGAGCGGGATGCCCCGGCCGAGCGTCACCGGGTTGACCTTGAGCACGAGCTCGTCGATCGCCGGCAGCAGCGCGCCGGCCAGCGTCCCGCCGCCGCACAGCCACACGCCGGTCTGCGACTCCTCCTTGAGTCGCCGCACCAGTGCGAGCGGGTCCTCGCCGGTGACCTCGACGCCGGGTGCGGCGTCCTCGACGGTGCGGCTGCGCGAGAGCACCACCTGACGCAGGTGCGGGTAGGGGCTGCGGGTGACGGCCAGGCCGCTGGCGTAGGTGTTCCAGCCCATGACGACGGTGTCGAACTCGGAGCCCGTCGGCGCGATGCCCAGCGCGGCGTGGGCGAAGGCCGGGATGGTGTCGGGGTGGTCGCGCACGTGCGCGGCCACCGACTCGCCGTCGGTGGGGAAGACCGAGAAGTCGCCGTCGCTGCGGGCGATGTGGCCGTCGAGGCTGCAGGCGACGAGATAGGTGAGCGGGCGCACGGGGGACCTCCGAGCAGGTCGTGGGCGGGCGGACCCGGGTGAGGCTAGGGGTCGCCGCGCCCCGGGGCGAGGGGTTATCGCCGGGAGGCTCCGACCGTCTGACGTGTCTCGCAGGTTCTCTGGCG
>NZ_JBUZJI010000012.1:2938-19853 GCF_055282735.1 Nocardioides sp. B129/18 | reverse complement strand
CGTCGAGACCTGCGAGACACGTCACGCGGGGGCAGTTTCCCCGGATATCCGGGGAAACTGGCATGCCGCCGGGGGCATCCGCACAGAGCGCTCAGCGCAGGGCGATGACGCCCGAGGTGGCCGGCTCCCAGTCGAGGCCGGCGTGCTCGGCGATGCGGGCGTCGAGGGCGGCGGCGACGTCGCCGGGCCAGGGGGCGGTGAGGCGGTCGCCGAGGTCGATGTGGAGGAAGATCTCCTCGAAGACGCAGGAGACCCGCTGGTGGGTCTCGTCGAGGATGTAGACCAGCGCGTGGGCGGCCCGCTCGGAGCGGCCGAGCAGGCGCACCCGCACCGACATCCGGTCGCCGGTGCGCAGCTCGGCGAGGTACCAGACGTGGTGCTCGGCGGAGAAGCAGGCGTGACCGGCGACCAGCGGCCAGTTCTGCGGGATGCCGAGGTCGACGAGGGACTCGTCGAGGCCCTCGCTGCCGATGCCGAGGTAGTGGCGCACGTTGAGGTGGCCGTTGGAGTCCTCGAAGGCGACGGGGACCGGCTGCTCCGCGTAGGCGGGCAGGTCGGCGAGCTGGTCGTAGGTGGGGTGCGTGGTGGTCACGAGAGGCGACCCTAGGCGCTCACACGTTGCGACGGTAGGCGCCGCCCACCTCGAAGAACGCCTCGGTGACCTGGCCCAGCGTGCAGACCCGCGCGGCGTCCATGAGCACGGCGAAGACGTTCTCCCCGGACGTCGCCGCGGCCTTGAGGCGGGCCAGCGCCTGCTGGGCCTCCTCGGCGTGCTCGGCCTGGAAGGCGCGGACGCGCTGGAGCTGGGAGGTCTTCTCGGCCTCGGTGGCGCGGGCGAGCTCGATCTCCTGCGGCTCGGCGTCGTCGGCGTGCGGGCTGCGGAAGGTGTTGACGCCGATGATCGGCAGCGAGCCGTCGTGCTTGCGGTGCTCGTAGAGCATCGACTCGTCCTGGATGCGGCCGCGCTGGTAGCCGGTCTCCATGGCGCCGAGGACGCCGCCGCGCTCGTTGATGCGGTCGAACTCCAGCAGCACGGCCTCCTCGACGAGGTCGGTGAGCTCGTCGATGATGAACGAGCCCTGGAGCGGGTTCTCGTTCATCGCCAGACCCCACTCGCGGTTGATGATCAGCTGGATCGCCAGCGCGCGGCGCACCGACTCCTCGGTGGGGGTCGTGACGGCCTCGTCGTAGGCGTTGGTGTGCAGGCTGTTGGCGTTGTCGTAGATCGCGATGAGCGCCTGCAGGGTGGTGCGGATGTCGTTGAAGTCCATCTCCTGCGCGTGCAGGGAGCGGCCGGAGGTCTGCACGTGGTACTTCAGCTTCTGGCTGCGCTCGTTCGCGCCGTAGCGCTCCTTCATCGCCACCGCCCAGATGCGCCGCGCGACGCGTCCGATGACGGAGTACTCGGGGTCCATGCCGTTGGAGAAGAAGAACGACAGGTTGGGCGCGAAGTCGTCGACGTCCATGCCGCGCGCGAGGTAGGACTCGACGTAGGTGAAGCCGTTGGCGAGGGTGAAGGCCAGCTGGCTGATGGGGTTCGCCCCGGCCTCGGCGATGTGATAGCCGGAGATGCTCACCGAGTAGAAGTTGCGGACGTCGCGCTCGATGAACCACTGCTGGATGTCGGCCATGCAGCGCAGCGAGAACTCGGTGGAGAACAGGCAGGTGTTCTGGCCCTGGTCCTCCTTGAGGATGTCGGCCTGCACGGTGCCGCGGACGGTGCGCAGCGCCTCGGCTGGGTCGACGCCGCGCTCGCGCGCCTGGTCGAGGACGGTGTTGAGGAAGAACGCCAGGACGGTGGGCGCGGGGCCGTTGATGGTCATCGAGACGCTGGTGGTGGGCGCCAGGAGGTCGAAGCCGTGGTAGAGGTCGTGCATGTCCTGCAACGTGGCGACGCTGACGCCCGAGGTGCCGACCTTGCCGTAGACGTCGGGACGCTCGTCGGGGTCGCGACCGTAGAGGGTGACGGAGTCGAAGGCGGTGGAGAGCCGGGTGGCCGGCTGGCCCTCGGAGAGCACCTTGAAGCGGCGGTTGGTGCGGCCGGGGTCGCCCTCGCCGGCGAACATGCGGGCGGGGTCCTCGCCCTCGCGCTTGAACGGGAAGACGCCGGCGGTGAAGGGGTAGCGGCCGGGCAGGTTCTCGCTGCGCCAGAACCGGACGAGCTCGCCGTGGTCCTCGTAGCGCGGCAGCGCCACCTTCGGGATCTCGTTGCCCGAGAGCGAGGTGCGCCGCGGGGCGGCGGCGTACTGCTCGACGACGGCCGGCCACCCGTCGATCTGGTCGCGGATCTCGCGGGGGAGGTCGGCGCGGGCGTCGGCGAGCAGGGCGTCGATCTCGGCGCGCTCGGTGAGCTCGTAGGCCACCGCCGCCAGGCGCTGGACGCGGCGCGCGGCGTGGGCCAGCTCGGTGGTGCGGGCGTGGTAGCCGCGGACGGTCTCGGAGATCTCCGCGAGGTAGCGCACGCGGCTGGCCGGGACGAGCTGGCGGATGCGGGTGGAGGTCTTGTGGGCCACCGGCGCCAAGGTGCCCTCGGCGGCCGGGAGGCCCTTCTCGACGAGCAGGTCGCGCAGGTGCTGGTAGAGCGCGGTGACGCCGTCGTCGTCGAAGGTGGCCGCCGAGGTGCCGAAGACCGGCATGTCGGAGGGCTGGGAGCCGAAGGCCTCGCGGTTGCGCACCAGCTGGCGGCCGACGTCGCGCAGGGCGTCCTCGGCGCCGCGGCGCTCGAACTTGTTGATGGCCACGACGTCGGCGAAGTCGAGCATGTCGATCTTCTCCAGCTGCGAGGCGGCGCCGAACTCCGGCGTCATGACGTAGAGGGAGGAGTCGACGAACGGGACGATGGCGGCGTCGCCCTGGCCGATGCCGGGGGTCTCGACGATGACGAGGTCGAACCCGGCGGCGCGGACGACGGTGAGGACGTCGTCGAGGTGGTCGGGCAGCTCGTGGGCGCCTCGGGTGGCCAGGGAGCGGAACAGGACGCGGTCGCCGTCGAGGCTGTTCATGCGGATGCGGTCGCCGAGCAGCGCGCCGCCGCCCTTGCGGCGGGTGGGGTCGACGGCGATGACCGCGACGCGCAGCTTGTCCTGCTGGTCGACGCGCAGGCGCCGGACGAGCTCGTCGGTGAGGGAGGACTTGCCCGAGCCGCCGGTGCCGGTGATGCCGAGGACGGGACGGTGCGAGCGGGCCGCGCGCAGGGCGTCGAGCATGGCCGGCGGCAGGGTGCCGAGCTCGGCGCCGGTGATGGCGCGGGCGACGGCGCGGCGGTCGCCGGCGAGCACCTGCTCGGCGTCGACGGGGCCCTGCGCCCACAGGTCGTGGTCGCACTCGCGGACGACGGTGTTGACCATGCCGGCCAGGCCGAGGCGCTGGCCGTCCTCGGGGGAGAAGATGGTGACGCCGCTGGCGCGCAGCCGTGCGATCTCGGCCGGGACGATGACGCCCCCGCCGCCGCCGACGACCTTGACGTGCCCGGCGCCGGCCTCGCGCAGCCGCTCGACGAGGTACTCGAAGTACTCGACGTGGCCGCCCTGGTAGCTGGAGACCGCGACGCCGTGGACGTCCTCCTCAAGCGCGGCGTCGACGACCTCCTGCACCGAGCGGTTGTGGCCCAGGTGGATGACCTCGCAGCCCTGGCTCTGGAAGATCCGCCGCATGATGTTGATGGAGGCGTCGTGGCCGTCGAAGAGGCTCGAGGCCGTCACCAGCCGCACGGGGTTGCGGGGGACGTGCAGGGCGGGGGCGTCGTTCACGGGTGCTCCGGGGAAGGTCGGCGTCAAAAGGTTGGATGTCCAACCATTCGATTGTAGGACGTCCAAGCATCGGAGCGGAAGGGCTCGGACGTGCCGGTTCGGACCAGTGCCGCGGGGCTCAGGATGGGCGATCCCTGCGGATGGTGGGCGATGCTTCGCCTGTCACTCGAGGGTTTCCCCGGTCGACCGGGGAAACCGCCCGGGCCGTCAGTCGACGACGTCCCCACCCGCGGCCCGCAGCTCCCGCAGCAGCCCGGAGAGGCGGGCGATCTGGTCGTGGTCGAGGCCGGGGGAGCCGAAGACGTCGCGGTTGAGGCCGTCGGTGGCGCGGGCGACGATGGCGCGGCCCGCGTCGGTGAGGCAGGCCAGGACGATGCGGCGGTCGACGTCGCTGCGCACCCGCTCGACGAAGCCCTGCCGCTCGAGGCGGTCGACGGCGCTGGTGACCGACGTGGGGTGCACCTGCAGCAGCGAGCCGAGCTTCATCATCGGCATCTGCCCGCGGGAGGAGAACGCCAGCAGCTGCAGCACCTCGTAGCGGGCGAAGGTGAGGTCGAGGGGGCGCAGGACGGCGTCGATGCGCTCCATCGCCAGCTGGGTGGTGCGCACCAGCGAGGTCACCATCGCCATGCCGTCGGCGGCGTCGCCCCAGCCGTGCGCGGTCCACTGACGGTGGGCCTCGCGGATGGGGTCGCGGCGCTGGCTGGTGGGGCTCATCGCGCACCAGTGTGGCGGATGGGGCGCGCTCAGGGGGCCGGACGCCGGATGCTGACGGCGCACGCGCCGCGCTCGTCGTCGCGGTGCACGGTGCCGACGAGCCCGTGCCGGGCGACGATCTCGAGGAGCGTGGCGGTCTGCGCTGGGGCGCACTCGGTGACCACCGCGCCGTCCGGACGCAGCCACGCGGGCGCGTCGGCCAGGATGCGCCGGTGGAGCGCCAGGCCGTCGGGGCCGCCGTCGAGGGCGAGTCGGTGCTCGTGCTCGCGGGCCTCGCGCGGCATCGCCGGGACGGCGTCGCTGGGCACGTAGGGCGCGTTGCAGACGACGACGGCCAGGCGTCCGCGCAGGTGCGTCGGGACGGCGTCCCACAGGTCGCCCTCGAGGACGCGCTCGGGCGGCAGGTGGGCGCGGGCGCAGGCCAGGGCGACGGGGTCGAGGTCGGCCGACCACAGCTCGACGCCGGGAACGCGTCGGGCCACCGCGGCGCCGAGCGCCCCGGTGCCGCAGCACAGGTCGAGGACGACGTCGCCCGGCACAGCCCGTGCGGCCGCGAGCTCGACGAGCAGCAGCGAGCGCTGGCGCGGCACGAACGCGCCCGGTGCGGCCGGGATCCGCAGCCCGTCGAGCTCGGCCCAGCCGAGGACCGTCTCCAGCGGCTCGCCTGCGATCCGGCGGACGACGAGGGCCTCGAGGTCGGGTGCGTCGGCCGCGCGCAGCAGCCGCGCCTCCTCCTCGGCGAAGACGCACCCGGCCGCGCGCAGGCGCGCCACAAGCGGATCGGGGCGGCTGGGCCGGAATGTCGACACGGCGACATCCTGCCCGTCTCGATCACTAGAACACGTTCTCGTTCCGGCGCTATCGTGACGCCGTGACCGCCCCCGACGTCTTCGCGCCCACCACCCTCGGCCCGATCGCGCTGCGCAACCGCACCGTCAAGGCGGCCACCTTCGAGGGCGCGACGCCCGAGGGCCAGGTGACCGATCGGCTCATCGAGTACCACCTCGCCGTGGCCCGCGGCGGCATCGGCCTGACGACGGTGGCCTACCTCGCCGTCGCCCCCGAGGGCCGCACGCACCGCGAGGTGATCGTCCTCGGCGAGGACACCCTGCCCGGCCTCGCGCGCCTGGCTGACGCCGTCCACGCCACCGGCGCCAAGATCGCCGGCCAGGTGGGGCACGCCGGACCCGTCGCGAACGGCCGGTCGAACGGCGTCCACGCGCTGGCGGCCTCGCGGATGCCGAGCCCGCTGTCGATGCAGATGATCCGCTCGGCCACCGAGGCCGACCTCACGCGCATCACCCGCGCCTACGTCGACGGCGCCCGCGTGCTCGTGCGCGCCGGGTTCGACGTGCTCGAGCTGCACATGGCGCACAGCTACCTCATCTCCTCCTTCCTCGCCCCGGGCCTCAATCGCCGCAGGGACCGCTGGGGCGGGTCGCTGGAGAACCGCACCCGGCTGGCGCGTCAGGTGGCGCGGGCGGTGCGCGAGGAGGTCGGCGACGAGGTGGCCGTCACCGCGAAGGTCTCGACCTCCGACGGGTTCAAGGGCGGCGTCACCACCGACGAGGGCGTCGAGCTGGCCCGGATGCTCGAGGCCGACGGCACCGTCGACGCGCTCCAGCTCTCCGGCGGCTCCTCGCTGATGAACCCGATGTACCTCTTCCGCGGCGAGGCGCCGGTCAAGGAGTTCGCCGCGTCCATGCCGTGGCTGGTGCGGATGGGCATGCGCACTCCCGTCGGCCGCTCGTTCCTCAAGGCCTACCCGTTCGAGGAGGCCTACTTCCTCGAGCGCGCGCTGCGCTTCCGCGAGGCCGTGGACCTGCCGCTCATGCTGCTCGGCGGCATCAACCGCACCGAGACGATGGAGCGGGCCATGGAGCTCGGCTTCGACTTCGTCGCGATGGGACGCGCGGTGCTGCGCGAGCCGGACCTCGTCAACCGCCTGGCGGCCGGCCGTGCCGAGGCCGGCGTCTGCATCCACTGCAACCGCTGCATGCCGACGATCTACTCGCAGGCCGGCACGCACTGCCCGATCGCCGGTCCGGTGCTGGCGGTGCGCGGCCCCGAGCGCTTGTGACGCGGAGTCCCGTGCACTGGCCCCCGGTTATGACCGGTGGGAAGTGCGCGGGACTCCGCGTTACATGCCGCCTGACGCCGACACCCTGGCGCATTTCTAGAACGTGTTCTAGGTTACGGCCATGTCGCTGGTCGTGCCCGAGAAGCCGCTGCGCGTCGTCGTCTGGTCCACCGGGACCGTCGGACGGCACGCCATCAAGGGCGTCGACGCCCACCCCGACCTCGAGCTGGTGGGGGTGTGGGTCTCCAGCGCCGCCAAGGACGGGCAGGACGTCGGGACGCTCGCCGAGCTCGGGCGCGAGCTCGGCATCCGCGCCACCACCGACCGCGAGGCGCTCCTCGCGCTGCGGCCCGACGCGATCGTCCACACCGCCATGACCGACGACCGGCCCTTCGAGGCGATCGAGGACCTGGTCTGGATGATCGAGAACGGCGTCAACGTCGTCAGCTCCGGGCCGGTGCTGCTGCAGTGGCCCGAGCGGATCCTGCCCGAGGACATGATCGAGCGGATCCAGGCCGCCGGACGCCGCGGCGACGCCTCGCTGCACGTCAACGGCATCGACCCCGGCTTCGCCAACGACGTGCTGCCGCTGGTGATGACCAGCCTCTCCCAGCGCATCGACGAGGTGCGCGTCATGGAGGTCTGCGACTACTCCACCTACTACCAGCCGGTCGTCATGGGCGACCTGTTCGGCTTCGGGCGCCCGATGGAGGAGGTCGGCATGCTCTGGCAGCCGGGCATCCTCGCGATGGCGTGGGGCAGCGTCGTCCGTCAGATCGCCGCGGGCCTGGGCGTCACGCTCGACGAGCCGCTGATCGAGGAGGTCGAGCGACGCCCGGCCGAGCGCGACACTCCCAGCGTGTCCGGCGACATCGCCACCGGGACGATGGGCGCCGTGCGGTTCCAGCTCATCGGGGCCGTCGACGGCGTCCCGCGCGTGGTGCTCGAGCACGTCACCCGCACCGACCCCGCCGCCCACGACGACTGGGAGCGTCCGCCCGCCGGCACCGACGGCTGCTACCGGGTGCGCATCACCGGCGAGCCGATGATGACCGTCGACCTCGTGCACCACGGCGAGCACGGCGACCACAACGTCAGCGGCATGATCACCACCGCCCAGCGCCTGGTGAACGCCCTGCCCGCGGTCTGCGCCGCGCAGCCGGGTCTGGTCACCGCCCTCGACCTGCCGCTCGTCACCGGCCGCGGCCTGGTGACCGGCACGACCCGGAAGGACGCCCGATGAGCATCCTCGACCGCTTCTCCCTCACCGACCACGTCGCGGTGGTCACCGGCGCCGGACGCGGCATCGGCGCCGCCACCGCGGTGGCGCTCGCGCAGGCCGGGGCCGACGTCGTCATCTCCTCGCGCACCGCCAGCCAGCTCGGCGTCGTCGCCGAGGCGATCGAGGCGGCCGGACGCCGGGCGCTGATCGTGCCCGCCGACCTGGCCGACACCGAGGCCGTCGCGAACCTGGCCCACGCGGCCTTCGAGGAGTTCGGCCGGCTCGACACGGTGGTCAACAACGTCGGCGGCACCATCCCCAACGCCTTCCTCGACACCGACGTCGCCTACCTCGAGGAGGCGTTCCACTTCAACGTCTCCACCGCCCACGCGCTCAGCCGGGCGGCCGTCCCGCTGATGCTGGCGGCCGCGCCCGAGGGGCAGAAGTCGATCGTCGGGATCTCCTCGATGATGGGCCGCGCCGCCGGCCGCGGCTACCTCGCCTACGGCGTCGCGAAGGCCGCGCTCGCGCACTGGACCCGGCTGGCCGCCACCGACCTCGCGCCCGGCATCCGCGTCAACGGCATCTACGTCGGCTCGGTGATGACCTCCGCGCTGGAGTTCGTCGCCGGCGTGCCGGAGATGATGGACCAGATGGAGACCAAGACGCCGCTGGGCCGCGTCGGGGAGGCCGAGGACATCGCCGCCGGGGTGCTCTACCTCGCCAGCCGCGCCGGGCAGTACGTCACCGGCAAGCTCCTGGAGATCGACGGCGGCATCCAGCAGCCCAACCTCGACCTCGCCCTTCCGGACGTCGCTCCGGCCCCGGCATCGCCGTCGGCCTAGAGTCGCGCCCGTGATCCCCGACAGCGCTCCGCCCACCGGCGTCCCCACCGCCGCCGCGATCTCGCCGGACTCCGGCCGGCACTGGAGCGACGAGGGGGCCTGGGAGGTCGAGCCGGGGCTGTGGCGCATCCCGCTGCCGCTGCCGATGGACGGCCTGAAGGCCATCAACGTCTACGTCATCGCCACCGACGACGGCCTCACGCTCGTCGACGGCGGCTGGGCGATCCCCGAGGCCCGCGAGCTGCTCGACCGGTGCCTGCGCTCGGTGGGCTCCGGGTTCGGCGACATCCGCCGGTTCCTGGTGACCCACATCCACCGCGACCACTACACGATGGCGCGGGTGCTGGGCACCGAGCTCGGCGTCGACGTCGCCCTGGGCCGCGACGAGGAGCCGGGCCTGCACCTGCTCAACCACGTCGACGACCTCACCGAGAACCCCTTCACGCGGGTGCTCGTCACCGCCGGCGCGCACGACCTCGCCGAGATGTGGGCGCGCATGGACGACGACCGCGAGGAGCCCGACCCCGCGATGTGGGCCTACCCCGACACCTGGCTGGAGGGCGACGCCGAGATCGCCGTCGGCGCCCGCACGCTCGACGCCGTCCACACCCCCGGCCACACGCCGGGCCACTACGTCTACGCCGACCGCGCCGCCGGACTGCTCTTCGCCGGCGACCACGTGCTGCCCACCATCACGCCCTCCATCGGCTTCACCGTGCCGCCGGTCGAGCAGCCGCTGGGCGACTTCCTGGCCTCGCTGGCCAAGGTGCGCTCGCTGCCCGACCTGCGGATCCTGCCCGCCCACGGACCGGTGGCGCCGTCCTCGCACGCCCGCGTCGACGAGCTCGTCGCCCATCACGAGCGCCGCCTCGACCTCTCCCTGGCCGCCCTCGCCGGCGGCGAGCAGAGCTCCTACGACGTCGCGCGCCAGCTCGGCTGGACGCGTCACGAGCGTGACTTCACCGAGCTCGACCCCTTCAGCCAGGGCATGGCCGCCATGGAGACCAAGGCCCACCTCGACCTGCTGGTGGCGCAGGGGCGGGCCGCTCGGGCGGGTCTCGTCGACGACGCCGTGCGGTACCGCGTGGGGTGAGCGTCGCTCCTGGGGCGGTGTCGTCGGGCCTGTGGATGGCGGGTGCCCCAATTACCCGGCTGGCCGGGTAATCGTGCGCTTGGCACGGGACATGTCCCGTGCCAAGCGCACAGTTCGCGTGCCAAGTCAGGCCGAGTCCGACGCCGGCCTGTGGACGACGGACTACCGGCGGCCGGGTCGGACGACGGTCCAGATCACCACGCCGAGCGCGACCGCGGCCAGCACGAACCCGGCGGCGGCGATGAGCACGGCGACGGTGTACGCCCCGACGTGGCCGGCGGCGGCGGCGGAGTGGCTGGCCTGGCCGGCCACGAGCCACACGACGGCGCCGAGGAGCAGGTAGGCGATCGGCCGGCGGATCAGCTCCATGGCCAGCACCCTAGCCGTCCGCAGGCTGACCGACGGGCGCGCCGAGCGATCGGACGCAGCCGGCCGGCGCCGTGCCCAGGGAGCGGGCGACGACGCCGGCCGGGACCGGGGACGAGGACGTCAGCGGGCAGCCTGCGCGCGAGCGTCCGCGCGGTGGCCGTGCTGACCGCCGTGGCCGCCGTGACCGCCGTGGCCCGAGCGCGCCCGCACCCACGCGTCGCGGGCCGAGACGGCGATGTCGGGGTTGTCGGAGAAGACCGAGTCGACGCCGGCGTCGAGCAGGGCCTTGGTCTCGCCGGCGAGGTCGCCGCGGGCGTTGGGGTCGGTGCCGCGCTGGAAGTTCGTCGGCAGGAACTGGTTCTCCACGCGCAGCGTCCAGGTGACGACGCGCAGGCCGGCGCGGTGGGCGTCGGGCACCAGGGTGCTGGGCGTACCGGTGGCGCCGGAGGCGTCGCGCGGCAGGATCAGCGTCTTGGTGGGCGCCAGCCAGGTGGCGTAGCGGGCGACGCCGCGCAGGCCGGCGGGGGTGATCAGGTCGGCGTAGGTCGTCGAGGAGCCCGCGGCCTTGAGGTCGTACGGGGCGCCGGCGGCGTCGACGAGCTGCACCAGCGGCACGGGGGTCATCCGGTGCAGGCGTTGGAGGTTGCCCACCTCGAAGCTCTGGATGACGACGGGGGAGGTGCGCTGGTCGAGGTGGTTGCGCTGGAGCACCGAGACGAGGCGACCCTCGAGCGGCAGGCCGATGGAGGCGAAGTAGGTGGGGTGCTTGGTCTCCGGGGCGATCGCGATGGTGCGGTGCAGGCGACGCGACTCGCTGCGGGCCAGGTCGATGACCTGCTGCAGGGTCGGGATCTCGTACGTGCCGTCGTAGACGGTGTTGCCCGGACGCACCTGCGGCAGGCGCTCCTTGGCGCGCAGGGTGCGCAGCTCGGCGTAGGTGAAGTCCTCGGTGAACCAGCCGGTCTCCGAGACGCCGTCGACGACCTTGGTGGTCTTGCGGTCGGCGAACTCGGGGTGGTCGGCGACGTCGGTGGTGGTGCTGATCTCGTTCTCGTGACGCGCGACGAGCACGCCGTCCTTGGTGGCGACCAGGTCGGGCTCGATGAAGTCGGCGCCCATCGCGATGGCCAGGCGGTAGGAGGCCAGCGTGTGCTCGGGGCGGTAGCCCGACGCGCCGCGGTGGCCGATGACGAGGGGGCGCCGCAGCTGCTGGACGGCGTGCGTGCCGCCGTGCTCGCCGCGGCCGCCGCGCGCTGCGTCGGCGGCGTCGCCGTCGGCCTGGGCGGGGACGGTGAGGGCGATCAGGGGAAGGCCGCCGGCGAGCAGGGCGCCGAGCAGCCGGGTGGCGCGCCGAGAGCGCGCGGGGGTCCGAGTGGTCATGCCTCCGACCCGATCAGGCGCGGGTGACGCGGACGCGAGCAGCAGGTGAACCAGGGGTGCGCGGGAGGGTGAGCAGCCTCAGGTCAGCGGTCAGGCCGGGACGCGACGCCCGTCGAGGAAGGCGGAGGTCTGCGCCCAGGCCCGGCGCGCCTCGGGGATGCCCGGGAGGATCGGGTAGACGTGGATGAGGTCGGGCTCCTCGCGGTAGATCAGCCGCCAGTCGGCGTCGGCGGCGCGGGAGACCAGCAGGCGGCAGCCGGGCAGCAGGAGGTCGCGGGTGCCGCACAGCAGCAGCGTCGGCGGGAGTCCGTTGAGGTCGCCGAGGGCGGGGGAGACCTCGGGACGGTCGAGGTCGGCCGGGGTGCCGGCCCACCAGTCGGCGTAGGCGTGCAGCTTGCTCAGCCGCAGCCAGGGGTCGCGCGCGGCGAACCAGGTGGTCGACGGCGTCGAGGTGGTGAGGTCGACCCACGGCGCGAGCAGCAGCAGCTGCTCGGGGGTGGGCAGGCCGGCGTCGCGCAGGCTCTGGGCGACGGCCAGCGCGATGTTGCCGCCGGCGGAGTCGCCGCCCAGCAGCACCGGGCCCTGCTCGCACCAGCGGGCGACGAGGGCGACGTGCGCGTCATGGGAGTCGCGCCAGGTGAACTCGGGTGCCAGCGGGTAGTCGGGGATGACGACGCGCGCCCGCAGCCGGCGGCCCAGCCGCGCGAGGTAGCGGACGTGGAAGGCGTCGATGCCGCTGACGAAGCCGCCGCCGTGCATCCACACGATGGTGCGCTCCGGCGTCGCCCCGCGCGGGGTGAGGGTGTGGACGGGGAACCCGGCGGCGTGGTCGGTGACGAGCTCGAAGCGTCGGCCCAGCCCGGGCACGAGACCGGTGGGCAGCGCGTGGTCGAGCGAGGCCTGCCAGCGCAGCAGGCGCTCGCGCTCACGCTCCTCGGAGTCCAGCTCGCGGGAGCGCCGCACCCGCGGGACGGCGGCGGCGAGGAACTGATGACGCAGGCTCGGCACGCTCCGATCCAAGCAGCGTCCCGGTGCCCGCGGCGATGGCTGCGGCCGGGTCGTGTCGAAACCGTGACCGGTCCAGCCCTCCTGCACGGTGTCGGCGAGGGGGCCTACAGTCGCCGTCATGCCCGAGCCCGAGGTCGTCCGCGCTGCCGATCCCGCCTCGCCCGCGGACGGGGCGGCCGGGGCGGCCGGGGACGACTGGTCGGACTGGCGCGTCTACGGCCCGCCGCGGCTCTCGCGGGTGCTCGCCGCGGCGCTGGAGACCTTCGTCGAGCACGGCTATCACGGCACGTCCGTGCGCGATCTCGCCGCCGCCAGCGGCCTGTCGGTGCCGGGCGTCTACCACCACCACCCCTCCAAGCAGGCGATCCTCGTCGACCTCATGGAGGCGACGATGACCGAGCTGCTCGGACGCAGCAGCGCGGCGCTCGCGGAGGCCGGCGACGACCCGGTGGCGCGCTTCGACCTCGTGGTGGAGTCGCTGCTGCGCTTCCACATGGCGCGTCGCGCGCAGGCCTTCGTCGGCTCCTCGGAGCTGCGCAGCCTCGAGCCCGAGGCCCGCGCGCGGGTGGTGGGTCTGCGCGACGCCCAGCAGGCGATGGTGGTGGCCGCCATCGAGGACGCCGTCGCGCAGGGCTCCTTCACCACCCCGTATCCGGGCGACGTCGCGCGGGCCATCTCGACGCTCGCGATCGGCGTGGCCACCTGGTACCGCGAGGACGGCCCGCAGGAGCCCGACGAGGTGGTGCGCCGTCAGCTCTCCCTCGCCCGGGCCCTGGCGCTGCCCGCCTCGACCGTGGTGCCGGGGGCCGCGGGCGGCTAGTCTGGGCGCCGACCGATCGCTCGCTCGGTCATCCCCGTTCGATCGCGAGGCCCGCATGACCACCACCGCCCCCGCTGCCCGGCCGGAGCCCACCCCCGCATCCGCCGGTCGGCTCGCCGAGGTCGCCGCCCTGCGCGAGCGCACCGCCGCGTTCGTGCGCGACGTCGTGCTGCCGATCGAGGACGCCCACGACGGCGACGTCGAGGCCGCCGGCGGCGAGGAGCTGCGGACGCGTCTGCAGGCCGCCGCCCGCGACGCCGCGGTGCTCGCGCCGCACGCGCCCGTCGAGTTCGGTGGTCTGGGGCTGGGCATGGTCGAGCGGGCGGGGGTGTTCGAGGAGGCCGGCTACGGGCTCTTCGGTCCGCTGGCCACGCATGTCGCCGCGCCCGACGAGGGCAACGTGCACCTGCTCGATCACGTCGCCAGCGCCGCCCAGCGCGAGCGCTACCTGGCGCCGCTGGCCCGCGCCGAGGTGCGCTCGGCGTTCGCGATGACCGAGCCCGCCCCGGGCGCCGGCGCGGACCCGTCGATGCTGCTCACCCGGGCCACGAAGGTCGACGGCGGCTGGGTCGTCAACGGCCGCAAGTGGTTCATCACCGGTGCCGACGGCGCGGCGTTCTTCATCACCATGGCGCGCACCTCCGGGGAGCCCGGCGGGGGCGGCGGCGCCACGATGTTCCTCATGCCCGCCGACACCGAGGGGCTCGAGGTCGTGCGTCACGTCGGCACCACCGACACCTCCATGCTCGGCGGCCACTGCGAGATGAGCTTCACCGACGCCTTCGTCCCCGACGACGACGTGCTCGGCGGCGTCGACGAGGGCTTCCGCTACGCCCAGGTGCGGCTCGGTCCGGCCCGGATGACCCACGTGATGCGCTGGACCGGCGCCGCGCGTCGCGCCCACGAGGTCGCCGTCGCGCACGTCGCGGGCCGCGAGGCGTTCGGCTCCCGCCTCTCCGACCTCGGCCTGATGCAGCAGCTGATCGCCGACAACGAGATCGACCTCGCCGCCACCCGAGCCCTCCTGCTCGAGGCCTGCCGGGTGCTCGACGACGGCGGGCGTGCCTCGAAGGAGACCTCGATCGCCAAGACCTTCGCCGCCGAGGCGCTGCACCGCGTGGCCGACCGCGCCCAGCAGATGTGCGGCGGGCTGGGCGTCTCCACCGAGCTGCCGATCGCCCGCATCGCCCGCGAGATCCGGCCCTTCCGCATCTACGACGGCCCCTCGGAGGTGCACCGCTGGTCGATCGCCAAGCGCGCGGTCAGGGCGATCACCGCCGAGCACGGCGGATGAGCGCCGTCGCCGCCGTGCCCGAGCTGAGCGCGGCCGACCTCGACGCCGTCGCCGGCGTCATCGCCGACGCCGGCACCGCGGTGTCCGGCCCGCTGAGCGCGCGCCTGATCGCGGGCGGTCGCTCGAACCTGACGTACAGGCTGAGCGACGCCGCCGGCGCCGCCTGGGTGATGCGCACCCCGCCCCGCGCGGGCCGCACCCCCTCGGCGCACGACGTCGCCCGCGAGTGGCGCATCGTCGCCGGTCTCGGCGCGTCCCCGGTGCCGGTGGCCCCGGCCGTCGCGCTGTGCGAGGACGAGTCGCTGCTCGGCGTCCCGTTCGCGGTGTGCGGCTTCGTCGAGGGCGTCACGGTGCAGTCGCGCGAGCACTTCGAGGGCCTCGACCCCGCGCAGCGCGACGCCGCCGTCGAGGCGCTGGTGAGCACCCTGGCCGCGCTGCACCGCGTGGTGCCGGCGGAGGTGGGTCTCGGCGAGCTGGGGCGTCCCGACGGCTACGCCGCCCGCCAGCTCAAGCGGTGGAGCGGGCAGTGGGACATCGTCGGCGCGGCCTTCCCCGAGGCCGTGCGCGAGGACGCCGTCCGCCTGGCCCAGCGGCTCGCCGACGCCCTGCCGCGGCAGGCCGCCACCGGCGTCGTCCACGGCGACTACCGCATCGACAACACCCTGCTGCGCCTGGGTGATGACTCCTCCGCGCAGGTGGCGGCCGTCGTCGACTGGGAGCTCTCGACGCTGGGCGATCCCGTCGCCGACGTCGCGATGATGAGCGTCTACCGCCACCCCTACTTCGACCTCGTGATGGGCGAGCCCACCGCCTGGACCAGCGACCTGCTGCCCGACGTCGCGGCCCTGGCCGCGGCGTACGAGGCGGCCGGCGGCGTCGAGCTGGTCGACTGGGAGTCCCACCTGGCGCTGGGCTGCTTCAAGATCGCGGTGATCGCGGCTGGCATCGACCACCGCCACCGCGCGGGCGCCTCGGCCGGCAGCGACGCCGCGGCGCGGGCCGGCGAGGCTGTGGGGCCGTATCTGGTCGAGGGTCTGGCGCACCTGGGCTGAGCCCACCAGCATGACCCCATGAGCGACGACATGCCCGTGCTGGTCGAGGCCCGCGACGGCGTCCAGGTGATCACCATCAACCGCCCCGAGGCGAAGAACGCGCTCAACGGCGCGGTGGCCCGGGGGATCGCCGCGGCGATCGACGAGCTGGAGGACTCCGACGCGCTGCGCGTCGGCGTCCTCACCGGCGCGGGCGGCACGTTCTCGGCCGGCATGGACCTCAAGGCGTTCCTCACCGGTGACGTCCCGCTGGTGGGCGACCGCGGCCTGGGCGGCCTGACGCAGGCCCCGCCGCGCAAGCCGCTGATCGCGGCCGTCGAGGGCTGGGCGGTGGCCGGCGGCTTCGAGCTGACGCTGGCCTGTGACCTCGTCGTCGCCTCCCGCGAGGCGCGCTTCGGCGTCCCGGAGGTCAAGCGGGCGCTGGTGGCCGCCGCGGGCGCCGCGATCCTGCTGCCGCAGCGCATCCCGCAGGCGATCGCCCTGGAGATGCTGCTCACCGGCGACCCCATCACCGCCGAGCGCGCCGCCGAGCTGGGCCTGGTCAACCGGCTCACCGACGCCGGCGGCGCGCTGGAGGGCGCGCTGGCGCTGGCCGCGCGGATCGCCGAGAACGGCCCGCTGGCCGTCGCGGTCTCCAAGCAGATCGCCCGCTCCGCCCCCGACTGGACCCTCGAGGAGGCCTGGCAGCGTCAGGCCGAGCTCGTCGGCCCGGTGATGGGCTCCGACGACGCCCGCGAGGGGGCCACCGCGTTCGCCGAGAAGCGGCCGCCGGTGTGGACGGGACGATGACCCCACGCGAGCAGGTGGCCGCGCTGCAGGCCGCCGACCGCGTCGACCCCGCCGAGCTCGACGCCCTGTGGGCCGCGCTGCCGACCGTGCGTCCCGAGGAGATCCTCGGCTCCTGGCGCGGCTCGGACTTCGCCACCGGCCACCCCGTCGGAGCCCTGCTGGTCTCCTCCCGCTGGCACGGCAAGCGGTTCGTCTCCGTGCGCGAGGCGCACCCGCTGGTCTGCCGCGACGACGACGGCGCGTTGTTCTCCAACGAGCCGCTCGGCAAGGGGTTGGCGTCGCTGTGGCCCGTGGAGTTCCGCGGCGAGGTGACGGCCACGATGGTCTACGACGGCCAGCCCGTCCTCGACCACTTCAAGGCCGTTGACGCCGACACGCTCCTCGGGGTGATGAACGGCAAGGGGGTGCTCGTCGACGGGCAGCACTACTGGTTCCTGCTGGAGCGGGAGGGGTAGGCCCCGATTACCCGGCTGACCGGGTAATCGTGCGCTTGGCAC
>NZ_JBUZJI010000012.1:0-2928 GCF_055282735.1 Nocardioides sp. B129/18 | reverse complement strand
GTCCCGTGCCAAGCGCACGGTTCGCGTGCCAAGTCCGGCCGTCAGCGCCCCAGCGACGTCCGCCGCGCGACGACGACGGCCCCCAGGCAGCTCACCGTCGCCAGCGCGAAGGCGGCGGGGAACGAGGCGTCCGAGCCGACTCCGCCGACGGCGGTGAACGCCAGTCCGCCGAGCGCGATCCAGGCGGCCGACGACACGGTGTCGGCCATCGCCGCGGCGCCGCTGTTGCGGCCGCGCTCGTCGCCGGCCGACGCGCCGAGCACGGCCGTCGAGACCCGCGGGTAGGCCAGGCCCATGCCCGCGCCGCCGAGGATCCACAGCAGCGGCACCACCCACGCCGGAGCGTGGGTCAGGGCGATGGCGAGCTGTCCGGCGACGCCGGCGAGCACCAGCGCGGTGCCCACCCGGAACGCGACGACGTCGGGCAGCCGCACGCCCAGGCGTCCCTGCACCTGGGAGGCCACCGCCCAGCCGATCGTGCCGACGGTCAGCCCGAGCCCGGCCAGCCACGGCTGCGCGTCGTAGCGCTCCTGCAGCAGGTAGGGCACGTAGATCTCGGCGAGGAAGAACCCCGCGGCCAGCAGCCCGCGCATCGCGATGACGGCGGGCAGTCCGCGCCGGGCCAGCAGCGTGCCGGGCGGCAGCAGCGGACGCACGGCCGCGAGCGTCACCACCACCCCGACGCCGGCCAGCGCGGCGCCGAGCAGCGACTCCGCCTGCCCGCCGAGGTCGACGCTCACCACCGCGAGCGCGACGACGACCGCCAGCGCCAGGCGACGTCCGCCGTCGGCGTCCCGGGCCCCGATCTCCGCGCGACGCCCGTGGGTGCGCAGCGCCGGCACCAGCAGCGCCGTGGCGCCGCCGGCGAGCGCGATGACGCCGAGGAAGACCCACCGCCAGCCGACCGTGTCGGCGATCGCGCCGGCCAGCAGCGGACCGATCAGCGCCGGCAGCACCCACGCCGCCGCGAACGCGCCGAAGACGCGCGGTCGGTCGACGGGGTCGAACACCTCGGCCACCAGCACATACAGCGTCACCGTCAGCGCGCCGCCGCCCACGCCCTGCAGGAAGCGGGCGGCGATGAAGACCCCGATCGACGGCGCCAGCCCGGCGAGCAGCAGCCCGGCGCCGAACACGGTGACGGCGAGCAGCAGCGGCGTCCCGGCGCCGCGCCGGTCGGCGGCCAGGCCGCCCACCACCGAGCCGATGACGCTGGAGGCCAGGGCGATCGAGAACGCCACGGAGTACCACGAGCGGGCGTCGAGGTCGGTGGTGACGGTGGCCATCACGGTGGTGACCGCGAGCGACTCGAACGCCGCCAGGAACACCAGGCTCACCGCGCCAAGGGTCGTGGCGAGGTAGCGCGAGGAGAGCAGGGAGGTGGTCTCCTGGCGCTGCTCCACGGTCGTCACCGAGCCAGCCTGCCACGCACCGGACGTCGTCCCGTCATCCGCCGGGGCTGCCTATCGTGAGGCCCGTGAGCACCCCCGACGCCGCCCCCGCGCCCGTGTCCTACGCCTTCGCCGACGGCGTCGCCCGCATCACCCTCGACGACGCCGACCGTGGCAACCCCGTCCACACCGGCTCGGTGGCCGCGCTCTTCGACGCCGTGCGTCGCGCCGAGGCCGACGGCGCCCGCGTCATCGTGCTGGCCAGCACCGGGCGCTTCTTCAGCGTCGGCGGTGACCTCGGCTCCTTCGGCACCGCCCCCGACATGGCCGCCTACATCGACGACCTCGCCGACAGCCTGCACCGGGTCGTCTCCGAGCTGATCCGCGCCGACGCCGTCGTCGTCTCGGTGGTGCAGGGCATGGCCGCCGGCGCCGGCTTCCCGCTCGCGGCGGCCGCCGACGTCGTCATCGCCGCCGACACCGCCCGCTTCACCCTCGGCTACACCAAGATCGGCCTCTCGGTGGACGGCGGCACCTCGCTGCTCACCCACACCCTCGGCCTGCACCGCACCCTGCGCCTCGCGCTGCTCAACGACGTCCTCTCCGCCGAGGAGGCCCACGCCGCCGGCCTGGTGGCCCGCGTCGTCCCCGCCGACGAGCTGGCCGCCACCGTCGACGAGATCGCGACGTCCCTGGCCGCCGGCGCCGCCGGCTCCTTCGCCGTCACCAAGCGCCTCCTGCGCGCCGCCGTCGAGGACGCCCCCGAGTCGCGCCTGCGCGCCGAGGCCCTCGCCATCCGCGAGCGCGCCGGCAGCGCCGACGGCCGCGAGGGCGTCACCGCGTTTCTTGAGAAGCGCCCGCCGGTCTTCGGCTGAGCGCCCCTCGCGGCGGGGGATCGGTAGGCCCTGTCGGGCTCGAACCGACGACACTCGGATTAAAAGTCCGGTGCTCTACCAACTGAGCTAAGGGCCCGGGGGATGGAAGGAACTGTAGGAGAAACGATAGGAGCAACCCTGGGAGGAACCTGCAGTGGCCTGGTGGCTGCTGCAGGTTTGGCTCGGGTTACTCCTGGAGTTCGGGTGTGCTGGTGGTCGACGGTCGTCGGTGTGTGCTTGTGATGGGTGGACCTTGCGGCGTGGTGTCTTGTCCGCGACGTGTGTTGGTGATGCCGGATGAGTCATCAGATCCGATGTTCGGGATGCCCCGTCTGTAGCTGCCCGGATTGCTGATGCGCGAAGTGGTCGGGTGCCTTCTCTGCGTTGGCCGGCTTCGAGCGTGTTTTCGTGCCGGCCGGCCGGCCGGTCGGCCGGGTCGCGTTAGCCAGAGCGGTGCGTGGTCGTTCACGGTTCTCATCTGGGTGTGCATCGTCTGCTGCAACAGACGGGCGGGCCCCGGCGAGTTCGTGGTGACCGGTTGGACCGGCTCGGCTTGGCCTGGTGATTCGATAGACGTGGCTGAACGGCTGGGATCTGCGAGTCGTGTTGAACCGCCCCGGGATGTCCGGAGAGTTGATTCGTTGGAAGGATCTCTCTCATGG
>NZ_JBUZJI010000011.1:101573-112142 GCF_055282735.1 Nocardioides sp. B129/18 | reverse complement strand
GTGTCGAGCTGCAGGGCCTCGAGCAGGTCGTCGCGCACCGCGGCGGAGAGGCGGGGCTCGCGATTGGCCAGCACGGCGACGCTGACGCCGGCGTGGCGTCCGGTGGCCGGGGTCCAGGCGGTGGCGTCGCTGGCGTCGTCGGCGCGGACGCAGAAGATGCGCTGCTCCTCGGCGCGCGCGGCGATGCGGGCGTTGACCGCGGCGTCGTCGGTGGCGGCGATGGCGTACCAGGCGCCGTCGAGGTCGGCGTCGTCATACCCGCGCCGGTGCCAGGTGAGCTCGCCGGCGAGACCCTCGAGCGCGGGGGTCACCTCGGGGCTCACCAGCACGACGTCGGCGCCGGCGGCGAGGAGCTGGGGCACGCGACGCTGGGCCACGCCTCCGCCCCCGGCGACGAGGACGCGGCGACCCCGCAGGCGCAGCCCGACCAGGTAGGGCTGCAGGTCGGCGTCGGACTCCACGAGATGACTCACGGGCATCATCATCGTGGCTCGCGATCCCCCGCCCCGGACCCGGGCCCAGCAACCGGGACGCGCGGGGCGATCTCCGTCACCGTCGCGGCGGGGACGATCGTGGAGGCGCCCGCGGCTCAGCGGCCGATGATGAGCACGGCGCGGTCGTCGTCGCCGTGCGGCACGCGCGCGATGATCCGGCGCGCGGCACCGGCGAAGCCGAGCCGGACGGCCTGACGCGCGACGTCGCGCAGCCAGTCGATGCCGTCCTCGATGTCGCCGCCGCGGCTCTCGACGACGCCGTCGGTGTAGAAGAGCAGCGCGTCGCCGGGCTCGAGCACGCCCTCGCTGACCTCGAGGTCTGGCTCGGGCTGGATCCCGAGCGCCAGGCCGCGGGCGCCGTCGACGTCCCAGTGGGACGAGGCCGCGCTCCAGCGCAGCGCCGGCGGATGCCCCGCGCTGAGGATGAGGAAGCGGCCGGTCGAGAGCTCGAGGCGGACGTAGGCCGCCGTGGCGAAGGACTCCACGCCCGGCAGACGCAGGAGGAAGTCGTTGGCGGCGTTCATCAGGCGCTGCGGCGGCAGGGCGCCGACGAGGCCGCCCATCGCACCGGCGAGCTGCAGGGAGTCCGCGCCGGCGGCGACGCCCTTGCCGACGACGTCGACGAGGATCACCTCGAGCACCTCGCCGTCGGCGTCGAGCGCGCAGGTCATGAAGTCGCCGGCGTAGGCGACGTCGTGGGCGGCGATCATCGCCGACTGCGCGTGCCACGGGGCGGGCAGCGGCGGGATGACCCCCTGGTCGCGCAGCCGGGTGCGCAGATCGGCCAGCATCGACTCCCCCAGCGACGTCGGGAGCCCCGTGCGCTGGGAGCGGGCGTGGACGAGCACCAGGGCCCCTGAGAGGAGGAGTGCGAGCATCCCCGAGAGGCGCGCGCTGCCGAAGCTGCCGTCGCCCAGGCCGTCGAGGATGCCGATGGCGATGGCCCCGACGGTCGTGTAGACGGTGAGGACGGTCAGCGGCCGGTAGCGCAGCAGGAGCATGCCGATCAGCAGCCACACGAAGTACGTGCTGACCGGCAGCACCGAGTAGAAGGGGATGGAGATCGCGAAGCAGGCGGTGACGCCTGCGAGCATCAGCGCCATCACCATCGTCTGGCTCCGGCGCGTGCCGGTGCGCCAGGAGGCCGCGAGCGCGCGCGGCATCCCCCGCACGGTGTTCGGCCCTCCCATGGCGGTGAGCATAGGTGGGGCGCAGGCACCCTCGTGGGCACTCCGCACAACCGGTCGTGGATGCCAGACTGGCCCCGTGCCCGACGACCTCCTCCCGAGCGCCGATCAGGCGCCCGCCGGCGAGCCCTCCCACCTCGACCGGCAGTTCGAGGACCTCCTCCAGGAGCTGCGGGTCACCCAGACCGGTGCGCAGCTGCTGGCCGGCATCCTGGTGACGCTGCCCTTCCAGCCGGTCTTCGACGACCTCGACCGCTTCCAGCGCGGGGTCTACCTCCTGCTGCTCGCAGCCGCCCTGCTCACGACCCTGGCCGTGCTGACGCCGATCGCGGTGCACCGACGGCTCTCCGGCCGTCACCACAAGCCCGACGTCGTCCGCGTGGCACGCCGGGCGCTCGACGCGGCGCTGGCCTCGCTCACCGTCCTGGTCGTCGGGATCGCGACGCTGGTGTGCGACGTCGTCGTCGGCCGGGGTGCGGCGCTGGCGGGGGGCGGCGTCGTCGGACTCCTCGCCGTGGGTCTGCTCGTCGTCGTGCCCCGGAGGCTCGCCTGAGCCGCCCGGCGGCGCGCGCGCTGGTGAGCGCGCACCGCTGCAACACCCGGACCCGCCTCGAGCACGCGCTCGACCTCGGCGTCGCCTACGTCGAGTTCGACCTGCGGCGCGAGGACGGCGCGGTCGTCGTCGCCCACGATCCCGGGGAGGCCGCCGACCTCGACCTCGACGCCGTGCTCGCCGCCCTCGCGGGCCGGGCCGGCGCCCACCTCGACCTCAAGCTCTCCAGCCCCGGCCATCGGCTCGAGATCGACGCCGTCGCGCGCACCGTGGCCGCGCTCGGGGTCGAGCGGATCGTCGTCACCACCGGCCGCGACGCCGTCATCCGCGCCGTGCGCGACTGGGCCGACGCCGAGGGCCTGGACCTGCGGATCGGGCTCTCGCTCGGCGGCAGCGTCGCCCACCTGCCCTGGCGCCGGCGCCTCGCGCGGCGTCGCTCGGAGCTGCGACCGGCGGCGCGGATGGCCGCGTGCGGGGCCGACGTCGCCGTCGCGCACTGGTCGATCGCGACCCTCGGCGTCGGACGCTGGGCGCGGCGCCACGGCGTCCCGCTCCTGGTGTGGACCGTCGACTCCCCGCGCGGCCTGCGCCGCTGGCTCGCGCCGGGGCGCGCCTGGATGGTCACGACGAACCGCCCCGAGGCGGCGCTCGACCTCGCGCACGGCCGGCGCCTGCCAGGATGAGCGCCATGAACGAGCGCCGCGTCGACGTCCTCGGCGAGCCGTGGACCGCCGAGACCCTCGAGCTCGAGGACGACTTCGAGGGGCCGGTGGTCGCCACGCTGGTCCATCGCCCTGCCGTCGGCGGCCCGACCGACCGTGCGGTCCTCCACGTCCACGGCTTCGCCGACTACTTCTTCCAGGCCGAGTACGGCGACTGGTGGGCCGAGCGCGGCTACGACGTCTACGCCCTCGACCTGCGCAAGTACGGCCGCTCGCTGCGGCCGGGGCAGACGCCGAACTTCGTCGCCGACCTCTCCGAGCACCACGCCGAGCTCGACGCCGCCTGGGACCTCATCGTGCGGCGCGACGGCCACCGTCACGTCGTCGGATCCGGGCACTCCACCGGCGGCCTGACGCTGCCGCTGTGGTGCGAGGAGCGCCAGCCCGGCGAGCTGGCCGGCCTCGTGCTCAACTCCCCCTGGCTCGATCTGCGCGGCAGCGTGCTGCTGCGCACCGTCGGCACTGCTGCCATCGACCGACTCGGCGCCGCCCAGCCGCTGCGCGTCATCCCGCGCAAGGTCTCCGGCCTCTACTCCGCCGCCCTGCACCGCGACCACGAGGGCGAGTGGGAGTTCGACCTCGACTGGAAGCCGCTGACCTCCTTCCCGGTCCACGCCGGGTGGCTGCGCGCCGTGCGCCGCGCCCACGCCCGGCTGCACCGCGGCATCGACGTCGGCGTCCCGGTGCTCGTGCTCTCCAGCGACCGCAGCAGCGACCCCGACCTCATGGGCGAGGACGTCCGCAGCACCGACGTCGTCCTCGACGTCGAGCAGATCCGTCGCTGGTCGACGGCGCTGAGCCGCCACGTCACCTACGTGGCGGTGCCCGGCGCCATGCACGACGTCGTCCTCTCCCGTCCTCCGGTGCGGGCGGCCGTCTACCAGCAGATCGGACGCTGGCACGACGCCTTCGTGCGGCCGCTCGTCGGCGACGGCGTCTGAGCCCCTCCTCCGCGCCGACGTCCGGGCAGACGACCGGGCAGACGACCGGGCAGACGTCCGGCCGGCATCCGGCGCGGGACGCCCACCGGGAGCCGGTGGCTCCCGCTAGGGTCCGGCCATGAACCCTGTGACCGGACTCTCACTGGGGCGCATCGCCATCGGCGCGCTCTCCCTCGCCCGCCCGTCCACCGCGGCCGTCGCCTTCGGGCTCACGCCCTCCTCCCAGCCCGAGGTCGCCTACGTGACCCGGCTCTTCGGCTCCCGCGAGGTCGCCCTCGGCACCGCGACGCTCCTGGCCCGCGGCAAGGGCCGCACGGCCCTGGTGCTGCTCGGCGTCGGGGTCGACGTCGCCGACGCCGTCACCGGTCACCTCGGCCCGCGGGAGGGCCAGGTGTCGAAGCGGGCCGGCGCCACGCTGCTCGGTCCGGCGCTCGGCGCCGTCGCCGCCGGCCTCCTGGGCCTGCGCACCGGCAGCAGCCCGGCTCCGGTCGCCGAGCCGTCGGGCCGCCGAGCCCGCAAGGCCGCGACGAAGACGGCGGCGAAGGCCACCAAGCGGGCCACGAAGCAGGCCACCAAGCAGGCGGCGAAGGCCCGCTGACGAGCGGGGCGGGCGCCTCGGCGTCCGCCCCGTCCCCACCATCGCGCGGTCAGGTGAGGAGGATCGCGACGAACGCGATGAGGCCCACGGCCACGACCACGCCGCGGAAGACCACCGCCGGCAGACGGCGCCCGATCGAGGCGCCGAGGCGTCCGCCCACGGCCGAGCCGAGCGCCATCAGCACGACGATGCGCCAGTCGACGTCCGCGACCACCGCGAAGAGCAGGCCCGCGACGCCGTTGATGCCGGCCGCGATCGCGTTCTTCACCGCGTTGACGCGCTGGAGGTCCTGGGTGAACCCGAGGCCCAGCACCGCGATGAGCATGACGCCCTGCGCGGCGCCGAAGTAGCCGCCGTAGACGCCGGTCAGGCCGACGGCGGGCAGCAGCCAGCGCGGCTCGGGGGTCACGACGCCGTCGGCGTCGACGCCCCCGCCTCCGCGCCGGGTGATCCAGCGCGAGGTCGGCGGGCCGAGGATCACCAGCACGACGCCCAGCAGCACCAGCGCGGGCACCGCCGCCTCGAAGGCGCCGGGCGGCAGCGCGAGCAGCAGCACCGCTCCGACGAGCGAGCCGACGACCGCGGCTGCGCCCCAGCGCAGCAGTCGGGCGCGCTGGCCGGCGAGCTCGCGTCGGTAGCCCAGGGCGCCGAAGGCCGAGCCCGGCACCAGGCCGATGTTGTTCGAGACGTTCGCGACCACCGGCGGGACGCCCAGGGAGAGCAGCAGCGGGAAGGTCAGCAGCGTCGCCGAGCCGACGACGCTGTTGATGATCCCGGCCGCGACGCCGGCGAGCAGCACGACCAGCGACTCCAGGCCGGTCACGGGCGCCGCACCTCGCGATCAGCCACGGACGCGGGTGCGACGGCGCGCCGACCAGCGGTCGTCGTCGCTGTGGGTGACCACCAGCGGCAGGCCGAAGGTCGCCGCGAGGTTGACCTCGGTGAGCACGTCGGTGAGCAGACCGGCGTCGACGACGCGACCGTCGCGCAGCAGCAGGGCGTGGCTGAAGCCCGGCGGGATCTCCTCGAGGTGGTGGGAGACGAGCACGGTGGCCGGCGAGTCGGGATCGTAGGCCAGCATCGAGAGCGTCGAGACGAGGTCCTCGCGGCCGCCGAGGTCCAGGCCCGCGGCCGGCTCGTCGAGCAGGAGCAGCTCGGGGTCGGTCATCAGCGCGCGGGCGATCTGCACCCGCTTGCGCTCGCCCTCGCTGAGGGTGCCGAAGGTGCGCTCGGCCAGGTGGAGCACCCCGAGCTCGCGCAGCAGCGCGGTGACGCGCTCGTGGTCGAGGTCGTCGTAGTGCTCGCGCCAGCGCCCGAGGATGCCGTAGGAGGCCGACAGGACGACGTCGTGCACCTTCTCCTCACGCGGCAGGCGCTCGGCGAGGGCGGCGCTGGTGACGCCGATGCGCGGGCGCAGCTCGAAGACGTCGACGCGGCCGAGGGTCTCCTCGAGCAGGCCGGCGCGGCCCGAGGTGGGGTGCAGCTGAGCGGAGGCGATCTGCAGCAGGGTGGTCTTGCCGGCGCCGTTCGGGCCGAGGACGACCCATCGCTCGTCCTCCTCGACCGTCCAGGTGACGCGGTCGAGGAGCGTGGCCTTCCCGCGGCGGATGGTGACGTCCTGGAAGTCGATCACGGCGGCCATGCCGCCACCCTATCGAGGCCCGAGCGCCGCCGCTCTGGGCCCCGACGCGTACCGTCCGACGTCGTGGAACCGCTGCGCCCCGACCCCTCGCGACGTCCGGCCGACGAGCCGTCGACGCCCGGCGCCGGCCTGCCCGCGGCGCTGCGGCTGGCCTGGTGGGGCACCGCCTGGCTGCGCGGCCTCGTGAGCACCGACGACACCGTCGACGCGGTGATCGGCGAGCAGGCCACCCACACGATCGTCGACGACGAGGGCTCCCATCCGCTGGCGCTCGGGCTCGGGCGGCTGCGCGCCGCCGGGGCGACGTCGCTGGGCGTCGCCTTCCCGGTGGACGGCGATCCGGTGGGCCTCGGCGGGCCGCCCGCCTTCACCGCCGCCGCGCTGGAGGCCGGAGAGGCCGTCGTCGCCTGGGAGGCCGGCCTCGGGCTGGTGCCCGAGACCGTGGGCGCGGCCACCGCCTGGGTGCGGCACGACGCGCGTCGCCGCCAGCTCCCCGACGTCGGCGAGGCCGACCGCACGCTGCGCCGGGTGCTGCCCGAGACCGCCGACCGCCTCGCCGATCTCGAGGTGGCACGGTGGCGTCCGGAGGCCGCCGACCTGCTCATCGACCTGCGCCACCGCGCGCCGCTGGTCGCACCGCCCGGGGTCCCGCCCCGGTGCGTCGACCTGGCCGCGCGGGCGCTGCTCGCGGAGGCGGTCGTCGACCTGGCGCTCCAAGACGACGGGGGCGCCCTCTCGGCCTCGGAGATCGCCCTGCGCACCGCCGCCCTGCGCCCCCTCGGCGAGGCGGCCCGTCATGCGCTCGTCGCCGCGGGCTCGCCCGAGGTCTGGCCCCCGGCCTGAGCGCCCGTCCATCCCCGTCGACCAGGCGCCTGCGCGGGGTCCCTCCGCGATAGCCTCGTGCGCGATGAGCCAGCCCCGCCCCGACACCCTGCTGATCACCCTCACCGGCAAGGACCGGCCCGGGGTCACCTCGACGATGTTCGCCACCCTGGCCGAGGCCGGGGTCGAGGTCGTCGACCTCGAGCAGATCGTCCTGCGCGGCCGTCTCGTGCTCGGCGTCCTGGTCACCGCGCCGTCGGTGGGCGACCTCGACGCCCTCGGCGCCGCCGTCGAGGCCACCGCCGACAGGCTGGGCATGAGCGTGGAGATCGATCGCGGCACCGGCGACGGTGGCCGCCGACCCGCCGGCCGCGCCCACGTCACGGTGCTCGGGACGCCGCTGACCGCCGAGGCGATGGCCGGCATCGCCGCCCAGATCGCCACCGCCGGCGCCAACATCGACCGCATCCAGCGGATGGCGCGCTACCCCGTCACCGCGATCGACCTGCACGTCTCCGGCGCCGATCCCGACGCCCTGCGCACCCTGCTGGCCGTCGAGGCGGCCCGGCAGGGCGTGGACGTCGCCGTGCAGCCGGCCAACCTGCTGCGGCGCGGCATGCGGCTCATCGTCATGGACGTCGACTCCACCCTCATCCAGGGCGAGGTCATCGAGATGATCGCCGCCCACGCCGGCTGCGAGGCGCAGGTCGCCGAGGTCACCGAGCGGGCCATGCGCGGCGAGCTCGACTTCGAGGAGTCGCTGCGCTCGCGGGTGGCGCTGCTGGAGGGCGTGCCCGTCAGCGCGCTCGACGAGGTCTACGAGCGGATCGTCGTCAACCCCGGGGCGCGGACGATGGTGCGCACCCTGCGCCGCCTGGGCTACCGGTTCGCCATCGTGTCGGGCGGCTTCAGCCAGATCACCGACCGGCTGGCCGCCGAGCTCGGCATCCACTACGCCCGCGCCAACACCCTCGAGATCGTCGACGGCCGGCTCACCGGGCGGGTCGTCGGCGAGGTCGTCGACCGTGCCGGCAAGGCGCGGGCGCTGCGCGAGATCGCGGCCGAGATCGGCGTCCCACAGGCCGCCACCGTCGCGATCGGCGACGGCGCCAACGACCTCGACATGCTCGAGGCGGCGGGGCTCGGCATCGCCTACAACGCGCGCCCGGTGGTGCGCGAGGCCGCCGACACGGCCGTCAACGTGCCCTACCTCGACACGATCATGTACCTGCTCGGCATCTCCCGCGAGGAGATCGAGCTCGCCGACGCCGAGGCCGGCATCGTCACGCCGGCACCACCGCTCGCGCCGCTGGCCTGACCGCTGCTCGCGAGCCCGAGGCCGGGCCCGCGCTCAGGCCGGGGGTCAGCCGCGAGCGACGTGGTGGGCGACGAGCGTCGCGCACTGCTCCTCGACGTCGCTCCACTCGCCCTCGAAGTCGAAGATCGTGACGGCGCTGGTGGGATAGCCGGTGGCGAGCTCGGAGGAGGCGTCCTCGTCGCCGTCACCGTCGTCGAGCAGCTGGGCGAGGTAGCCCATCGTCGGGTTGTGGCCGACGACCATGAGGGTGCGGGCGTCCTCCGGGGTCTCCCGCACGAGGTCGAGCGCGGTCTCCGGGCCGGCGTCGTAGAGCGCGTCGTCGTAGGTGGCGTCGTCGTCCCAGCCGGCCGCCGCGGCGACGGCCTCCCAGGTCTGGCTGGTGCGCACCGCGGCCGAGACCAGCGCGTGGTCCGGCTCGACGCCCTGCTCGGCCAGCCAGCGTCCGGCGGCCTCGGCGTCCTCGACGCCCCGCGGGCTGAGCTCGCGCTGCATGTCGGAGGAGCCGACCTGCTCGGCCTTGGCGTGACGCATCAGCACCAGGCGCCGACGGACGGCGGGCTTGGCGCGTCCGGGGACGGTGGGCAGGTCGTCGGTCTCGCTCACGCCGGAATGGTGACAGGCGCGTGGTGAGGCGTCGAACCGGGACCCGTTCGGGCGTGTCGCGGCCTCAGGCGCCCATCGCGTGGAAGCCGCCGTCGACGTGGACGATCTCGCCCGAGGTGGCCGGGAAGAAGTCGCTCAGCAGCGCGCAGACGGCCTTGGCGGTGGGCTCCTGGTCGGTGTTGTCCCAGCCCAGCGGCGCACGGGTGCTCCACAGCTCCTCGAGGTCGCCGAACCCGGGGATGGCCTTGGCGGCCAGGGTGCGCAGCGGACCGGCGGAGACGAGGTTGACCCGGATGCCCTCGGGGCCGAGGTCGCGGGCGAGGTAGCGCGCGCAGGACTCCAGGCCGGCCTTCGCCACGCCCATCCAGTCGTAGGCCGGCCAGGCGACGGTGGCGTCGAAGGTGAGGCCGACGATCGAGCCGCCCTCGCCCATCAGCGGGCGGGTGGCCGTGGCCAGCGACTTCAGCGAGTAGGCCGAGACCTGCACGGCCTGCGCGACGTCGTCCCAGGGGCCGTCGAGGAACCTCCCGCCCAGCAGCGTCTCGGGGTTGCCGTAGGCGATGGAGTGCACGACGCCGTCGAGGCCGTCGACATGCTCGCGCACGAGCTCGGGGAGGCGCTCGAGGTGCTCGGGATCGGTGACGTCGAGCTCGAGCACGGGCGGCTCGACCGGCAGGCGCTTGGCGATGCGGCGGGTGATGCCCAGCGCGCGCCCGAAGTTGGAGATGAGCACCGTGGCGCCCTGCTCCTGGGCGACCTTGGCGGTGGCGAACCCGATGGAGGAGTCCATCGTGACGCCGGCGACGAGGATGCGCTTGCCCTCGAGGATTCCCATGGTGACGTGCTCCTGGTCTGTGGGGTGCGGGTGCGTGGGGGTGGTGCCGGGATGGGCTCGGGGCTCAGTGGCCCATGCCGAGGCCGCCGTCGACGGGGATGACCGCGCCGGTGACGTAGGCGCCGCCGGGTCCGGCGAGCCAGGTGACGGCGGAGGCGATCTCGTCGGGGCTGGCGTAGCGCTGCAGCGGGACGGAGGCCTTGATCTGCTCACGCTGGGCGTCGGTGAGCACGGCGGTCATGTCGGTCTCGACGAAGCCGGGCGCGACGACGTTGGCGGTGATGCCGCGCGAGCCGAGCTCGCGGGCCACCGAGCGGGCCAGGCCGACGAGGCCGGCCTTGGAGGCGGCGTAGTTGACCTGGCCGGCCGAGCCGAGCAGCCCGACGACGCTGGAGACGAGGATGATCCGGCCGCGCTTGAGGCGCAGCATGCCCTTCGCGGCGCGCTTGGTGAGGCGGTAGGACCCGGTGAGGTTGGTGTCGATGACGCTCGACCAGTCCTCCTCCGACATCCGCAGCAGCAGCGTGTCGGAGGTGATGCCGGCGTTGGCCACCAGCACCTCGACCGGACCGTGCGCGGCCTCGACCTCGGCGAAGGCGGCGTCGACGGCCGCGGGGTCGGTGATGTCGCACCGGACGTCGAGGGCCCCCTCGGGCGCGCCGCCGTTGCGGGTCGTGACGGCGACCTTGTCGCCCTGGGCGAGGAAGGCCTCTGCGATCGCGCGACCGATGCCGCGATTGCCTCCCGTGACCAGGACGGAGCGGGGCTCGGCGGACGGGGACGGGGTCTGCGGGCTCACGCGTCCCGACCGTAGTGATTACCGATAGGTACGCCTAAGCGAGCCGCGCCACGCC
>NZ_JBUZJI010000011.1:0-101563 GCF_055282735.1 Nocardioides sp. B129/18 | reverse complement strand
GTGGCGCGGTCTGCTGAGGGGCGCTTTGCGGTGCTCCGTCGCCGGTCCGTCGTCGGTCAGTCGTCCTCGAGGCGGAAGCCGACCTTCATGCCGACCTGGAAGTGCTCGACGCCGCCGTCCTTGATCTGGCCGCGCACCTGGGTGACCTCGAACCAGTCGAGGTGACGCAGGGTGCGGGCGGCGCGCTCGACGCCGTTGCGGATCGCCTCCTCGATGCCCTCGGGCGAGGTGCCGACGATCTCGGTGACGCGGTAGGTGCGGTTGGACATCGAAGGCCCTTTCGAGGAGTGAGTCAGGATCGGGGGGAGCCTATAGCCCGCACGTACCCTGGGATACGTGGCCAAGACTCGAACGACCCCAGCCGAATCGATCCGCATCACCACGGTCGGGCGCAACCGCAGCGACGACATCGCGACGCGGCAGAAGCGCTACCTGCTCTCGATGACCCTGCGCTCCCTGTGCTTCGTCGGGGCGGTGATCGCGGGGCTGGCCGGCATCGGCTGGCTCTGGCCGATCCTCATCGCCGGCGCGATCATCCTCCCCTACATCGCCGTCGTGCTGGCGAACGTCTCCACCACCCGCACCGACTCCTTCGAGCTGCGACGCACCATCGACCACCGCGAGCTGGGTCGGTGACGGCCCGGGCCGACACGCCGGAGCCCTCCGCCACGGGGCCCGACGTCTGCTCGGCCAAGGGATGCGCCGACGCCGCCCGCTGGGGGCTGCTGTGGAACAACCCGAAGGTGCACACGCCCGAGCGTCGCAAGACGTGGCTGGCCTGCGAGGAGCATCGCGCGTCGCTGTCGTCGTTCCTGGGGTCGAAGGGCTTCCTGCGCGACGTCGTCGACGCCGACCTCGTGCCGCGGGCCTGACGCGCGCCTGAGCGCCGCGACACAACCGGACCTGGCCGGTGCGCGTCCCAGGGGCATGAGAGCGCGCTCCGCCCTGTCCTCCCTGGCCCTCCTCGCCACGCTCGGCACCGCCGTCGGCGCCGGGCTCTCCGGCTGCTCCGCCTCGACCGGAGCGACTCCCGACGTCCGCGCGACCCGCGCCGCCACCTCGACCTCCTCGAGCCCGGCGGGTGAGGCGTCGGCCGTCCTGAGGGCTCGGGACGCCCATGTCACCGGCCTGTCGATCGACGGCGCGGGCGCGACCCTGGCGCTGTGGACCGACGGCTTCTCCGCGCATCCGCGCGAGGCCGTCGCCGTCCGAGCCGACGGCGCCGAGGCGGCGGCCGCCACGGCCGACCTGCGCGAGCCCGTGGTCGTCGCCGCCCTGCCGACGGGCTGGCTGGTCGCGGAGTCCGGCGGCCGGTCCCCCGCGGTCGTCGGCCACGACGCCTCGATCCGTCCGACGACGTCGGGCCCCGCGATTACACCCCGGGCAGGGGACGTCGCCGCCGTCCTCGGCGGACGGGTGAGCCTCCTGCGCGACTCCGTCCTGCACCCCGTCGCCGGCGTCCCGCTGCGTCACGCCACCGGGGCACGCGTGCTCGACGACGGCGCCCTGCTCGTCGTGGGCGACACCGACCAGCACGCGCGCTGGGCCCGCTGGGCCGACGGTCGCTGGACCTCCGGACGGCTGGCCGGCGCCGCCTCCGTGGACCAGCTCGCGGTCGACGGCACCCGCGTCGTCCTCGCCCTCGGCGGCACCGCCCCCGACGGCGTCGACTCCACGCCCCTGGTGGGCCTGACCCGATCGGACGACGGAGGGCGCACCTGGCGTCGGGTCGGCTCCGCCGTGCGGGTCGACACCGCCCTCGACGCGGCCCTGCTGCCCGACGGCACCGCCGCGGTGTCGACCGGCTCCGGCCCGCTCCTCACCCAGCGCGGAGCAGGCGCGGCGCGCCGCACCGGACCGGTGCGCGCGATCAGGCTCGAGGTCCACGGCGACCGGCTCTACGGCCTCGACGCGCCGGGTGGACGGCTCGGCGACGAGCGTCTGGTCGTCAGCACCGACGGGGGTCGGAGCTGGTCGACGGTCACCCTGCCGGGGCGCGGAGCGTCCTGAGGCCTCAGCCGCCGATGGCCGACATCGGTCGGGCGGGCTGGAGGAAGGTGGGGTCGTCGATGCCGTGACCGGCTGCCTTGCCGCGCATCGCCGTGACCCAGCGCTCGGCGAGCTCCTCGTCGGAGGCACCGGCGCGCAGCGCGCCGCGCAGGTCGGACTCCTCCCGCGCGAACAGGCAGGTGCGCACCTGACCGTCGGCGGTGAGCCGCACGCGGTCGCAGTCCCCGCAGAAGGGCCGGGTGACCGAGGCGATGACGCCGACGGTGGCCGCGGTGCCGTCGACGGTCCACAGCTCGGCCGGGGCGCTCCCGCGCGGCTCGGAGGCCGGGGTCAGCACGTGGGTGCGGCCGAGGTGATCGAGGATCTCCTCGGCGGTCACCATCGCCGAGCGCGACCAGCCGTGCTGGGCGTCGAGCGGCATCTGCTCGATGAACCGCAGCTCGTACCCCCGCTCGAGGCACCAGTCGAGGAGCTCGCCGGCCTGGTCGTCGTTGACGTCGCGCAGGAGCACGGCGTTGACCTTCACCGGGGTCAGCCCGGCGTCGGCGGCGGCCTCCAGACCGGCGATGACGTCATGGAGGCGGTCGCGACGGGTGATCTCGGCGAAGGTCTCGGGCCGCACGGTGTCGAGGCTGACGTTCACGCGGTCCAGCCCCGCCTCGGCCAGGGCGCCGGCCGTGCGGGCCAGGCCGAGGGCGTTGGTGGTGATCGAGAGCTCGAGGTGCTCCCCCAGCGCTGTGCCCAGCGCGCGGGTGCGACGGACGACGTCGACCAGGCCTCGACGCACCAGCGGCTCGCCGCCGGTGAAGCGGACCTCGCGCACGCCGAGGCGCTCGACGGCGACGCCGATCAGCCGCACCACCTCGTCGTCGGTGAGCGTGACGTCGTCGGGCAGCCAGTCCAGGCCCTCGGCCGGCATGCAGTAGGAGCACCGCAGGTTGCACCGGTCGGTCAGGGACACCCGCAGATCCGTGGCGATGCGGCCGTAGCGGTCCTGCAGGGGCTGGGAGGTCATGATGGGTGAGTCTACGGACCCGCCCCGCACCGGGCCCTCCCCGCCCGGCGTGGGACGCCCCGGCTAGCCTGGAGGGGTGCCATCGCTGCGGTTCCTGATCAGCCGACGATGGGCGCTGTTCGCCCTCGCCGTCGTGCTCATCGCCTACGCCACGTGGTGGCTCGGCGAGTGGCAGTTCGGCCGCTTGCACGACCGCAAGGCCGACAACGCGATCGTCCGCACCAACGAGTCGCTGGCCCCAGCGCCCGTCGGCGACGTCCTCGCGCCGGGTCGCACGGTCGACCCGAAGGACGAGTGGCGCCTGGTCACCGCCACCGGCACCTACGACGCCGCCGACACCGTCGTCGTGCGGTACCGCACCCGCGACGGCCAGTCCGGCGTCGACCTGCTGGTCCCGCTGGTGACCTCCGAGGGCACCTCGCTCCTGGTCGACCGCGGCTGGCTGGCCACCGAGAACCAGGGCGGGAGCCTGCCGCCGAACGCGCCCGCCCCGCCCAGCGGCACCGTCGAGGTCGTCGGCTACGTCCGCGTCGACGGCGCCGGCGAGTCCACGCGCATCGACGACAACTCCGTGCGCGCCGTCGACAGCGCGGTCATCGGCAAGGCCCAGGGACGCAGCGTCTACGGCGGCTTCGTGGAGCTGAAGTCCGAGGACGGCCGCCCCGCCACGAGCCTGGAGCCGGTCGAGCTGCCCGAGCTGAACAACGGCCCGCACTTCTTCTACGGCCTGCAGTGGTGGTTCTTCGGCGTCCTCGCCGTCTTCGGCTTCTTCTACCTGCTCTACGACGAGTGGCGCCACGGCCCTCGCGGCCAGCGCGCCGGCGCCGGCCGCGAGACCGTGCCCGGGCCGTTCTCGCGTCCCGGCGGGACGACGTCGCGCGACCAGAGGCAGAGGAGGCAGAAGAAGGTGCGCCAGACCAACCACCCCTACGCCCGGATGCGCGAGGAGGCTCGCGCCCGGGCCGCCGCGGAGCGCGAGGCCGCCGAGGCTCCCGATGCCACCGGTCCCGCCGAGGAGCCGGCGGAGCGCTGAGCGCGCCGGCCCTCAGGCGGTGGCGAACTGGGTGCGGTGCAGGTCGGCGTAGAGCCCCGGCTGACCCACCAGCTCGTCATGGGTGCCGCGCTGGACGACGCGGCCGCCCTCGAGCACCAGGATCTGGTCGGCGTGGCGCACCGTGGAGAGCCGGTGGGCGATGACGATCGACGTGCGGCCCTCGAGGGCGGCGTCGAGCGCGCGCTGCACGGCGGCCTCGGACTCGGAGTCGAGGTGGGCGGTGGCCTCGTCGAGCACCACCACCGGCGGCGCCTTGAGCAGGAGCCGGGCGATGGCCAGCCGCTGACGCTCGCCGCCGGAGAGGCGGTAGCCGCGGTCGCCGACGACGGTGTCGAGGCCGTCGGGCAGCTCGCGCACCAGACCGGCGACCTGCGCGGCCTCGAGCGCGTCCCAGATCTGCTCGTCGGTGGCGCCGGGACGGGCGTAGCGCAGGTTCGCGGCGATGGTGTCGTGGAAGAGGTGGGCGTCCTGCGTGACATAGCCGACGGCGTCCTCGAGGGACTCCAGGGCCGCCTCGCGGACATCGAGACCGCCGACCAGCACGGCGCCCTCGGTGACGTCGTAGAGCCGGGCCACGAGGTGGGTGATCGTCGACTTGCCGGCACCGGACGGCCCCACGAGGGCGATCATCTGGCCGGGCTCGGCGCGGAAGGACACCCCGTGCAGGACCTCGCTGCGCTCGCGGACGCCCTCGGGACGCGCCACGGCCTCCAACGAGGCCAGCGAGACCTCGTCGGCGCGCGGATAGGAGAAGCGGACGTCGTCGAACTCGACGGCGGCCGGGCCCGCCGGGACCGGGCGAGCCTCGGGGTGCTCGGAGATGAGCGAAGGCAGGTCGAGCACCTCGAAGACGCGCTCGAAGCTCACCAGGGCGGTCATGACGTCGACGCGGACGTTCGAGAGGCCCTGCAGGGGGCCCAGGAGCCGCAGCAGCAGCGTGGCCAGCGCCAGGAGCGTGCCGACGGTGAGGGTGCCGCTGACGGCCAGCTGGCCGCCGACGCCGTAGACCAGCGCGGTGGCCAGGGCCGGGACGGCGAGCATCGCCGCGCCGAAGATGCGGGTGGTGAGGGTGATCCGCACGCCGAGGTCGCGCACCCGCGCGGCCTTGATGGCGAACAGGGCGTCCTCCTCCTCGCGGCGACCGAAGAGCTTCAGCAGCATCGCGCCGCCGACGTTGAAGCGCTCGGTCATGACGGTGCCCATCTCGGCGTTGCCGTCCATCTGCTGGCGGGTCAGGCCGACCAGCCGGCGGGAGACCCAGCGCGAGGCGAGCACGAGGATCGGGAAGACCGCGAGGCACAGCAGCGTCACCTGCCAGCTCAGCGCGATCATGGTGATGCCGACGACGACGACGGCGATGAGGTTCGAGACCGCGCTGCCGAGGGTGGCGGTGAAGGCGCGCTGCGCGCCGATGACGTCGTTGTTCAGGCGCGAGACGAGGGCGCCGGTCTGGGTGCGGGTGAAGAACGCCAGCGACTGGCGCTGCACGTGGCCGAAGACCTGGGTGCGCAGGTCGAAGATCAGGCCCTCGCCGATGCGCGAGGACAGCCACGCCGACACGATGCTCAGCGCCGCGCTGACGAGCGCGAACCCGGCCATGCCGAGCGCCAGCCAGGTGATGACGCTGCGGTCGCCGGCCAGGATGCCGTCGTCGACGGCGTGGCGCACCAGCAGCGGCGTGACGACGACGGTGCTGGCGTCGACGACGGTGACGGCCAGGAAGGCGGCGATCACCCGCCGGTGAGGCCCGGCGAAGCGGAGGACGCGCCGGATCGTGTCCCGGGCCAGCCGGTGATCGGCGACGCTGCGGTCGGTGCGCAGACTGCGCCACGCGTACCCCGCGCCCATCATCCCTGAGGACATCCTCGGCCTCCTTCTCGATGCATGTGGTCCTGGCGTCTCCCCCGCGTCTCCCCCGCGTCTCCGGCCCAGGGTCGGCGACGGGCTCAGCCGCCGGCCAGCTCGCGGAACCGGCGGCCCTGCGCCTCGCGCTCGAGGCGTCGCTGGGTCTCCAGGTCGGTGCCGGCGGCCGCGAGAAGCAGCGCCTTGGTCTCCCGGACGGCGCCGGGCAGAGGTGCGGTGAGGGCGCTCACGAGGTCGGAGACGGTCTGCTCGAGCCGCTCGGCCGGCACCACCGTGAGGGCCAGGCCGATCGCCTGGGCCTCGTCGGCGGCCACCATCCGAGCCGTCGCGCAGATCTCCAGCGCCCTGGCGTATCCAACCGCCTCGACCAGCGGCTTTGTTCCCGTCAGGTCGGGGACCAGGCCGAGGGCGGACTCCTTCATGCACAGCTGGGCGTCGTCGGCCAGCACCCGCAGGTCGCAGGAGAGCGCGAGCTGGAACCCGGCGCCGACGGCGTAGCCCTGCACCGCGGCGATCGAGATCCAGCGCGGGTCGCGCAGCCAGGTGAAGCCCTGCTGGTAGGCGTCGATCGTGGCCGACATCGACGCGTCGTCCATCGCGAGCAGGTCGGCGACGGTCTCGACGCCCTCGGTGGTGGGGTCGAGCATCGCGCGGTCGAGCCCGGCGGAGAAGGTGGCGCCCTCACCGCGCACCACGACCACCCGGACGTCGTCGGGCAGGCCCGCCCCGACCGCCGCCATCGTGCGCCACATCGCCGGCGTCTGGGCGTTGCGCACCGTCGGCCGGGAGAGGGTGAGCGTGGCCAGCGGACCCTCGACGCGGAGGTCGAGGCCGGCGGCGGCGAGTTCGGTGGTGGAGGGCAGCGTCATGAGGCGGAGTCTAGGGAGCGCCGCCGACGTCCGCCGGGCGGGTCAGGCCAGGGACACGAGGTCGCCGTAGCCCTCGTTCCAGAGGTCCTCGACGCCGTCGGGCAGGATCAGCACCCGGTCGGGCTCGAGGGCGTGCACGGCGCCCTCGTCGTGGGTGACCAGCACGATCGCGCCCTCGTAGGAGCGGATCGCCTCGAGCACCTCCTCGCGGGAGGCGGGGTCGAGGTTGTTGGTGGGCTCGTCGAGCAGCAGCACGTTGGCGCTGGAGACGACGAGCGAGGCCAGCGCCAGACGGGTCTTCTCACCACCGGAGAGCACGCCCGCCGGCTTGTGGACGTCGTCGCCGGAGAAGAGGAAGGAGCCCAGGACGCTGCGGGCCTCGGTGTCGGTGAGCTGCGGCGCGGCGCTCTGCATGTTCTCCAGCACCGAGCGGGAGGTGTCGAGCGTCTCGTGCTCCTGGGCGTAGTAGCCCACCTTGAGCCCGTGGCCCGGCACGACCTCGCCGGTGTCGGGGGCGTCGACGCCGGCCAGGATGCGCAGCATCGTGGTCTTGCCCGCGCCGTTGAGGCCCAGGATGACCACGCGGGTGCCGCGGTCGATGGCGAGGTCGACGCCGGTGAAGACCTCCAGCGAGCCGTAGGCCTTGGAGAGGTCCTGCGCGGTGAGCGGGGTGCGTCCGCAGGGCGCAGGCGCGGGGAAGGCGATGCGCGCGACCTTGTCGGCGGCCCGCTCCCCCTCGATGCCGGCCATCATCTTCTCGGCGCGCTTGAGCATCGACTGCGCGGCCTGGGCCTTGGTGGCCTTCGCGCGCATCTTGTTGGCCTGGTCGGTGAGGGTCTTGGCCTTGTTCTCGGCGTTCATCCGCTCGCGACGGCGTCGCTTCTCATCGGTCTCGCGCTGCGTCAGGTAGGCCTTCCAGCCCATGTTGTAGACGTCGATGACCGAGCGGTTGGCATCGAGGTGGAGCACCTTGTTGACCGTGGCGTCGAGCAGGTCGGTGTCGTGGCTGATGACGATGAAGCCGCCGTTGTGCGCCTTGAGGAAGTCGCGCAGCCACACGATGGAGTCGGCGTCGAGGTGGTTCGTGGGCTCGTCGAGGATCATCACCTCGGCGCCGGAGAACAGGATCCGCGCCAGCTCGACGCGGCGGCGCTGGCCGCCCGAGAGCGTCTTGAGCGGCTGGGCCAGGATCCGCTCGGGGATCGCGAGGCTGGCGGCGATCTGCGCGGCCTCGGACTCCGCGGCGTACCCACCGCCGGCGTGCATCTCGTCGTCGGCGCGGGCGTAGCGCCGCATCGCGCGGTCGCGCACCTCGTCGTCATCGCTGGCCATCTCGATCTCGGCCCGGCGCAGCCGCCGCACGACGTCGTCGAGCCCACGGGCCGAGAGGATCCGGTCGCGCGCGAGCACCTCGGGATCGCCCGTGCGGGGGTCCTGCGGCAGGTAGCCCACCTCGCCGCTGATCTGCACCTGCCCCGACGCCGGCAGGCTCTCTCCCGACAGCACGCGCGTCAGCGTGGTCTTGCCGGCCCCGTTGCGGCCGACGAGGCCCACCTTGTCGCCCGGGCCGACCCGGAACGACACCTTCTCCATCAGGAGCCGCGCACCCGCACGGACCTCCAGCTGCTGCGCGGTGATCATGAGGGCACCGATCCTAGGTGTCGTCGGGCTCGGGGTGGGATTCGTCGGCGCGCGGCGGCCAGGCGCCAATTACCCGGCTGGCCGGGTAGTTGACCGCCGCCGGGCGTGTCTCGCAGGTCTCCAGCACTGCGAACCTGCGAGACACGTCACACGGTCGGAAGCGGACCGTGGTCCGGCAGACCTCATGCCACCCGGTGCCGACGCGGCAGCTGTGCGGCTCGACGCCGGGCTGCCTCGATCCGGGGCCCCAGGCGGGAGGCGCAGAGCTCTGCGCGGCCCACCACCACGACCATCTCCAGCCCAGCGTCGCGGAATCGCTCCTGCCGCCTCACATCACGCCGATGCTGGCGGGCCGAGCGGTGCACGCGGCCGTCGTACTCGAGTGCGACGCCGTGCTCCGCGTCGAGCAGGTCCGGCTCCCCCAGCAGCCGGCCCTGGGAGTCGAGGACGGTGGGATTCTCCAGCAGGTCGCGCAGCCCGAGGAGCACTCGGCAGGTCAGGCGAAGCCGCGTCTCCTGGGGCGATCGGGCCAGGGGCGAGCAGTACGGAAGGAGGAGCCCGAGATCGGTCTCGGCCGAGCTGAGGGAGCGCATCTTGCGCTGCGGCGGAACGGGCGTCAGGTCCGCTCGCAGCGCCGGCAGGCTGACCACTCCGCTGGCGAGCGCCCGATCGATCACGACGACGGACTCCCACGAGTCCGGACCGAGGCGCACCTGGTCGACCAGCGCGCGCAAGGGCGTGGTGACGCGCAGCCCGTCGACGACGGTCGTCTCCTCGGCGGTCAGGCGGGCCCGCGTGCCGACGCATCCGGGCGGCAGGCCCACCCTCGACGACCCCAGGGCGATCTGCAGCGGCAGCGGGGTCACCCCGTCGGGCTCGCGACCGTCGAGGTGCTCGACGCCCATCCACCGCAGAGCCGCCCACCCGGTGATGGCGCCACGGTCCCCCAGCACGGCGGACGCCTCGACGATCCGCTGGTCGACGCCGTCGCCCGCGACGTCGCCAGGCACGAAGAGACCGACGCCGACCCGCCGCCAGCGTGGCCCGGCCGCCTGCCCGCGGGTCGGGCCCGCGCGTCCGAGCGGGTCGATCGGCACGGGAGCGCTCACGGACGGCACACGGTGCGGCGTGGTCATGCCACCTGCCTGCCCACTCGGACGGGAGCTGCCCCAGGCTCGACGCCGACCTGTGGAGGACCGTCCGGGAGCCGCGTCGCGACGGCGTGACGTGTCTCGCAGGTCTGGAGCGCCGCGAACCTGCGAGACACGCCGCACGGCGGTCAGTTACCCGGTCAGCCGGGTAGTTGGCGGGCTGCCCGGCGCGGGAGTCACCTAGGAGAGCAGCGCCTCGATCAGCGGAGCCTGACGCTGAAGGGCGCGCAGGTGCGGCTCGACGGCGGGGTGACGGAACTTGGCGGTGAGGGCGCCCTCGCCGCCGGCGACCCGCGCCAGGGCCCAGTCGGCGCGGGTGAGGGCGGTGAAGACGGCGGTGACGCGGGCGCCGAGGGCTGCCTGGTCGTCGGTGGCCAGGCCGGGCGGCAGGCCGAGGAGGTAGGCCTCGAGGAGCGGGGCGAGCTCCTCGCGCGCGGAGAGCAGGTAGTAGCCCAGGTCGCTGCCGACGGGACCGGTGCCGAGGGTGCCCCAGTCGACGGCGACGACGTCGTCGCCCTGGCGGCCGGCGAGGTTCGAGGGCGTGGGGTCGCCGTGCTGGGCGACCTGCGGGAGGGCGTCGAGGCGCTGGAGGAACGAGCCCCGGCGCGACCAGAGGTGCTCGGCGACGTCGGCGACGGTGGTGCGGCCCAGGGTGGTCCAGCCGCCGCGGTGCTCGACGCGACCCAGGCGGGCGGCGAGCTGGCCGGTGGCCAGCCAGGGGCGGGCGCCGAGGTCGACCCCGGCGAAGCGGCCCAGCGCGTGGGCGACGAACAGGCCGTTGTTGGCGGCGTCCTCGACCCAGTCCTGGTGGAGGGTGAGGCCGTCCTCGTCCTCCTCGACCCAGCAGCGGTAGGGCGCGCGGAGCCCGGGGGTGTCGCGCACCAGACCGCTCTCGAGCACGTCGGCACCACGACGCCACCAGGCGAAGTGGGTGGAGTCGGAGAGCTCGGGCGGGTCGTCGGGGCCGGGCGCGCCGAGCCGCTTGACGACGACCGCCTGTCCGTCGACGGCGGTGCGCCACACGCCGACGGTGGAGGGTCCGGTGCCGCCCGGGAGCGGATGCCAGCCGGGCTCGGGCTGCCACATGTCTCGACGCTAGTGGATCAGCCCAGGTCACGCCGGGCGAACCGCCGTGCGGCGAGTCCTGCGCAGCCCAGCCCGAGGACCAGCAGGGCCGCCGAGGCAGGCGTCAGCAGTTCGCTCGCGCCGGCACCCGCCGGCACGTGGTGGAACGGCGAGAGCCCGAGCACGACGCCCGGCAGGTGCAGCAGCGGGCCGACGTCGTCGAGCAGCAGGCTCAGCGCGAGCACGCCCCAGCCCACCGCGGCACCACGACGCCACCAGGCCGCCGCGAGCAGTGCGACGCCGACGACGACGCTCGTCGCGGGCCAGGGCACGAGCGCCATCGCGACGACCTCGCCGAACCCGGTCGAGCCGGCGCCCACGAGGGACAGCACGGCAGCGGCGACGACGCCGGCCAGCGCGAGCAGCCCCAGCGGCGGCAGCAGCGCCGCGGCGACGGTGGTCGTCGCGGCCCGCAGCCGGGGGACGCCGGTGGCCAGCAGCAGCTCGGAGCGTCCGGACTCCTCGTCGGCCGCGGCCCGGGCGACCACCGCGATCCCCCAGCCGGCGACCGCGACGCCGGCGAGGGAGAAGATCGCGCCGAGCAGCGCCTGCTCCAGGACGCCCTGGCCGCCCAGCGCCTGGAGCACGTCGCGACCGCTGCCGGTGTCGAGCAGGTCGCCGAGGCCGGGCGCGAGCGCCGCGGCGAGAGCGCCGGTGCCACCGAGCGCCACGGCCCACCCGAGCAGCATGGCGCGCTGGGGTGCGCCAGGTGAGCGACGCAGCCCCCGAGAGGCCTCCCCGGGCCGGGCCCGGGAGCTCGCCGATGACGCCGCTGCCGAGGTCGCGTCGGCGGGCCACGGCGACGGCGGCGAGGACGAGCACGCCGGCCAGCGCGGGCCACAGGGCCAGCACCCACCAGCGCGGCTCCGACCACGCCTGGAGGCGCGTCGTCCAGCCGAGCGGGGAGAGCCAGCCCAGCCAGCCGACGGCGCTCTCGACATCGGCCACGGCCCGCAGGCCGAACCAGACGCCGATGACCGCCAGGCTCACGGCAGCCGTCGCGCGGGCGGTGCGGGTCAGCTGAGCGGCCAGCGCCGCGAGCCCGACGCCGACGAGTCCGACACCGGTCCAGGAGGCGCCGAACGCCAGCGATCCAGCCACCGGGAGTCCGCCCAGGACATCGGAGGCCGCAGCGAGCAGGCCGGCGAGCACCACGGTCGCAGCGGCCCACACCAGGGCGCCGTCGAGGAGGGTGCCGCGGCCCAGGCCGGTGGCGGCCAGCAGCTCGGCGCGGCCGTCCTCCTCCTCGGCGCGCGTGTGCCGACGCACCACCACCAGGCCCAGCGCCGCCACGGCGACGGCGTAGAGCACCGTCAGCTTGGTCATGGCGAGCTCGCCGAGGCTGCCGGTGTCGAGGATCGGGCCGTAGAGGGCGACGAGGGTCGGGCTGGCGTTGATCGCCTCGGCGGCGCGCACCTGGTCGGCCCGGGTGGAGTAGAGGCCGCTGGTGGCGCCGGCGGAGGCGAGCACCAGGACCACCAGCACCAGCAGCCACACGCCCACCAGGACGCGATCGCGGCGCGCGGCCGAGCGCACCACGAGCGCCAGGCCGGGCGACGGCGCGGCGTCGGCCGTGCTCCCCGGGCTCACACGGCTCACGTCCCGGACCGGTAGGCGTCGAGGAACAGCTCCTCCAGGCTGGGCGGAGCCGCGGTGAGATCGCGGACGTCGGCCGCCGCCAGCGCGGCCAGCGTCTGGGGCAGGGCGTCGGGCTCGACGCTGCCCCGCAGCCGCCCATCCTGGGACTCGAGGCCGAGGCGCGCCAAGGCGTCGGGCAGCGGGCCGGTGAGCGTGGCCTCGATGCGGGTGCGGCGCAGGTGCCGGAGATCGGCCAGACGCCCGGTGGTGACGACGCGGCCCGCGCGGATGATCGTCACTCGCTCGGCCAGGTGGTCGACCTCGCCGAGCACGTGGCTGGAGAGCAGCACGGCGGTGCCCCGGGCGGCGTGCTCGCGCACGCACTCGGTGAACACCTCGGCCATGAGCGGGTCGAGGCCGGTGGTGGGCTCGTCCAGGACGAGCAGGTCGACCGGGGCGGCGAAGGCCGCCACCAGCACCACCTTCTGGCGGTTGCCCTTGGAGTAGGCGCGGCACCGCTTGGTGGGGTCGAGGCCGAAGCGCTCGACGAGCGCGTCGCGGTCGGTCGTCGCTGGATCGAGGCCCCGCGCGCGCAGCAGGAGGTCGATCACCTCGCCGCCGCTGAGCTGCGGCCACAGCGCGACCTCACCGGGCACGTAGGACAGGCGTCGGTGCAGGGCGGCGGCGTCGCGCACCGGATCGCCGCCCAGCAGCTCCGCGCGGCCGGAGTCGAGGCGCAGCAGTCCGAGCAGCGCACGGATGGTGGTGGACTTCCCGGCGCCGTTCGGGCCGAGGAAGCCGTGCACCTCACCCGCCTCCACGTCGAGGTCGAGGCCGTCGAGGGCGCGCGTCGCGCCGAAGGTCTTGACCAGGCCGCGGGCCCGGATCGCCGACGTCATGGCGTCAGCATGCCACTGGGGTGCGGGTCAGGGCAGGGCGTCGGGATCGTCGACGACGACCTCGATCGCGAGGGCCTCCTCGAGGGCGGCCTCCAGGACGGCGCGACGCGGATCGGCGACCGCCAGCCACCGCTCGACGGGGACGAGGCCGCGCAGACGGGGGTCGCTCAGCACCGCCTCGACGGCAGCACGATCACCCCCGGTGACCAGCGGCCCGCGCAGATCCCCGAGCAGCCGGACGGCGTGCTCGCCGGCGGCCTCGTAGGCCTGGCGCGCCTGGTTGTCGCGTCGTCGCGCGAAGCGCTGCTGGCTCTGCCCGCCGGCCTTCGTGCGGCCCTGGACGTGGCGCTGACCGACCTTGCTGGCCACCAGCCGCTCGCCGGCGAGTCGCCCAACCGCGAACCCGCCCTTGCGCACCAGCAGCACGCCCCAGGCGGCCGGAGCCGCCAGGGAGGCCACCAGGGAGGCGGCGTCCGCCGGACCCGGGTGGGTCAGGCCGAACGGCAGCCGCGCCTCGAAGGACGCCCCGTCGTCGGCGGCGCCGTGGAGGACGCCGCCGTGCACGTCCAGACGCGTGCCGGGGTGCCGGGTGGCGAAGTTGTCGACCCAGCGCACGACCCGCCCGGCCGGCAGCAGGAGACGCTGGGGCACGAGCGGGTCGGGGCGGGACGGGACGACGCGGGAGCGTCAGACGTTGAAGCCGAGGGCGCGCAGCTGCTCGCGGCCGTCCTCGGTGATCTTGTCCGGGCCCCACGGCGGCATCCAGACCCAGTTGATCGCGACGTCGCCGACCAGGCCCTCCAGCGCGGAGTCGGTCTGGTCCTGGATGACGTCGGTGAGCGGGCAGGCCGCCGAGGTGAGCGTCATGTCGATGACGGCGTTGGAGTGCTCGTCGAGGTGGATGCCGTAGACGAGGCCGAGGTCGACGACGTTGATGCCGAGCTCGGGGTCGACGACGTCCTTCATCGCCTCGGTGACGTCCTCGACGGTGACGGTGCCGGCGCCGCCGGCGGCCGGGACCTCGGGCAGGTCGCCGTGGTCGACGGCGGGGGTCTCGGCGGGCGTGGTGTCAGACATCAGGCGTGAGCCTCCAGGGATCGGGCCGTGGCGTCCTTCCAGGCCATCCACGACAGGAGCGCGCACTTGACGCGCGCAGGGAACTTGGCGACGCCGGCGAACGCGATGCCGTCCTCGAGGACGTCCTCGTCGGGCTCCACGGAGCCCTTGCCCTGCATGAGGGTGAGGAACTCCTCGTGGATCGCCATCGCCTCCTCGATCGGCTTGCCGATGACGAGGTCGGTGAGCACCGAGGCCGAGGCCTGGGAGATCGAGCAGCCCACGGAGTCGTACGACACGTCGTCGACGACGCCCTCGGAGAGGTGCACCCGCAGGGTGATCTCGTCGCCGCAGGTGGGGTTGACGTGGTGCACCTCGGCCTCGAAGGGCTCGCGCAGGCCCTTGTGGTGCGGGTTCTTGTAGTGGTCCAGGATGATCTCCTGGTACAGCGCGTCGAGGTCCTGGCTCATCAGCCCACCTTGAAGTAGGAGCGGGTGTAGTGGAGCGCCTCGACGAGCGCGTCGATCTCCGCCGGCGTGGTGTAGAGGTAGGTCGACGCACGCGTCGAGCTCTGCACGCCGAAGCGGGCGTGGGCGGGCTTGGCGCAGTGGTGGCCGGCCCGCACGGCGACGCCGCGGACGTCGAGCACCTGCGCGATGTCGTGCGGGTGCACGCCCGCGAGCTCGAAGGAGACCGCCCCGCCGCGCCGGGTGGCGTCGAGCGGACCGAGGACGCGGACGCCGGGCACGGTGCTCAGGCCCTCGAGGAGGTAGGCGGTGATCGCCTGCTCGTGGGCGTGGATGGCGCCCAGACCGATGCTGCCGAGGTACTCCACCGCGGCGCCGAGGCCCACGGCCTCGACGATCGGCGGGGTGCCCGCCTCGAACTTCGAGGGGATCCCCGCGTAGGTGGAGCGCTCCATCGCGACGGTCTCGATCATCTCGCCGCCGCCGAGGAAGACCGGCAGCTGCTCGAGCACGGCCCGGCTGCCCCACAGGACGCCGATGCCGGTGGGCCCGACGACCTTGTGGCCGGTGAAGGCGAGCAGGTCGGGGCGCTCCTCGACCGGCATCGCGGCGAGGTCGATCGGCAGCTGGGGAGCCGCCTGCGACGCGTCGACGACCACGATCGCGCCGACCTCGTGCGCCCGCCGGGCGATCATCGCGATCGGGTTGATCGTGCCGAGCATGTTCGAGACCCACGTCAGCGAGACGACCTTGGTGCGCTCGGTGATGAGCTCGTCGATCGCGCTGAGGTCGAGCTCGCCGTCCTCGGTGAGCCCGAACCACCGCAGGGTCGCGCCGGTGCGCTGGGTGAGCAGCTGCCACGGCACGATGTTGGAGTGGTGCTCCATCTCGGTGATGACGACCTCGTCGCCGGGGCCGACCTGGAGCGGGCTGCTCCAGGCCAGCGTGTTGGCCACCAGGTTGAGCGCCTCGGAGGCGTTCTTGGTGAAGATCACCTCGTCGCGCGACGGGGCGCCGAGGAACCGCGCGACGAGGTCGCGTCCGTGCTCGAATGCCTCGCTCGCCTCGGCGCCGAGCTGGTGCATGGCGCGCGCGACGTTGGCGTTGTGGCGCTCGAGGTGGTCGACCATCGCGTCGATGACCACCTGCGGCTTCTGCGAGGTGTTGGCGCTGTCGAGGTAGACCAGCGGCTGACCGTCCGCCAGGGTGCGCCGCAGGATCGGGAAGTCCGCGCGGATCACCTCCAGATCGGGGAGGAGTCCGGGCAGCTGCAGGGTCGTCATGATCAGACCCCGGCGCTCTGGAAGCGCTCGTAGCCGTTGGCCTCGAGCTCGTCGGCCAGCTCGGGGCCGCCGGACTCGGCGACCCGGCCGTCGACGAAGACGTGGACGACGTCGGGCTTCACGTAGCGCAGGATGCGCGTGTAGTGCGTGATGAGCAGCAGGCCCTTGGCCTCGCGGCCGGCGAAGGCGTTGATGCCGTCGGAGACGACCTTGAGGGCGTCGATGTCGAGGCCGGAGTCGATCTCGTCGAGGATCGCGAACTTCGGGTCGAGCAGGTCGAGCTGGGCGATCTCGGCGCGCTTCTTCTCTCCACCGGAGAAGCCCTCGTTGACCGAGCGGCTGGAGAAGGCGGTGTCGAGCCGCATCCGGTCGAGGGCGCCGTTGACGTCCTTGACCCAGGTGCGCAGCTTCGGGGCCTCGCCGTCGAGGGCGGTCTTGGCGGTGCGCAGGAAGTTGGCCATCGAGACGCCGGGCACCTCGACGGGGTACTGCATGGCGAGGAAGAGTCCGGCGCGGGCGCGCTCGTCGACGCTCATCTCCAGGACGTTCTCGCCGTCGAGGAGCACCTCGCCGCCGGTGACCTGGTACTTCGGGTGGCCGGCGATCGAGTAGGCGGTGGTCGACTTGCCCGAGCCGTTGGGGCCCATGATCGCGTGGGTCTCGCCGGACCGGATGGTCAGCGTGACGCCCTTGAGGATCTCCTTGGCACCGTCCTCGGTGTCGACGGAGACCTGCAGGTCCTTGATCTCGAGAGTGCTCATGCGTGTCCTCACTTCGTTCCGGGCACGCATGAGGCTCCACGCGCGCTGTTCATGTTGATGAGCTCGCTCCGCTTGCTCATGCGGGGACTACTCCATTCAGGGTGGACTCCACGTCGACGTAGACGTCGCCGTCGCGGAGCTCGACAGGGAAGGTGGCGACCGGCTCGGTCGCGGGGAGGCCGGAGGGCTGGCCGGTGCGCAGGTCGAAGCGGGAGCCGTGCAGCCAGCACTCGATCTGGCAGTCGGCGACCTCGCCCTCGCTCAGCGAGACCGACGCGTGGGAGCAGAGGTCCTGCAGGGCGAAGACCTCCTCGCCGTCGCGCGCGATGGCCACGGTGTAGCGGCCGATCTGGACGGCGTGGCCTTCGTCCTCGGGGACGTCGGCCAGGGCGCAGGCGCGCTCGAAGGTCACGCGAGCTCCTGGAGGACGTTCTTGGAGAGCTCGGCCTCGACGACGGCGAGCAGCTTCTCCTCGACCGACTCGATCTCGACCCGGCGGATCAGATCGTTGAAGAAGCCGTGCACCACCAGGCGCTGCGCCTCCTTCTCGGAGATGCCGCGCGAGCGCAGGTAGAACAGCTGCTCGTCGTCGAAGCGGGCGGTGGCCGAGGCGTGGCCCGCACCCTCGATCTCGCCGGTCTCGATCTCCAGGTTCGGCACGGAGTCGGCCTGGCAGCCGTCGGTGAGGACGAGGTTGCGGTTCTCCTCGTAGGTCTCGATGCCCTCGGCGACCTTGCGGATCAGCACGTTGCCGATCCACACCGTGTGCGCCCGCTCGCCCTGCAGCGCGCCCTTGTAGACCACGTTGCTCGTGGTGCGGGGCGCGTTGTGGTCGACGAAGAGCCGGTGCTCGATGTGCTGGCCGGCGTCGGCGAAGTAGAGGCCGACGCCCTCGAAGGCGCCGCCCGGGCCGGCGTAGGAGACGTTCGTGGTGGTGCGCACGACGTCGCCGCCGATGGTGACCTCGAAGTTGCGCACCAGCGCGTCGCGACCGACGGTGATGTTCGTCTGCGCGGTGTGGACGGCGTCGTCGGCCCAGTCGTAGACGTTGACGAGGTCGACGCGCGCGCCGTCCTCGACGATCACCTGGACCAGCTCGTTGTAGTGCGCGGAGCCCTGGTCCTCGACGATCAGCTGCACCTGGGCGTGACGCCCGACGCGGATGACCGTGTGCTGGACGACGGGCTCGCCGAGGCCGGTGCCGAGGGCACGGATGCGGATCGGCTCGCCCAGCTCGGCCTCGGCCGCGACCTCGAGGACGCCGACGGTGCCGGCGTGCTGGGCGGCCAGGGCGCCGAGACGGTCCAGCGGCGCCACGCCGCCGAGCGCCCGGGCCTCGGCCGCGTCGACCTCGCGCCACGTGGCTCCCTCGGGGAGCTGGGCGTCGAGCTCGAGCGAGCCACCGGCAGGAGCGTCCTCGAGCAGCTCGCCGAGCCGCTTGAGCGGGGTGAAGCGCCAGATCTCCTCCCGGCCCGTGGGGGCCGGGTGCGCGTCGAGCTCGTAGCTCGGCTGGGTGTGGAGGTGGCTCTCGACGTGCTCGACCTCGAGCGCGTCGCGGACAGCGGTGACCGTCACCCGACGGCTCCTTCCATCTGCAGTTCGATGAGTCGGTTGAGCTCGAGCGCGTACTCCATGGGGAGCTCCTTGGCGATCGGCTCGACGAAGCCACGCACGATCATGGCCATCGCCTCGTCCTGCTCCATGCCACGCGACATGAGGTAGAACAGCTGGTCGTCGGAGACCTTCGAGACGCTGGCCTCGTGGCCCATCGACACGTCGTCCTCGCGGATGTCGACGTAGGGGTAGGTGTCCGAGCGGCTGATCTGGTCGACCAGGAGCGCGTCGCACAGGACGTTCGACTTCGAGCCGTGGGCGCCCTCGTTGACCTGGATCAGGCCGCGGTAGGAGGTGCGGCCACCGCCGCGCGCCACCGACTTCGACAGGATCGAGGACGAGGTGTGCGGGGCGGCGTGCACCATCTTGGCGCCGGCGTCCTGGTGCTGGCCCTCGCCGGCGAACGCGATCGAGAGGGTCTCGCCCTTCGCGTGCTCGCCCATGAGGTAGACGGCCGGGTACTTCATGGTGACCTTGGAGCCGATGTTGCCGTCGACCCACTCCATCGTCGCGCCGGCCTCGCAGACCGCGCGCTTGGTGACGAGGTTGTAGACGTTGTTCGACCAGTTCTGGATGGTCGTGTAGCGGCAGCGGCCGCCCTTCTTCACGATGATCTCGACGACCGCGGAGTGCAGGGAGTCCGAGGAGTAGATCGGCGCGGTGCAGCCCTCGACGTAGTGCACGTAGGCGTCCTCGTCGACGATGATCAGCGTCCGCTCGAACTGGCCCATGTTCTCGGTGTTGATGCGGAAGTAGGCCTGCAGCGGGATGTCGACGTGCACGCCCTTCGGCACGTAGATGAACGAGCCGCCGGACCACACCGAGGTGTTCAGCGCGGCGAACTTGTTGTCGCCGACCGGGATGACGGTGCCGAAGTACTCCTGGAACAGCTCGGGCTGCTCCTTCAGCGCGGTGTCGGTGTCGAGGAAGAGCACGCCCTGGGCCTCGAGGTCCTCGCGGATCGAGTGGTAGACGACCTCGGACTCGTACTGCGCGGCGACGCCGGCGACGAGGCGCTGCTTCTCCGCCTCCGGGATGCCGAGCTTGTCGTAGGTGTTCTTGATGTCCTCGGGGAGGTCCTCCCACGAGCCCGCCTGCTTCTCCGAGGAGCGCACGAAGTACTTGATGTTGTCGAAGTCGATGCCCGAGAGGTCCGAGCCCCAGGTCGGCATCGGCTTGCGGTGGAAGAGCTTGAGGCCCTTCAGCCGCAGGTCGAGCATCCAGTCGGGCTCGCCCTTCTTGGCGGAGATGTCGCGCACGACGTCCTCGTTGAGGCCGCGACGCGCGGAGGCGCCGGCGACGTCGGGATCGGCCCAGCCGAAGTCGTAGCGGCCGATCCCCTTCAGCTCGGGGTTCAACTCTTCGATCGAGGTCATCAGACGACCTTCTTCCTCTCATCGGTGGTCCGCTGGGGGTCCGGGATGCAGGTGGTGCACACGCCGTCGCCGTGGGCGATGGTGGCGAGGCGCTGCACGTGGCGGCCGAGGACGCGGCTGATCGCCGCGGTCTCGGCCTCGCACAGCTGGGGGAACTCGTGGGCGACGTGGCTGACCGGGCAGTGCTGCTGGCACAGCTGCTCGCCGGCGACCGCGCCGGGCAGCTCGCGCACGCCGGCCGCGTAGCCCTCGTCGGTGAAGACCCGGGCGAGCGCCTCGGCGGGGCTCAGCGCGGGGTCGGCGGTCTGGACGGCCGGGAAGCGCTGCTCGATGAAGGCGACGCGGCGGTCGGCGAAGGCACGGACGGCGTCCTCGCCGCCGGTCTCGGCGAGGAAGCGCAGGGCCTGGACGGCGAGGTCGTCGTACTGCTGGTCGAAGCCCTCGCGGCCGACCTCGGTGAGCGCGAAGACCTTGGCCGGACGACCGCGTCCGCGGGTGGCGCCGGCGCGCGGCTCGCGGGCCTCGACGGCGCCGTCCTCGAGCAGCTGGTCGAGGTGGCGGCGCACGGCGGCGGGGGTGAGCTCGAGCCGCTCGGCGAGCGCCGCGGCGGTCGAGGGGCCCTCGACGAGCAGGCTGCGCGCGACGCGCTGACGCGTCGTGCCGTCGCCGCTCTCGAATTCCACAACATCAGTGTGCCGTTATTGCCGGAGGCCCTTCAAGGAAGGTCACCCTTACCTGCGGCGCGGTGTGACCTGGGTCTCCGAGATGCGCTCACAGACCGGCCAGCTCGCGCAGCTCGGTGAGGATCTCCGGCAGCCGGTCGAAGAGCGAGAGGTGACCGTCGGCCTCGGTGAAGTGCGGGCGCACGCCCGCGACCGCCGCGGCCAGCCGCTCGGCGTGCGCGAAGGGCACCATGCGGTCCTGGCGGCCCTGCCACAGGGTCACCGGGACGGTGATCTCCGCGAGGTCGAAGCCCCAGGGACGCAGGAACGCGAGGTCGTCGTGGAGCCAGCCCTCGATGCCCGACGACAGGGCGTGTCGGAAGGTCGCGGCCATCCCGTCGGCGCGCTCGCCGGTGAGCCAGGCGCGGTCGACGTCGGGCAGGAGGTCTCCCATGCCCTCGACGACGTTCGCGCCGGTCATGTCCGCGAACCCCGGGCGCCAGGACTCCAGCAGCGGCCGCAGGGCCGACTCGCCCTCGATCGCCGCGCCGAACTCCTCGACGTTCTCCTCCCCCATGCCCTCGAGGAACTGCTCCTCGAAGCCGACGTAGGGGGCGACGCCGACGCCGGAGGCCGCGGCGAGGCAGCGTCCGGGCAGCAGCGCGGCGCAGGCGATGGCGCGCGGACCGCCGCCGGACCAGCCGACGGTGACGAACCGGTCGAGCCCGAGATGGTCGAGCACCGTGACGACGTCGTCGACGTCGGCGGCGATCGTCGCGGCCTGCGCCCGGGCCGTGGAGGCGCCGTAGCCGGGACGCGAGTACGTGATCGTGCGCAGCCCGAGGTCGGCCGCGGACTCCTCCAGTGCCGGGAACGGCCAGGCCGCCTGCGGGGTGCCGTGGTGGTGCACCAGCGGGAAGCCGTCCTCGGGGCCGGCCAGCCGCACCTCGAGGAGGCGGCCGTCGGGGGCGTCGATGAGGAGCGGGGCGTCGGCGAGGAAGGCGGAGTCGGTCACTCAGCGAGCCTGTCGCGTGGCCCGCAGCCAGGCAAGACCGAGGAAGGGGAGGACGAGCGGCAGATAGCCGTAGCCCTGGCCGAAGTGCGACCACACGGTCTTGTCGGGGAACAGCTCGGTCTCGGTGTAGCTGAGCACCCCGACGCTCACCACGCCGACCGCCTCGACGATCACGGCCACCAGCGCGATCCACCACGCCCTGCGGCCCCCGCGCAGCAGGCAGGTGGTCGCGACCAGGTAGATGATCGCGGCGACCAGCGAGAGCGAGTAGGCCAGCGGCGCCTTGCCGGCGTCGAGGCCGAGCTGGGTGAGCGAGCGGCCCGTCGCCGCGACGGCGAAGACGCCGTACAGGGCGACCAGCACGCGTCCCGGACCGGCGGCCAGCACCAGGCGGGGCTCCTCCCCCGCGCTCATGCGACGTTCCACAGCGCGTGCAGGCGCAGCTCGCAGGCCAGCACCGTCAGGATCATGACGAGCAGGACGCCGCTGCCCCAGCGGCTGCGCTCGACCAGCGCGAGCCCGGCGCCCACCGGCACCACCAGCACCGCGGTCCACAGGTAGGCCACGAAGGTGATGCCCTCCACCGCGCGGTCGGTGAGCCCGAGCGCGACGCACCCGCCGATCGCCTGGGCCAGCAGCGCCACCAGGAGCACGCCGAGCACCGCGAAGTAGCGGTCGCTCGGAGGGGACTCGTCGCGCACGATCATCAGCACCGTCGCCACCGTGGCCACCAGGCCGACGACGACGATCACGGCGGTCAGCCACAGCGTCACGCAGCCCAGCCTAGGAGCAGCCCGGCACCGGGACCGACGTGACCCGCGTCCCACCCGGCGTCCGGCGCACCACCGATGCCCCGGCCGCGACCCGCGCGCTCCTACACTGGAGCCGTGTCAGACGCCGACCTCGCCGTCGTCGTCGACGACCTCGTGATGCGCTACGCGGACAAGGTCGCCGTCGACGGACTGTCGCTCACCGTGGAGCGTGCGAGCATCACCGCCGTGCTCGGCCCCAACGGCGCCGGCAAGACCACCACGCTCGAGACCTGCGAGGGCTTCCGCAGCCCGCAGTCGGGCGTCGTCCGCGTGCTGGGGCTCGACCCCGTCCGCCAGCGTCGCGAGCTGCTGCCGCGCATCGGCGTGATGCTGCAGGGCAGCGGCGCCTGGAGCGGCGCGCGGGCGATGGAGATGCTCGCGCACGTCGCGCGGCTGCACTCCGACCCGCTCGACATCGGCATGCTCGCCGACCGGCTCGGCCTCCACGAGTGCGGACGCACCCCGTACCGCCGCCTCTCCGGCGGACAGCAGCAGCGCCTGGGCCTGGCGATGGCGATCGTCGGGCGGCCCGAGATCGTCTTCGTCGACGAGCCCACCGCCGGCATGGACCCGCAGGCCCGCCGCACCACCTGGGAGCTGCTCGAGGAGCTGCGCGGCGACGGCGTCACCGTCGTCCTCACGACGCACTACATGGACGAGGCCGAGCGGCTCGCCGACCGCATCCACATCGTCGACCACGGCCGCCTCATCGCCACCGGCACGCCGCTGGAGCTCACCCGCGGCGGCGACTCCGCCACGATCCGCCTGGTCGTCACGCGCCCCTTCCCGCCCGGTGCGCCGGAGTCGCTGCGCGCCGCCCTCGGCGCCGCGATCGACGTCCAGGTCATCGACGAGCTGAGCCTGGTCGTCAGCGGCCCCGCCGACGCCTCCACCCTCGCCCGCGTCTCCGCGTGGTGCGAGGCGCAGGGCGTGCTGCCCGAGTCCCTGACCCTGGGACGTCGCACTCTCGAGGACGTCTTCCTCGAGCTCACCGGACGGGAGCTGGTCGCATGACCGCCCTCGAGCCCCGCGCCGTCGCCACCGGTCGCTTCGCCCCCCGCCCCGGCTCCGCGCCGCTGGCCCGCCAGGTGCTGGCGCAGGCGTCGATGGAGGCGCGGCTGACGCTGCGCAACGGCGAGCAGCTGCTGCTGGCCGTCGTGATCCCCGTGATCGTGCTCATCGGCGCCGTGCAGGGCGCCGACCGGATCGGCCTCTCGGTCGACCGGCGTCCCGTCGACGTCTTCACCCCCGGCGTGCTCGCCCTCGCGGTGATGTCGACCGCCTTCACCTCCCTCGCCATCGCCACCGGCTTCGAGCGGCGCTACGGCGTCATCAAGCGGCTGGGCGCCTCCCCGCTGCCGCGCGCCGGCCTGCTCGCGGGCAAGGCGCTGGCGCTGCTGCTGGTCGAGGTGCTGCAGATCGTCGTCGTCGGCGCCGTCGGGCTGGCGCTGGGCTGGCGTCCCGACCTCTCCCCCGCCGCGCTGCTGGGCGGCGTCCTGGCCCTGGTGCTGGGCACGCTCGCCTTCGCCTCCCTCGGCCTGTTCGTCGCGGGCGTCCTGCGCGCCGAGGCCACGCTGGCCGCCGCCAACCTCGTCTACCTGCTGCTGCTCGCCGGCGGCGCCGTCGTGCTGCCGTCCTCGGCCTACGGCTCGGTCGGGCCCGCCGTCACCTGGCTGCCCTCCGGCGCGCTCGGCGCGTCGGCCCGCGAGGCGCTGCTCTACGGCTCGATCGCCTGGGTCCACCTGCTCGTCCTCGCGGCCTGGGCCGCGCTCGGCACCGCCCTGACCGCACGCACCTTCAAGTGGGAGTGACCCCCTCGTGAGCCTCACCGACCGCACCGCGCCCGCGACGACGCCCGCCGGCCGTCCCGCCCGCGAGCCCGGACCGCTCGCCCGCTTCCTGCCGCTGACCGCGTGGGCCTCGATCGTGGCCAACATCGGCATCGTCGTCACCGGAGGCGCCGTGCGCCTCACCGGCTCCGGCCTCGGCTGCCCCACCTGGCCGCGCTGCACCGACGAGGGCTACACGCCCCACGGCGCGTACAGCGTCCACGCGGCCATCGAGTTCGGCAACCGGCTGCTGACGTTCGTGCTCGTCGCCGTCGCGATCGCCACGGTCGTCGCCGCCTGGTCCAGCCGTCGTCGCGACCTGCGGATCCTCTCGATCGGCATGGCGCTGGGCATCCCGTTCCAGGCGATCATCGGCGGCATCACCGTGCTCACCGACCTCAACCCCTGGATCGTCTCGCTGCACCTGATGCTCTCGATGGTGATCACCGCCGTCGCGGTGCTCTTCCTGCGCCTGCTCCCCGGCCCGCTCCCCGCCCCCCGGGGCGGCCCGGTCACCGCGCTGGCCTGGGCGACGTTCGCGATGGCCTGGGTGGTGCTCTACATCGGCACCGTCGTCACCGGCAGCGGACCGCACGCTGGCGACGCGAACGCCCCCCGCAACGGCCTGGACCCGCTCGAGGTCAGCCAGCTGCACGCCGACGTCGTCATGCTCTTCATCGGCCTCTCCGTCGGCCTCCTCGCCCTCGCCGTGCTCCTGGGCGACGGCGCCGCCCGCCGCGCCGCCCTCCTGCTGCTCGGCGTCGAGGTGGCGCAGAGCGCCGTCGGCTTCGTCCAGTACTTCACCGGGCTCCCCGAGATCCTCGTCGGCGCCCACATGCTCGGCGCCGGCGTCCTCATCGCCGTCACCACCTGGGTGCTGCTGGCTCTTCGGCACCCGGTGGAGCGGGTGGCGGTGGGCTGACGCCCCGGGGGCAGTTTCCCCGGATATCCGGGGAAACTGGACGTTGTCAGGGGAAGTTTCCCCCGACAACGTCCAGTTTCGCCTGACCTGATCCACGCCCCAGCGACGCTGGATCGCACCGTCGTCCACAGGCGATGATCTCCTCCCAGCGAAGAGCGTCGACGATGACGCAGGGTGTCGCGCATGGCTGACCTGATCGATCGCTCCCTCGTCCGGTCCCGCGCCGAGATGCTGACAGCGGGCTACACCGACAAATCGCTCGCCCGACTGGTGCGGGCCAAGCGCCTGGTGCGCATCCGCCAGGGCGCCTACGTCGAGACGGCGGTGTGGGAGGAGCTCGACGCCCTCGCGCGCCACCGCCTGCTCGCTCGCGCGGTCCTGGATCGGTCCGGCGCTCCGGCCGTCCTCTCGCACACCAGCGCGGCCGTCGAGCACGGCGGAACCGCCTGGGGCCAGGACCTCGGCCGCGTCCACCTCACCCGCACCGACGCCATCGCCGGCCGACGGGAGGCAGGGGTGGTGCAGCATCGCGGCCTCCTGGGCGAGGACGAGATCGACAGACTCGGGGAGATCGCGGTCACGACGCCGGCACGCTGCGTGGCGGAGGTGCTGAACCGCGACGGATCCGAGCCCGCCCTCGTCCTCGCTCACGAGCTCGTCCAGCTGGGGAGGCTCTCGACGGCCCACGTCAGGGACGCCATCGAGAAGGTCGGCCGCTGGCCGGGGTCGCTCGGCACCCATCGCTTCCTGCGCATCCTCCCGGCCCGGTGCGAGAGCGTCGCCGAGAGCCGGTTCCTGCACCTCCTCCAGCAGGCGGGCATCCCGCTGCCGGAGACGCAGGTCGAGATCCACGACGAGGACGGGCGGTTCGTCGCCCGGGTGGACGGGGCGTGGCGCGATCGCGGGGTGTTCTTCGAGGTCGATGGGCGAGGCAAGTACGACATCGGTCTGACGTCCGGTCGCTCGGCTCGCGATCTGCTGTGGGAGGAGAAGACCCGGGAAGACGAGGTCCGTCGGGTCACCGGATGGCGCTGCATCCGCATCACGTGGGCGGACCTGGAGAATCCGTCGCGCCTGATCCGCCGGATCCGGACCGCACTCGGCCTCACCTGAGGTCGATCAGGTCAGGGAGAACTGGACGTTGTCAGGGGAAGCTTCCCCTGACAACGTCCAGTTTCCCCGGATATCCGGGGAAACTGCCCCGCCTCAGAACCGCAGCAGCGGGTCCAGCGCGACGGCGACGAAGAGCAGGGAGAGGTAGAGGTTGGAGGAGTGGAACAGGCGCATCGGCTGGATGACGCTCAGCTCCTCGGAGCCGCGGGCACGGGCCCACATGCGGTGGGCCTCGACGAGGAAGACCGCGCCGAGGACGACGGCGGCGATCGGGTAGGCGGGGCCGGTGCCGGCGACGGGCCACAGCAGCAGGGAGGTGGCGACCATGACCCAGCTGTAGAGGACGATCTGGCGGCCGACGTCGCTGGCGGAGCGGACGACGGGGAGCATCGGGACGTCGACGTTGCGGTAGTCCTCGCGGTAGCGCAGCGCGAGCGCCCAGGTGTGGGGCGGGGTCCAGAAGAAGACCACGAGGAAGAGGATCACCGGCGTCCAGGCGAGCGAGCCGGTGACGGCGGTCCAGCCGATGAGGGCCGGGAAGCAGCCGGCGATGCCGCCCCAGACGATGTTCTGGGTGGTGCGGCGCTTGAGCAGCATCGTGTAGACGAAGACGTAGAACGCGTTGGCCAGCACCGAGAGCACCGCGCTGAGCGGGTTGGCGCCGAACCACAGGATCACGGTGGAGCCGACGCCGAGCACGAGGCCGAAGACGAGCGCGGACCTCGGGCTGACGATGTGGCGCGGGAGCGCTCGACGCCGGGTGCGGCGCATCTGCTCGTCGATGTCGCGGTCGTAGACGCAGTTGAACACCGACGCCGAGCCAGCCGAGAACGTGCCGCCGAGGACGGTGGCGACGACCAGGCCGAGGTCGGGGACGCCGCGGGCGGCGTAGAACATCACCGGAACGGTGGTGAGCAGCAGCAGCTCGATGACGCGCGGCTTGGTCAGGCCGACGTAGGCGGCGACGACGTCGCGCCAGGTCTTGGGCGCCTCGTCGCGGGAGGCGATGCGTCCACCTGAGCCGTCGCCGGGGCCGGTGAACGGCTCAGCCGACGGTTGCTCACCGACGTGGGTCACGCAGCATCCTCGAGGGGCAGGGGGGCGCGCCCCCCGTGAGGGTGGGCGCGCGGACTCAGGTTCGAGTCTAACCGCGCAGAACAGTAGGCTCGGAATCGCCTGCCACGTCGTCGCTCGGGCGTCCGCCGCACAGGTGAGCAAGCCCACAGATCAGCAACCCGATCAGCCTCCGGAGACACTCCGGTCCCCGGGCCCGGCGACCACCGTCGAGCCGCTCGGGGCCGCCTCCGCCGCCATGGAAGGATCCCCGTGACCTCTGCCGCCCCCCTCGAGTGGACCGACCTGGACCGCAGGGCCGTCGACACGGCTCGCGTCCTCGCGATGGACGCCGTCCAGAAGGTCGGCAACGGCCACCCCGGGACGGCGATGAGCCTCGCGCCGGCCGCGTATCTGCTCTTCCAGAAGGTCATGCGCCACGACCCCGCGGCCACCGACTGGATCGCGCGCGACCGCTTCGTGCTCAGCTGCGGTCACTCCAGCATCACGCTCTACACCCAGCTGTTCCTCGGCGGCTTCGGGCTCGAGCTCGAGGACCTCAAGGCGCTGCGCACCTGGGACAGCAAGACCCCGGGCCACCCGGAGTACGGCCACACCGCCGGCGTCGAGGTCACCACCGGCCCGCTGGGCCAGGGCGTCGCGAACGCCGTCGGCATGGCGCTGGCCGCCCGCCGCATCCACGGCCTGCTCGACCCCGAGGCGCCGGCCGGCGAGTCCCTCTTCGACCACGACGTCTTCGTCCTCTGCTCCGACGGCGACCTCCAGGAGGGCGTGAGCGGCGAGGCCAGCTCCATCGCCGGCACGCAGGGCCTGGGCAACCTGACGGTCGTCTACGACCGCAACCGCATCTCGATCGAGGGCGACACCGACATCTCCTTCACCGAGGACGTCGCGAAGCGCTACGAGGCCTACGGCTGGCACGTGCAGAACGTCGACTGGACGAACGGCGGCACCGAGTACCGCGAGGACGTCCCCGAGCTCTACGAGGCCATCCAGACCGCGCGCGGCGTCACCGACCGTCCCTCCCTCATCGTGCTCGACACCGTCATCGCCTGGCCCGCGCCGAACGCGCAGGGCACCGAGGCCGCGCACGGCTCGGCCCTGGGCGCCGACGAGGTCGCGGCCACCAAGAAGGTCCTCGGCTTCGACCCCGAGCAGCACTTCGCCGTCGACCAGGAGGTGCTCGAGCACACCCGGGCGCTGCGCGAGCGCGGCGCCGCCGCCGGTGCCGAGTGGGACGAGAAGTACGCCGCCTGGGCCCAGGCCAACCCCGAGCTCGAGACCCTGCTGCACCGGCTGAAGAAGCGCGAGCTGCCCGACGGCATCGCCGACGCGCTGCCGACGTTCCCGGCCGACCCCAAGGGCGTCGCCACCCGCTCGGCCTCCGGCAAGGTCATCAACGCCCTCGCGCCGCTGCTGCCCGAGCTGTGGGGCGGCTCGGCCGACCTCGCCGGCTCCAACAACACCACCATCAACGACGTGCCGTCCGTCGGCACCGTCGAGGGCGGCACCCACGACTGGAAGACCGACCCGTTCCAGGGTCGCGTGCTGCACTTCGGCATCCGCGAGCACGCCATGGGCGCGATCATGAACGGCATCGCCGTCTCCGACCTCACGCGCGTCTTCGGCGGCACCTTCCTCACCTTCTCCGACTACATGCGCGGGGCCGTGCGCGTGGCCGCGCTCATGGGCGTCCCGGTCACCTACGTCTGGACCCACGACTCCATCGGCCTCGGCGAGGACGGCCCCACCCACCAGCCGGTCGAGCACCTCGCCGCGCTGCGGGCCATCCCGGGCCTCGACGTCGTCCGCCCCGGCGACGCCAACGAGACCGCCGCCGCCTGGCTGGCGATCCTCAAGAACACCGACCGACCGGCCGCCCTGGCGCTGACCCGCCAGAACGTGCCGGTCCTCCCCCGCGGCGAGGACGGCTTCGCCACGGTCGACGACGTCGCCCGCGGCGGCTACGTGCTCGTCGACGCCGACGGCACGCCCGACGTCATCCTCATCGGCACCGGCTCGGAGCTGCAGATCGCCGTCGAGGCCCGCGAGCGGCTCGCCGCCGACGGCGTGCAGGCCCGCGTCGTCTCGATGCCGTGCCAGGAGTGGTTCGAGTCCCAGGACCAGGCCTACCGCGACTCCGTCCTGCTGCCCTCGGTGCGCGCCCGTGTCTCGGTCGAGGCCGGCGTGCGCCAGGGCTGGCGCGAGTACGTGGGCGATCTGGGCCGCATCGTGTCCATCGACCACTTCGGAGGCTCGGCCGACTACGCCCGCCTCTACCAGGAGTACGGCATCACCACCGAGGCCGTCGTCGCCGCCGCGCGCGACAGCCTCACCTCGGTCAGCGGCTGAGGCCGACCGGGCGAACCCCGGTCCCCCCGCCACCGTCCGTGCCACCTGACCCACCTCACCAGGAGGAACACATGACCGACCGCCTCAAGAAGCTGGCTGACGCCGGCGTCTCCATCTGGCTCGACGACCTCTCCCGCGAGCGTCTGGAGACCGGCAACCTCGCCGAGCTCGTCCAGGACAGCTCCGTCGTGGGCGTCACCACCAACCCGACGATCTTCGCCGGCGCGATCGCGAACGGCGAGCGCTACGACGAGCAGGTCCGCTCGCTGGTCGAGCGCGGCGCCGGCGTCGACGACGTCATCTTCGAGCTCACCACCGAGGACGTCCGCAACGCCTGCGACGTGCTCGCCCCCGTCTACGCCCAGCAGGCCTGGGACGGCCGGGTGTCCATCGAGGTCGAGCCGACCCTCGCCACCGACACCGAGGGCACCATCGCCTCGGCCCAGCGGCTGTGGCAGGCCGTCGACCGTCCCAACGCGCTGATCAAGATCCCCGCCACCCGCGAGGGCGTCCCGGCGATCACCGCGGCCATCGCCCAGGGCATCTCGGTCAACGTCACGCTGATCTTCAGCGTCGAGCGGTACCGCGCCGTGATGGACGCCTACCTCACCGGCCTCGAGCAGGCCCGCGACGCCGGCCTGGACCTCTCCACCATCCACTCGGTGGCGTCCTTCTTCGTCTCCCGCGTCGACTCCGAGGTCGACAAGCGCCTCGAGGCCATCGGCTCCGAGGAGGCCCTCGGCCTGCGCGGACAGGCCGCGGTGGCCAACGCCCGCCTGGCCTACGCCGCCTACGAGGAGGTCATCGCGAGCGACCGCTGGCGTCAGCTCGCCGAGGCCGGCGCGAATCCGCAGCGTCCGCTGTGGGCCTCCACCGGCGTGAAGAACCCCGACTACTCCGACACCCTCTACGTCACCGAGCTGGTCGTCGCCGGCACGGTGAACACGATGCCGGAGAAGACCCTCCAGGCCGTCGCCGACCACGGCGAGGTGCACGGCGACGCCGTCACCGGCACCGGCTCGGAGGCCCAGCAGGTCTTCGACGCCCTCACCGGGGTCGGCATCGACCTCGACGAGGTCTTCCTCGCGCTGGAGGACGAGGGCGTCAGCAAGTTCGTCGACTCCTGGCGCGAGCTGGTCGAGACCGTCCAGGGCCAGATGGAGGCGGCGGCGAAGTGAGCGCCGCGCCGGTGGACCCGACCTCGACACCGGCCTGGTCGCGGCTGACCACCCTCGCAGCGGGCTTCGAGCCCGACCTGCGCGGGTGGTTCGCCGCCGACCCCGACCGCGTCACCCGGCACACCCACGACGCCGCGGACCTGCACGTCGACCTCTCGAAGTCGCTGCTCACCGACGAGGTGCTCGCAACGCTCCTCGAGCTGGCGGAGCAGACCGGCGTCGCCGAGCGGCGCGACGCCATGCTGCGCGGGGAGCACGTCAACGTGACCGAGGGCCGCGCGGTGCTGCACACCGCGCTGCGGCTGCCGAAGGACGCCACGCTGATCGTGGACGGCGAGGACGTCGTCGCCGGCGTGCACGAGGTGCTCGAGCGAATCTACGACTTCGCGCGGCGCGTGCGCAGCGGCGCCTGGACCGGCGCGACCGGCGCGGCCGTGCGTACCGTGGTCAACATCGGCATCGGCGGGTCCGACCTCGGACCGGTCATGGCCTACGAGGCGCTCCAGCCCTACCGCGACGGCGGGCCGGAGGTGCGGTTCATCTCCAACATCGACCCCACCGACGCCGCCACCACCCTGGCCGATCTCGATCCCGCGACGACGCTGTTCATCGTCTCCAGCAAGACCTTCGGGACGCTGGAGACCCTGACCAACGCCCGGCTGTGCAAGGCCTGGCTGCTCGAGGGCCTGGCCGGCCGCACCGAGGGTCAGGACGAGTCGGCCGTCGTCGCCCAGCACTTCGCCGCGGTCTCCACCGCGCTCGACAAGGTCGCCGACTTCGGCATCGACCCGCAGAACGCCTTCGGCTTCTGGGACTGGGTGGGCGGGCGCTACTCCCTGGACTCCGCGATCGGCACCTCCCTGGTGCTCGCGATCGGCCCGGAGCGGTTCGCCGAGATGCTGGCCGGCTTCCACGCCATCGACGAGCACTTCCGCACCACGCCGCCCGAGCGCAACGTCCCGCTGCTCATGGGCCTGCTCAACGTCTGGTACTCCACCCTCCTCGGCGCGCAGAGCCACGCGGTGCTGCCCTACGCCCAGCTGCTGCACCGCTTCCCGGCCTACCTCCAGCAGCTGACGATGGAGTCCAACGGCAAGAGCGTGCGCTGGGACGGCTCGCCGGTCACCACCGACACCGGCGAGGTGTTCTGGGGCGAGCCCGGCACCAACGGCCAGCACGCCTTCTACCAGCTGATCCACCAGGGCACCCGGCTGATCCCCGCCGACTTCATCGCGGTCGCCAACCCGGCCCACCCGCTGCGCGACGGCGACACCGACGTCCACGAGCTCTTCCTGGCCAACTTCCTGGCCCAGACCCGCGCCCTGGCCTTCGGCAAGACCGCCGAGGAGGTCCGGGCCGAGGGCGTCGACGAGGACGTCGTCGCCGCCCGCACCTTCCCGGGCAACCGGCCCACCGCCTCGATCATCGCCCCCGAGCTCAGCCCGAGCGTCCTGGGCCAGCTGGTGGCGCTCTACGAGCACATCACCTTCACCCAGGGCGCCGTGTGGGGCATCGACAGCTTCGACCAGTGGGGCGTCGAGCTCGGCAAGCAGCTGGCCACCCAGGTCGGCCCGGCCCTCGGCGGCGACGCCGAGGCCCTCGAGCAGCAGGACGCCTCCACCCGCGCCCTGATCGCCTACTACCAGGAGCACCGCCGCCGATGAGCGCCTACGTCAACCCGCTGCGCGACCCGCAGGACCGACGGCTCCCCCGCATCGCGGGCCCGTGCGGCCTGGTGCTGTTCGGAGTCACCGGCGACCTCTCGCGCAAGAAGGTCATGCCGGCCATCTACGACCTCGCCAACCGCGGTCTGCTGCCGCCGGGCTTCAGCCTCGTCGGGTTCGCCCGTCGCGACTGGGCCGACCAGGACTTCGCGCAGATCGTCCACGACTCGGTCAAGCAGCATGCCCGCACGGAGTTCCGCGAGGAGGTCTGGCGCCAGCTGGCCGAGGGCTTCCGGTTCGTGCCCGGCTCCTTCGACGACGACCAGGCCTTCGAGCGGCTGCGTCACACCATCGAGGAGCTCGACGAGGTCCGCGGCACCGGCGGCAACCACGCCTTCTACCTCGCCATCCCGCCGGGCGCGTTCGGCACCGTCACCCAGCAGCTGCAGGAGCATGGTCTCACCGACGCTCCGGCCGACGCGCCGGACGCCTGGCGCCGGGTCGTCATCGAGAAGCCCTTCGGCCACGACCTCGCCTCGGCGCGCGAGCTCAACGCGGCCCTCGACGCCGTCTTCCCGCCCGAGACGATCTTCCGGATCGACCACTACCTCGGCAAGGAGACGGTGCAGAACATCCTCGCGATGCGCTTCGCGAACACGATGTTCGAGCCGCTGTGGAACAACAACTTCGTCGATCACGTGCAGATCACGATGGCCGAGGACGCCGGCATCGGCGGCCGCGCGGGCTACTACGACGGCATCGGCGCGGCCCGCGACGTCATCCAGAACCACCTGCTTCAGCTGATGGCGCTCGTGGCCATGGAGGAGCCGACCTCCTTCGAGCCGCACGCGCTGCAGATCGAGAAGCAGAAGCTGCTCGGGTCGGTGAGCCTGCCGCGTCGCCTCGACCTCACCACCGCCCGCGGCCAGTACGACGCCGGCTGGGCCGGCGGCGTCAAGGTCCCCGGCTTCCTGGAGGAGGACGGCATCGCGAAGACCTCCACCACCGAGACCTTCGCGGCCATCACGCTGCACGTGGAGAACCGCCGCTGGGCCGGCGTCCCGTTCTACCTGCGCACCGGCAAGCGCCTGGCCCGCCGCGTCACCGAGGTGGCCGTGGTGTTCAAGCGGGCGCCGCACCAGCCGTTCTCGGAGACCTCGGTGGAGGACCTCACCCAGAACGCCCTGGTCATCCGCATCCAGCCCGACGAGGGCATGACCGTCCGGTTCGGCTCCAAGGTGCCGGGCACCGCGATGGAGATCCGCGACGTCAGCATGGACTTCACCTACGGCGGCACCTTCACCGAGGCCTCGCCGGAGGCCTACGAGCGCCTGATCCTCGACGTCCTGCTCGGCGACCCGCCGCTGTTCCCGCGGCACGAGGAGGTCGAGCTCTCCTGGAAGATCCTCGACCCCATCCTCGAGCACTGGGCCGCGAAGGGCCGTCCCGACTCCTACGGCTCGGGCGGCTGGGGGCCGGACTCCGCGGAGCAGATGCTGGCCCGCGACGGCCGCACCTGGCGTCGGCCGTGAACGCCGCCCGTCCGCGCACCGCAGCGCGACCCGCAGCACGACCCGCAGCCCGACCCGACCTGGAGGGACTCGCATGATCGAGCTCACCGACACCACCTCGTCCGCGATCGCCGCCGAGTTCGTCCGCGCCCGCTCGCGGGCCGGCTCCCCGGCGATGGGCATGGTCATGACGCTCGTCTTCGTGGTCGAGGAGGAGCAGGCCGAGCAGGCCATGGCCACCGCCCGCGAGGCCAGCCAGGAGCACCCGGCCCGGGTGCTGGGCGTCATCCTGGGCTCGGCGCGCGGCTCGGGGCAGGTCAACGCGCAGGTCGGCATCGGCTCGGGCTGGGCCGGCGAGACCGCGCTGATCCGGCTCTCCGGCGAGCTGGTCAAGCACCCGGAGTCGGTCGTCCTGCCGCTGCTGCTGCCCGACTCCCCCGTGGTCGTGTGGTGGCCGGTCGACGCGCCCCACGACCCCGCCGGCGACCCGCTCGGCACCCTGGCGCAGCGCCGGATCACCGACTCCGCCGCGGCCACCAAGGCACGCACCACCGCGTTGCGCACCCAGTGCGACGCCTACACCAAGGGCAACACCGACCTCGCCTGGACCCGCCTCACGCCCTGGCGTGCGCTGCTGGCCGCGGCCCTCGACCAGTCCCGCTCGAAGGTCGTGGGCGCCAGCGTCACCGGCGAGAAGGTCAACCCCAGCGCCGACCTCCTCGTCGCCTGGCTGGCCGACCGGCTCAAGGTGCCGGTGACCCGCGAGACCTCCGAGGGCCCCGGCCTCACCGAGGTGGTGCTGGAGACCAAGGCCGGCCCGATCCGCATCTCGCGCGCCGACGGCCTGCTGGCCACCTTCACCACGCCCGGCGCGCCCGACCGTCCGATCGCCCTCAAGCGTCGCTCGCCGCACGAGCTGCTCGCCGAGGAGCTGCGACGCCTCGACGAGGACGACGTCTACGCCGCCACCGTGAAGGCCCTGGGACGGGCCGCCTCGAAGGCCCCGGCGAAGAAGGCCCCGGCCAAGAAGGCTGCCACGAAGACCGCCGCGAAGAAGACCACCGCGAAGGCGGGCTCGCGGTGAGCGCAGCGCTGATCGAGGTCCAGCCCGACGCCGCCACCCTGGCCACCGCGGTGGCCGGGGAGCTGCTCGAGCGCCTGCGGGCGCTGCAGGCGGCCGGTCGCGTGCCCCAGGTGGTGCTCACCGGCGGCACCATCGCCGAGCGCATCCACCGCGAGGTGGCCCGCATGGCGCCGGAGGCCGACGTCGACTGGACCCGGGTCGGCTTCTGGCTCGGCGACGAGCGGTTCGTCGAGGCCGACTCCCCCGACCGCAACCTCGGGCAGGCCAGGGCCGCGTTCCTCGATGCCGTCGGCGCCACGCTCGTGCACGCGGTGCCGGCCGCCGACGAGGTCGCCACGCCCGAGGAGGCGGCTGCCGCGTACTCCGCCGAGCTCGACGTCCTCGACGCCGCGGACGGCTTCGACGTCGTCATGCTCGGCGTGGGTCCCGACTCCCACGTGGCCTCCCTCTTCCCCGGGCACCCCGGCGCCGCCCACGAGGGCCCCGGCGCCATCGCGGTGCACGACTCCCCCAAGCCGCCGCCGCTGCGCGTCAGCCTGACCCGCGAGACCCTCAACCGCGGCCGCGCGGTCTGGTTCCTCGTCAGCGGGGCCGAGAAGGCCGACGCCGTCGCCGCGGCGCTGGCCGAGCCCGCGCCCGATCACCGCGAGGTGCCGGCGTCGGGCGTGCGGGGCGTCGAGGAGACCACCTGGTTCCTCGACCACGACGCCGCCTCCCGGCTCTAGCGCAATCGGCTCGCGGTCGGCCCGCAGCCGCCCCTAGGTTGGTCGGATGCGACTCTCGGCCGAGCAGTGCCTGACCGCGATCTCCCAGGAGACCGACCGCTTCCTCGACGTCCTCGAGGGCGCGCCGGAGGGGGTGCGCGTGCCGACCTGCCCGGACTGGGACGCCGACGACCTGCTGTGGCACCTCGGGGAGGTCCAGTGGTTCTGGGCGCGGATCGTCGAGGGTCGTCCGGCCGGACCGGACGCGGTGCCCGAGCGCGTCGAGCGGCCGGCCGATCGCGCCGGTCTGCTCGCGCACCTGCGCACGTCCTCCGGCGACCTGCGTCGCCTGCTGAGCGAGGCGGACGCCTCGGAGGAGGCGTGGTCGTGGGCGGGTGACCAGAGCGTCGGGTTCACCCTGCGTCGCCAGGCCCACGAGGCCCTGATCCACCGCCTCGACGCCGAGCTCGTCGCCGGGCTGCCGCACGCGCCGATCGATCCCGCCCTCGCGGCCGACGGCGTCGAGGAGGCCCTCGACGTCATGTACGGCGGGGAGCCGCCCGCCGGCGTCGCCCTCGACGCCCTGCCGGGGCTCGTCGAGGTGCGTCTCACCGACGTCGACCGGACGCTGCGGGTCGCCGTCGGCACGCTCGCCGGACGCACCGCGGAGGGCCGCGAGCTGAGCGGCCCCCATCTCGTCCTCGTCGACGACGCCCACCGCGGCCGGCCGGCCGCGGCGCTGGAGGGCACCGCCGCCGGCGTCGACCGCTGGCTGTGGAAGCGCACCGGCGACGATGCCGTCACGTGGAGCGGCGACGACGCGACCCGCGAGGCGTTCCTCGCCGCGGTGCGCCCGTCGATCGACTGACCGACGGGCGCTCCCGCGCGCGGCGAGGGCTCAGGCGCGCTGCTCGGCGCCCGTGCGCTCGGCGGCCAGGGCCACCGCGGCCGTGCGAGCGGCGGTGGTCTCCTCGTCGGTGAGGGTGCGGTCGGGCGCCCGGAAGCGCAGGGCGAAGGCGAGCGACTTGCGACCCTCGCCGATCTGGGCGCCGCGGTAGACGTCGAAGAGCCGCACCGACTCCAGCAGGGCGCCCGCGCCCTCACGGAGCGCCTCCTCGACCTCGGCGACCGTGGTGGACTCCGCGACCACGAGGGCGACGTCCTCCTTGGCGACGGGGTAGCTGGAGAACGACGGCGCCGGGGCGACGTCGGGGGCCGCGGCGATGAGGGCGTCGAGATCGAGCTCGACGGCTGCCGAGCGGGCCGGCAGGCCGTGCGCGGCGCACACCCGCGGGTGCAGCTCACCGGCGTGGCCGAGGACGACCTCGCCATCGGGGCCGCTCACGACCACCTCCGCGCAGCGGCCCGGGTGCCACGGCGCGAGGACGGCGGAGCGCACCTGGACCTCGACGGCCAGCTCGGCCGCGAGGCGGCGCACGACGGCGACGGCGTCCTCCCAGCCGGCCGGACGCGCGGCGCCCCACCAGCCCGAGGCCTCGCGCTCGCCGGCCAGGACGACCGCCAGGTGCAGCGGCTGGGCCGGGATGGCCTCGAGCAGGGCGGCGATCTCGGCGTCGGTGGGACGGCGGTCGACGCCGTAGATGGGCGCCTTCACGGGACCTGCGGACACCACGACCGCTCCGGTCTCGAAGACCGCGACGCCGGCCTGCCCGCGGGCGAGGTTGCGGCCGGCCTGACGCAGGACGCCGGGCAGCAGCGTGGTGGTGAAGCCGGGCTCCTCGCTCGACATCGGGTTGGCCAGCGGCACGGTGGCCCGGCGCGGGTCGTCGGCCGGCAGGCCGAGGGCGTCGAGGCCGGCGTCGCCGATGAAGGGGAAGGAGACGACCTCGACGCAGCCCGCGGCCGCGAGCGTGCGTTCGATGCGGCGACGCAGCCGCTGCGAGCGGGTCAGGCCGCGGCCGGCGGGCGGGGTCGGCAGCACGGAGGGCACCTGGTCGTAGCCGACGATGCGCACGACCTCCTCGACGAGGTCGAAGGGGTCGGCGACGTCGGGACGCCAGGTCGGCGGCGCGGCCCGCAGGCGTGCGCCGTCGACGGCGACCTCGCAGCCGACGGCCTCGAGGTGACGCACCGTGTCGGCGTCGGCGATCGCGATGCCGCTCACGCGCGCGGGCAGGTCGACGTCGATCTCGATGGCAGCGCGCGCGGGCACCGAGCCCACGACGGTGACGCCGGGCTCGGCGGTGGCCCCGCCGTGCGCGACGAGCAGCTCGACGACGCGGTCGGCGGCGGCCTCGGTGATCGCGGGGTCGACGCCGCGCTCGTTGCGCTTGCCGGCCTCCGAGGAGATGCGCTGGCGCTTGCCGGTGCGGAACATCGAGACGGGGTCCCAGTGGGCGGCCTCGACCAGCACGCGGGTGGTGGTCTCGGAGATCTCCGTGGACTCACCGCCCATGACGCCGCCCAGGCCGATGGCGCCGGAGTCGTCGCAGACGACGAGGTCCTCGGGGTGGAGGGTGCGCTCGGTGCCGTCGAGGGTGGTGAGCCGCTCGCCGGGGGTGGCGCGGCGCACCCGGAGGGCGCCGGCGACCTTGTCGGCGTCGTAGCCGTGGATCGGGCGGCCCAGCTCGAGCATCACGTAGTTGGTGACGTCGACGGCCAGCGAGATCGGCCGCATGCCCGCGGCGGCGATGCGCTGGGCCATCCAGTCCGGCGTCGGCGCGGTGGGATCGAACCCGGAGACGGTGCGGGCCACGAACAGCGGGCAGCCCTCGGCGTCGTCGATGACGACCGGGTGGCCGGCGTCGTCGGCGGCGGGCACCGCACGCACGGCGGGGTCGCGGAAGGGCGCCTCGAAGCCGAGGGCGGTCTCGCGGGCCAGGCCCCGGATCGAGAGCGCGTACGCGCGATCGGGGTTGATCTCGAACTCGATGATCTCCTCGTCGAGCCCGAGCAGCGGACGGGCGTCCTCGCCCGGGGTGCCCGCGCCCTCGGGCAGCACGATGATGCCGTCGTGGTCGCCGGAGAGGCCGAGCTCGGCGGCCGAGCAGATCATGCCCGCCGAGACGTGGCCGTAGGTCTTGCGCGCGGAGATCGCGAAGCCGCCGGGCAGGACGCCGCCGGGCAGCACGGTGATCACGAGGTCACCGGGCTTGAAGTTGTGGGCGCCGCAGACGATGCCCTGGGGCTCGCCGGTGCCGTTCGCGTCGCCGACGTCGACGGTGCACCAGTTGATGGTCTTGCCGTTCTTCTGCGGCTCCGGCTCCTGGGTCAGCACCCGGCCGACGACCAGCGGGCCGGTGATCTCGCTGCCGGGCGACTCGATCGCCTCGAGCTTGAGGCCGAGCGCGGTGAGGCGGTCGGTGATCTGCTCGGTCGTCAGCCCCGCCGGGAGGTCGACGTGCTCGAGGATCCAGGACAGGGGTGCCTTCACAGCTCGCTCCCGAACGCAGTGGTGAATCGGACGTCGCCCTCCCAGAAGGCGCGCAGGTCGTCGATGCCGGAGCGGAACATCATCATCCGGTCGATGCCGAAGCCGAACGCGAAGCCGGTGTAGCGCTCGGGGTCGACGCCGCACGCGACCAGCACGCGCGGGTTGACCACCCCGCAGCCGCCCAGCTCGATCCAGCCCTCGCCGCGGCAGGTGCGGCAGGCGTCGGTGCCCTCGGGGTTGAGCGCCGAGCCGTGGCAGACGAAGCAGACCATGTCCATCTCGGCGCTGGGCTCGGTGAACGGGAAGTACGACGGGCGGAAGCGCGTCGAGATGCCCTCGCCGAAGAGGCTGGAGACCAGGTGGTCGAGGGTGCCCTTGAGGTGGGCCATCGTCAGGCCCTCGTCGATCGCCAGGCCCTCGACCTGGTGGAAGACCGGGCTGTGGGTGGCGTCGTACTCGTCGGTGCGGAAGACCCGTCCCGGGCAGGCGACGTAGATCGGGGGCGTGCGGGTGAGCATGCTGCGCGCCTGCACCGGCGAGGTCTGGGTGCGCAGCACGACGCCGCTGTCGGCGGGGGCGACCCAGAAGGTGTCCTGCATGGTGCGCGCGGGGTGGTCGGGGCCGAGGTTGAGGGCGTCGAAGTTCAGCCACTCCGCCTCCATCACCGGGCCCTCGGCGATCTCCCAGCCCATCGCGACGAAGATGTCGGCGATCAGCTCCGAGCCGGTGGTCAGCGGGTGGCGCGCGCCGACGGGCACGCGGTCGACCGGCAGGGTGACGTCGACGGTCTCCTCGACCAGCATCCGCTCCTCGTGCTCGGCCTCGAGCACGGTCTGACGGGCGGCCAGGGCCTGGTTCACCGCGCCGCGGGCCTGGCCCACGCGCTGACCTGCCTCCTTGCGGGCCTGGGGCGGCAGCGCGCCGATCTCCCGGTTGGCCAGCGCGAGCGGCGAGCGGTCGCCGGCGTGCTCGAGCCGCACCGCCTTGAGCGCCTCGAGGTCGGCTGCGGCGGCGATGGCGGCCAGCGCGGCGTCGCGGGCGGCCTCCACCTCCGGGGCCTGCAGCGGGGTGACCTCGACGGGGTCGTACTCGGTGTTCGGTCCCGACATGACGGCCTTTCACGCGTGCGGTGCGGTGGGCTGCGTCGCCCTCGATGCGACGGCGACCGGCCAAGTCTAGGAAGCCGTGCCCCCGCGCCGCGAACCGGTTCCGCGCCCCGGTCGTCCAGGGACCGGCGCGGGCCCTGCAGGAACGCTCAGAGGGGCGCGGCAGCAGGCCAGTCGACGACCATCCGCGCCCCGCCGCCGGCGGCGTCGTCGATGAGCACGGTGCCCCCGTGGGCGCGCACCAGGCCGTTGACGACGTAGAGCCCCAGCCCGGTGCCGCCGCGCTCGCCGTTCTTCCAGAACTTGGTGAACACGGTGCGCCGCAGGGCGACGGGCACGCCCTCGCCCTCGTCCTCGACGACGAACCGGACGCCGTCGAAGACGACGTGGTGCTCCTCGTCGGTGGGCTGGGCCTCCTGCAGCCGCTCGGCGCGGACGCGGACGGTGCCCTCGCCGTGGCGCAGCCCGTTCTCGACGAGGTTGGTGAGCACCTGGGTGAGCTTGTCGGGGTCGGCCGCCAGCAGCGGGAGGTCGTCGGCGACCTCGAGCTCGACCGGACGCGGGGCCTCCCCGGCGCGCACCGACTCCACGACGCGGGTGGCGATGACGCCGGCGTCGGTGGGGCGCTGGTGCAGCTGCAGACGGCCGGTGTCGATGCGGGCGACGTCGAGCAGCTCGGCGATGAGGCGCGAGAGCCGGTCGGAGTCGACCGACACGGTGGTGAGCATCAGCTTCTTCTGGTCGTCGTTGAGCCGGTCCCAGCGATTGAGCATCACCTGCACGAAGCCCTTGACGCCGGTGAGCGGCGAGCGCAGCTCGTGCGCGACGGTGGCGACGAGGTCGGAGCGCTCGCGGTCGAGACGCGCGCGGCCGCGACCCGAGCGGATCACCAGCGCGACCCGGCTGACCGGAGCGCCGAGGTCCTCGCGGTGCAGGCGGGCGGTGACGAGCACCTCGGTGCCGTCGGGCAGCAGCCAGGGCTGCTCCGGGACGCCGGTGCGCGTGGCCAGGCCCTCGTAGGGGCGGTTCTGACCGACCCAGTCGCGGCCGTCCTGGTCCTGCAGGCGCAGCACCTCGCCCAGCGGCCGGCCCACGGCCGTGGCGGCGTCGAGGGCGAGCATCCGGGCGGCGACGTCGGAGACCGCGACGACGCGCTGATCGGCGCCCGCGATGACGACGCCGTCGGGCAGGGCGTCCAGCAGCGCGATCGTGGCCCGGTCCATGGGCCTCACCCTACGGCCGCGGGAGACGCCGTCCAGGGACGAGCGCGCCCGGGACCTCGGGGGCTCCGAAGGCTCAGTCGCGCTGGGCGGTCGCCGAGGCGTAGAGGCAGAGCGCGGCGGCGGTGGAGAGGTTGAGGCTCTCCGCGCGGCCGTGGATCGGGATCGAGACCCGGGCGTCGGCCAGGGCGACGAGCTCGGGCGGGAGACCGTGGGCCTCGTTGCCGAAGAGCCAGGCGGTGGGGCGCGCGAGCAGGTCGCCGGCGGCGAAGAGGTCGACGTCGCCGCCGGCCTCGGTGGCCAGCACCTGGTAGCCGGCGGCCCGGGCCGCCGCGATGGCCTCCTCGGCGCCGACGCCGAGGCTCACCGGCAGGTGGAAGACGCTGCCGGCGCTGGCGCGCACGGTCTTGGCGTTGTGGACGTCGACCGACTCCCCCGCCAGCACGACGCCGCCCGCACCGGCGGCGTCGGCGCAGCGGATGACGGTGCCGGCGTTGCCGGGATCGTTGACCGACGCGCAGATCGCGACCGTGCCGCCGACCAGGGCCTGCCCCAGCGGGACGTCGAGGAGCCGGCACACGGCGAGGACGCCGTCGGGCGTGACGGCGTCGGTGAGCGCCTTGAGGGCGCGGGCGTCGAGGTGGGCGAGCGGGACGTCCTCGGGCAGCGCCGGGAGCAGGTGGGCCCGCTCGGGCAGGGCCAGGACCTCGACGACGACGCCGGCGGCCAGGGCGGCCTCGACGGCGTTGCGCCCCTCGGCGAGGAAGAGCCGCCGCTCCGATCGCTCGGAGCGGCGGCTCAGGCGCCGTAGCTGCTTGACGCGAGCGCTGCTCGACGTCAGGACGGCGATGCTCAGGCCGAGACCTTGGGCGCGTTGACGTCCGCCGGGAGGGCGGCCTTCGCGGTGGCGACGAGCGCGTTGAACGCGGCGATGTCGTTGACGGCGAGGTCGGCGAGGATCTTGCGGTCGACCTCGACGCCGGCCAGGTTGAGACCCTGGATGAAGCGGTTGTAGGTCATGCCCTGCGCACGCGCGGCGGCGTTGATGCGCTGGATCCAGAGGCGACGGAAGTTGCCCTTGTTCTTGCGACGGTCGTTGTAGCTGTAGACCAGCGAGTGGGTGACCTGCTCCTTGGCCTTGCGGTACAGGCGCGAGCGCTGGCCGCGGTAGCCGCTGGCGCGCTCGAGGGTGGTCCGACGCTTCTTGTGGGCGTTCACTGCGCGCTTGACGCGAGCCATCTCGTACTCCTAGGTGATTCTGCCGGCGAGGCCGGCGGTCGTGGCTGTGGTGCGGGGCCGCGTCAGCGACCGAGCAGCTTCTTCGCGCGGGGGACGTCGTTGGCGGCGACCTCGACGGTGCCCGTCAGGCGGCGGGTGACCTTGGAGGCCTTCTTCTCCAGGTTGTGCCGCTTGCCGGCCTTCTCGCGCAGGATCTTGCCGCTGCCGGTCACGCGGAACCGCTTGCCGGCTCCGGAGTGGCTCTTGTTCTTCGGCATCTCGTCTCTCTTTCTCGGGTGTCGGCCGGTGCGGTGGTCCACAGGCCGGCTCAGGCGGTCGTCGGGGCGCGCGGCACCCCGACGACGAGGGTTCTGCTGGCTCAGGCCTCGATCTCGGGATCGAGGTTCTCGGAGCGGCCACGCTCCTTCTTGGCCGCGACCGGCCCGGCGGCGTGCGCGGCGTCGCGCTCGGCCCGCTCGGCGGCCTGGTCGGCCGCGCGCTCCTCGGCCTTGGCGACCTTGGCGGCCTCGGCCTCGACCTTGGCGTCGGCCTTCTTCTTGTGCGGGCCGAGGACCATGATCATGTTGCGGCCGTCCTGCTTCGGCGAGGACTCGACGAAGCCGAGCTCGGCGACGTCGTCGGCGAGCCGCTGGAGCAGCCGGAAGCCCAGCTCGGGGCGGTGCTGCTCGCGGCCGCGGAACATGATCGTGATCTTGACCTTGTCACCGGCGCGCAGGAAGCGGACGACGTGACCCTTCTTGGTCTCGTAGTCGTGCGCGTCGATCTTCGGACGAAGCTTCATCTCCTTGATGATCACGTTCGTCTGGTTCCGGCGCGCCTCACGGGCCTTCTGGGCGTTCTCGTACTTGAACTTCCCGTAGTCCATGAGCTTGCACACGGGCGGCTTGCCCTGCGGCGCGATCTCGACGAGGTCGAGGTCGGCCTCCTGGGCAAGGCGCAGCGCGTCGGCGGTGGGGACGATGCCGACGGTCTCGCCGTTGGGGCCAACGAGCCGGACCTCGCTGACGCGGATCCGGTCGTTGATACGAAGCTCGGTGCTGATGGGTCCTCCTGGTGGGAATGGGAGCGGAGGGCCGGGGACCCGGGGACGGACCCCGGGAAGCACGAAGGCCTCCGCGCTGACGCAAGCGGAGGCCAGTCCGATGGTCTCCTGCCACGAGGAGTCCACCGGGGAGGGACGCACGGCACGCCGTGCGGGAGATCCCTCCCGGACCGGACCCGACGGCCTGGGCGGCCGGTGCGGGTGGGAGACGATCGAGCTTGTCTCCGCTTGTGGATCGATCGGCTCCCGCACGGATGCGGGCGTCGACTGATCGGTCAACACCGAACGCTACCCCAGGTGTTCCCGGGCGCCGAATCGGCGCGACGGACCGGGGCTCAGGCCGGACGCACCCAGCCGCGTGCGCCGTCGACCGAGGCCATCCGCCAGCCCGAGGCCAGCGCGGTGAGGTCGTCGCCCTGGACGACGAAGCGCACCGGTCCCGCGACGTCGACGAGCAGCGCGGCCGCCTCCTCCTGCACCGCGGACAGCGCCGCGACGGCGGTGGTGACGGGCACGGGGCGGGCCTGGGGGTCCCAGCGGGCCATCGACTCCAGGCCGGTGAAGGCCAGCAGGGCCCGGCGGCCGTCGGCGCCGGTGAGCAGCACGGCGGCCATGTCGCTGGACTTGTCGTGCACCAGGCCGGCCTCGTCGGTCTCCGACTCCCCCAGCACCGCGATGACCGGCACCAGCAGACGCCCCTCGGCCAGCCGCGCGAGCACGTCGCAGTAGCGGTCGAGGTCGTCGGGGGCGGCGTCGTAGGCGGTCAGGGCCGCGGCGAGCGCGGGGTCGGTGGAGCCGTCGTCGTCCGGCACCGCCGGAGCCTGCAGGTACCGTCCTCGTCCCTCGACCGCCACGCCTCGAGCCTACCGGTGCCCCGCCGACTGACCCGCCGGTGCTCCCGCGCCTAGGCTGCGGGGCGATGAGCGACGTCGACGCAGCCGTGACGCGGCTCCTGACCGCCCTCGACGCAGCACCTCCCCGCCTGGGCTCGGCGCGGCTGCTGGCGATCGACGGGCCGTCGGGGTCGGGCAAGTCAACGCTGGTGGAGGCGCTCCTGCGGCACTGCCCCGACGCGTCGGTGCTGCGCGTCGACGAGCTCTACGAGGGCTGGGACGGCCTGCCGGGCGTCGGCCCTCGCGTCGCGGAGGCCCTCGCCGACCTCGCGGCCGGACGCGTCGCGCGTCCGCGCGCCTGGGACTGGCATGCCGACGCCTGGGGCGAGCCCCTGGAGGTCGCGCCGGCTCCGGTGGTCGTGCTCGAGGGCGTCGGCGCCGGAGACCGCCGCCATGCCCACCACACCTCGCTGCTGGCGTGGTGCGAGGCGCCCGCGGCGCTGCGCCATGCCCGCGGCGTGACCCGCGACGGCGAGGCGATGCGGCCGCATCTGGAGCGCTGGTGGAGGGCCGAGGACGCCCATCACGCCGCGGAGGACACCCGGGCCCGGGCCGACCTCGTCGTCGCGACCGGGGGCCATCCGGATCCGGGGGCCCGCCCGGACGCCGGCCCGAGCACGGGAGGGCCGTCCGCCCCCTAGGGTGTCGCCGTGAGCATCCCTCCCAGCGGCGAGCAGTACGAGATCACCGCGGCCGGCTACCGCGCCGTCATCACCGAGAGCGGCGGCGCACTGCGCGTCCTCGAGCACGAGGGCCGGGCGCTCCTGGCCGGCTTCGAGCTCGACGCCGTCGCCGACGGCGGCCGCGGCCAGCTGCTCATGCCGTGGCCCAACCGCATCCGCGACGGCCGCTACGAGGTCGACGGCGTCGTCCACCAGCTCGGGCTCACCGATCCCAGCCGCGGCAACGCCTCCCACGGCCTGGCCCGCTGGGTGGCCTGGACGCTGGAGGAGCACACCGGCCACTCCGTCAGCCTGCGCTACCGGTGCATGGCGCAGTCCGGCTACCCCTGGACCCTCGACCTCCACGTCGTCTACGACCTCTCCGCCGACGGCCTGACCGTCACCCAGTCCGCGGCCAACCTCGCGGCCACCGCCGCCCCCTATGCCAGCGGCGCGCATCCCTACCTGCAGGTCGACGGCCGCCTGGTCGACGAGCTGGAGCTGCGGATGCCCGCCTCGACCCGCTACGTGCTCGACGACCGGCTGCTGCCCGTCGGCACCGAGCCCGTCGACGGCACCGCCCTGGACTTCCGCGTCAGCCGGCCCGTGCGCGACGTCGAGCTCGACGTCGCCCTCACCGACCTCGAGCGCGACGCCGAGGGCCGCGTCGTCGTCGAGCTGCGCGACCCGGCCACCGGACGCGGCGCCGCGCTGTGGGCCGACGAGGCCCACCCCGTCATCCAGCTCTACACCGCGCCGGGCGGACCCGAGGTCGCTCGTCGCTCCCTGGCGATCGAGCCGATGACCGCCCCGGCCGACGCCTTCAACTCCGGCGAGCACCTGGTGATGCTGGCGCCCGGCGCGGAGCACGCCGCCACGTGGGGCATCCGCGCCCTCTGACGTCGGCTCTGAGCCCGGGTCAGAGGGCCTCGGGCGGCTCGGCCAGGCCCTTCACGCAGGCCCGCAGCTCGCGGACGGCGCGGCGGGCGTGCGTGCCGTCGGAGCCCTGGATGCCGAGCACCGAGAGCGTGGTGCCGTCGGAGAGGTCGAGCGTCACCCACGGGGCGCCCTGCGGCAGCCGCACGTGGACGATCTGCGCCCACTCCAGACGCCGGCGGCGGTAGCCGTTGACGACGAGGAGCCCCTCGCGGGTGGCGGTGGCCTTCGACCGCACGATCGCGTACATGACGACGGCGCCCAGGCCGACCAGGAAGAAGATCGTGCCGATCTGGAAGGCGGTGAACTTGTCGCGGGTCTCCTGAGGGAAGGAGTACCAGCCGACGCCGAAGAGCGTCACCAGCCCGGCGAACAGGATGATGCCGACGATGCGCGGGCCCAGCGGCCGCCACGTGCGGGGCAGCGGCGGCAGCGGGGTCTCAGAGGCGGCAGGCATGGATGCCGGTGAGGAGGATCGCGCGGGCGCCGAGGTCGTACAGGTCGTCCATGAGGCGCTGGGCGCCGTCGCGCGGCACCATCGCCCGGACGGCCGACCACCCCTCCTTGTGCAGCGGGGCCACCGTGGGGCCCTCGATGCCGGGGGTGTGCTTCACGGCCTCGGGGAGCCGGTCGGTGGGGATGTCGTAGTCCATCATCACGTAGCTGCGCGCGACGAGGACGCCCTCGATGCGGCGCTGCACGTGCTCGAACCCGGCCGGGACGGTGCCCGTGCGGCTGATCAGCACCGCCTCGGAGTCCAGCAGGGTCTCGCCGAAGGTCTCCAGCCCCGCTCGGCGCAGCGTGCTGCCGGTCTCGACGACGTCGGCGATCACGTCGGCCACGCCGAGCGCGATGGAGGTCTCCACGGCACCGTCGAGGCGGGTGACGACCGCGTCGATGCCCTGGCGCTCCAGGAAGGCCCGGACGACGCCGACGTAGGAGGTCGCGATGCGCAGGCCCGCGAGCTCGGAGAGCTCGGAGTAGCGGCCGGCGGGGCCGGCGAAGTGGAAGCGGCTGCGACCGAAGCCGAGGCTGAGGATCTCCTCGGCCTTGGCGCCGGAGTCCTGGAGCAGGTCGCGGCCGGTGATGCCGATGTCGAGGGTGCCCTCGCCGACGTACAGCGCGATGTCGCGCGGACGCAGGTAGAAGAACTCGACGCCGTTCTCGGCGTCGACGAGGCTGAGGACCTTGGAGTCCTCGCGCTGGCGGTAGCCCGCCTCGCGCAGGATCTCCGAGGCCGCGACGGACAGCGACCCCTTGTTCGGGACGGCGATGCGCAGGAGTGACATGGGGGGCCTCTCGTCAGAGGTGGGCGTAGACGTCGTCGAGCTCGATGCCGCTGGCGAGCATCAGGCACTGGGCGTGGTAGAGCAGCTGGCTGATCTCCTCGGCCGTGCGCTCGCGTCCCTCGTGCTCCGCGGCCATCCAGGACTCCGCGGCCTCCTCGACCAGCTTCTTGCCGATGGCATGGACCCCGGCGTCGAGGTGACGCACGGTGCCGGATCCATCAGGGCGGGTGCGGGCCTTCTCGCTGAGCTCGGCCCACAGCTCGTCGAACGTCTTCACGGTCGTCGAGCCTACGGGGTCGGGCCCGCCGGTGCCGATTCGGTCTCAGCCGCCCGGCGACCGGTGCGATGCGCGCCACGCGGCAGGATGGGCGGGTGGCCCGCCTCCTCGACCTGCCCTGGCCCTTCGACACCGAGCGCCTGCGCCTGCGCCCGATCCTCGACGCCGACCTCGAGCCCACCTGGGCCTACTGGCGGCTGCCGGAGGTCACCCGCTGGCTGCCGGCCGCGCCGGCCGACCTCGACGCGCACGCCCGCCGGATCCTGGACCCGACCCGCACGCCCCACACGCTGATCGTCGAGCACGACGGCGGGGTCGTGGGCGAGCTGATGCTGCGCGTCGACGACGCCTGGGCGCAGGCCGAGGTCCTCGAGGCCGCGCACGCGCAGCACGCCGAGGTCGGCTACGTCCTGCATCCCGACGCCGGCGGCCGGGGCCTGGCCACCGAGGCGGTGCGGGCGGCCGTCGCGATCGCCCTCGACCCCACGGGCCTGGGCGTGCAGCGCGTCAGCGCGGAGCTGTTCTCCGAGAACGCCGCCTCCGCGCGTCTGCTCGAGCGGGTGGGGCTGCGCCGGGAGTCGCAGGTGCGTGGCGACGCGCTCCACCGCGACCTCGGCTGGTGCGACTCCACCGGCTTCGGGCTCACCGCCGCGGAGTGGACGACGCCGCCCGCCGCCCTCGGCCGCTGGGCCGGGACGGCGGGCTGACCGCTCGGCCGACGTGCCGGGGCCTCAGCCCTGACGGATCGCCTTGAGCAGCCGGGCGGTCTGCAGCGCGGCGGAGGTGGCCTCCAGGCCCTTGTCCTCGGCGGAGCCCTCGAGACCGGCGCGGTCGAGCGCCTGCTCCTCGGTGTCGCAGGTGAGCACGCCGAAGCCGACGGCCACCTGGTGGTCCAGCGCCACCCGGGTCAGGCCGTCGGTGGCGGCCGAGCACACGTACTCGAAGTGCGGGGTGCCGCCGCGGATGACGACGCCGAGCGCGATGACGGCGTCGTAGCCGGCGCCGGCGAGCGTGCCGACGACCACCGGCAGCTCGAAGGTGCCCGGCACGCGCACCTCCCGGAAGGTCTCGACGCTGTGCGCGGCCAGCGCGCGACGGGCGCCGTCGAGCAGCCCGTCCATCACCTGGGTGTGCCAGCTGGCGGCGACGACGGCGACGCGCAGGTCGCTGCAGTCGGTGGCCTCGGTGGTCGGGGCTCCGTGTCCGCTCATGCGTCGGCTCCTTCGTGCAGGTCGCTCACGGCGACGTCGAGGTCGGGCAGCACGTGACCCATGCGGTCACGCTTGGTCAGCAGGTAGGCGAGGTTGTGGTCGTTGGGCCGCGGGGTGAGCGGCACCCGCTCGACGACCTCGACGCCGTACTCCTCGAGGTCGCTGACCTTGTCGGGGTTGTTGGTGAGCAGGCGGACGCTGCCGACGCCGAGGTCCTTGAGGATCTGGGTGGCGGCGCCGTAGTGCCGGGCGTCGGCGGGCAGGCCGAGGTCGAGGTTGGCGTCGACGGTGTCGCGGCCGCCGTCCTGCAGCTGGTAGGCCTGCAGCTTGGCCAGCAGGCCGATGCCGCGTCCCTCGTGGCCGCGCAGGTAGACCACGACGCCGCGGCCCTCGGCCACGACGCGCTCCATGGCCTCCTCGAGCTGGGGGCCGCAGTCGCAGCGCGCGGAGCCGAAGACGTCGCCGGTGAGGCACTCGGAGTGCACGCGGGTGAGCACCGGCTCGCCGGAGCGCAGGTCGTCGAGGTCGCCCGCGACGAGCGCGACGTGCTCGGCGCCGTCGATGGTGATCCGGTAGCCGACCGCGGTGAGGTCGCCGACGCGCGTGGGCAGCCGGGTGACGGCGGCCCGCTCGACGTGGGTCTCGTGGCGGCGGCGGTAGCGGACGAGCTCCTCGATGGAGATCATCGCCAGGCCGTGCTCGTCGGCGAAGGCCCGCAGCTCGGGGGCCCGCTTCATCGTGCCGTCGTCGTTGACGACCTCGACGAGCACGCCCGCCGGGGTGCAGCCGGCGAGGCGGGCGAGGTCGACGGCGGCCTCGGTGTGACCGCGTCGCACCAGCACGCCGCCCTCGCGGTAGCGCAGCGGCAGGACGTGGCCGGGGCGCGTCAGCTCCCACGGCTCGGTGGCGGAGTCGGCGAGGACGCGCGCGGTGTGGGCGCGGTCGGCGGCGCTGATGCCGGTGCTGACGCCGTCGCGGGCGTCGACCGTGATCGTGTACGCCGTGCGCATCTTGTCCTTGTTGTGCGGGGTCATCAGCGGGATCTCGAGCCGGTCGAGCATGTCGCCGGGCATCGGGACGCAGATGACGCCGCTGGAGTGGCGGATCGTGAACGCCATCAGCTCCGGGGTCGCCTTGGCGGCCGCGAAGATGATGTCGCCCTCGTTCTCGCGGTCCTCGTCGTCGACGACGACGACGGCCTTGCCCGCCGCGATGTCGGCGATCGCCCGCTCGACGGAGTCGAGCCGGATGGACGTGGTCATGCGGTCACCTCGTGGGACTGGGGCACGTCGTGCCTCTCGTGGGGGCGGGCGGCGGGGTCGCTCGTGCGGCTGACGCGCAGCCAGACGACCAGACCCCACAGCACCAGGGCGCCGTACACCAGGTAGGGCACGGCGGTCGGGTAGTAGCCGGAGTGCCACAGCAGCGGGACGCCGACGGCGTCGACGGCGATCCAGGCCAGCCAGAAGTCCGTCCAGCCGCGAGCCATGGCGTAGGTGGCGACGACGGAGCCGACGAAGATCCAGGCGTCGCACCAGAAGTACCAGCGCGGCGCGGGCCAGCCGGCGCCGAGGGCGGCGAACACGGCCTGGGCCACGAGCACGCCGGCGGCGGCGAGGGCGAGCGTCGTCAATCGCTCGCGGGCGGTCGCCCAGCGCGGGCTGACGGCCGGGGCGTCGCCGTGGCTGCGGGTCTGCTGCCAGCGCCACCAGCCGAACACGCTCACCGCGATGAACAGCACCTGGCGTCCGGCCTGGCCGAAGAGCGGCACGGGCGCGTCGGCCTCGACGGTGGCGGCGACGAACACCGTGAACAGCAGGGCGTTGCCGACGATGCCGACCGGCCAGGCCCACACCCGACGACGCAGCCCGCCGATCTCGGAGGCGAAGCCGAAGGCGTTGCCGAGGATCTCGCGCCAGGTGATCGGGTGGCCGGCGATGCTGACCGAGGCGTCGTAGAGGCTCGCGAGGCCGCTCATCGTGACCCCAGCAGCTTCTCGACGTACTTGGCGATGACGTCGACCTCGAGGTTGACCCGCTCGCCGGGCTGGCGCAGGCCGAGCGTGGTGCGGGCCAGCGTCTCGGGGATCAGGCTGATCGTGAAGGTCGACTCCCCCGCCTCCACCACCGTCAGGCTGGTGCCGTCGACGGTGATCGAGCCCTTGTCGACGAGGTAGCGGCTCAGGTGCTCGGGCAGGGTGATCTCGACGACCTCCCAGTGCTCCGAGGGGCTGCGTCGCACGACCTCGCCGACGCCGTCGACGTGCCCCTGGACGATGTGGCCGCCCAGGCGGGTGCCGGCGGTGACGGCGCGCTCGAGGTTGACGCGGTCGCCCGGGCCGACGCCGCCGAGGCTGGTCTTGTCCAGCGACTCCTGCATGACGTCGGCGGTCCAGGTGTCCTCGGTGCGCGCAGCGACCGTCAGACAGCAGCCGTTGACGGAGATGGAGTCGCCGAGGCCGGCGTCCTCGAGCACGGTGGTGGCGCGGATGGTGAGCCGCATGGCGTCGCCCTGGGGCTCCACGGAGACGACGGTGCCGAGCTCCTCGACCAGACCGGTGAACATCAGGACTCCTTCACTGGCTCGAGCACGAGCCGGACGTTGGATGGCTCCCCGAGCGTCGAGACGTCGGCGATCCGCAGGGGAAGCGCCTGGTCGATGCCGGTGATTCCCAGGTCGCCCACGACGCTGCGGCCGGCGCCGAGCAGCCTGGGGGCGAGGTAGAGCACGACCTCGTCGACGAGGCCGGCCCGGAGGAAGGCCGCGGCCAGGGTCGGCCCGCCCTCCAGGAAGACGTGGCGGCGCTCGCGCGCCCAGAGCGCCGCGAGCGCCTCGCGGGGGTCGCGGGTGCGCAGGTGCAGGGTCTCGGCGGCGGCGTCGAGCACCCGGGCGCCGGCGGGGATCTCGCGCTCCCCCATCACCGCGCGCAGCGGCTGGCGCTCCAGCGGCGTGCCGTCTGCCTCGCGCACGGTCAGCTGAGGATCGTCCTCGAGGACGGTGCCGGTGCCGGCGAGGACGACGTCGGCCTCGGCGCGCATCCGGTGGGTGTCGCGGCGGGCGTCCTCGTTGCTGATCCAGCGCGAGGAGCCGTCGGCCGCGGCGCTGCGGCCGTCGAGCGTGGCCGCGGCCTTCCAGGTGACGAAGGGACGCTGCAGGCGCATCGCCGCCGACCAGACCCGGTTGACCTGCTCGGCCTCGGCGGCCAGCAGACCGCCCTCGACCTCGATGCCGGCCTCGCGCAGGGTCGTCGCGCCGCCGCTGGCGGTGGGGTTGGGGTCGGACTGGGCGTGGACGACGCGGGCGACGCCGGCGCGGATCAGCGCCTGGGCGCACGGCCCGGTGCGGCCGGTGTGGTTGCACGGCTCGAGCGTGACCACGGCGGTGGTGCCGCGGGCGGCCTCGCCGGCGCGAGCCAGGGCGTCGGCCTCGGCGTGCGGGGTGCCCGCACCGCGGTGGAACCCCTCCGCGACGACGCGACCGTCGTCGTCGAGCAGCACGCAGCCGACCCGCGGGTTCGGCCCCAGCGGGACGCCCGGGGTCGCGGCGAGCGCGAGGGCACGCCGCATCGCGGCGTCCAGCGCGGCTGCGTCGGGGCGGGTCATCGGATCTCCTCGGGTTCCGCTCACGGACCCCGGGGATCACGACCGCACGCGCCTCCGACGGACGTCGGACGCGCGGACAGCAGTGCGTGCGCTTCCCATCCGGACTTTGACCGTCGGTCCAGGAGTTCCACCTGGTCAACCGTCCGCTGGCTGCGGACGGGTCGCGGACTTTCACCGCCGGCTCGGAATTTCACCGACCCCAGAGCACGCGAGCATGTCGCTCGTACCGGCGAGGATAGCCCGCGGGCGTCGACGCGCGCGGCCCGTCTCGGACGTGACGCCGCTCACGTGCGGCTCGTCCGTGGACGCGTGACCTCAGCCCAGAGCGGCCTCGGCGGTCGCCTTCAGCGAGCGCACCATCGCGTCGGGGTCGTCGGCGGAGTAGACCGCGGAGCCGGCGACGAACACGTCGGCCCCGGCCTCGGCGCACCGCTCGATGGTCTCCAGGGAGACCCCGCCGTCGACCTGCAGCCAGGTCTCGATGCCGTGACGCTGCATCATCGCCCGCGCCCGGCGGATCTTCGGCAGGCACAGGTCGAGGAAGCGCTGACCGCCGAAGCCGGGCTCGACGGTCATGATCAGCAGCATGTCGAGCTCGGGGAGCAGGTCCTCGTAGGGCTCGATGGGGGTGGCCGGCTTGAGGGCCATGCTCGCCCGGCCGCCCTGGGCGCGGATCTCCCGGGCCAGGCGCACCGGCGCCTTGGCGGCCTCGACGTGGAAGGTCACCGACGCGCAGCCGGCCTCGACGTAGCCGGGCGCGTGGCGGTCGGGGTCCTCGATCATCAGGTGCGCGTCGAGCGGGATGTCGGTGCTGCGCGCCAGCGCCTCCACCATCGTCGGGCCGAAGGTCAGGTTCGGGACGAAGTGGTTGTCCATGACGTCGACGTGGATCCAGTCGGCGCTGGGGATGCGCGCCACCTCCTCCCCGAGGCGGGAGAAGTCGGCGTTGAGGATGCTCGGCGTGATCTGGAGGCCCACGGGCGCAGATCCTCCCAGATCAGCCGGGCGTCACGGACGGCGGTCGCGTCAGCGGGCGACCCAGCTGCTCAGCGTGACCGGCCGCTCGTCGTCGCCGCCGCCGACGCGGAAGGCGTCGTCGTCGCCGTACTGGTCGCCGTCACCGTCCTCCCGGTAGGCCGCGTCGACCTTCACACCGACACGGACGCGCCAGGGGTCTCCCAGGCAGCTCGCCGGTGCCCGCACGATCATCCCGACCTGGGTGCGGCTGACGACGATGCCCTCGCACGAGAACCGGTGGCCGTTGCGCAGCACGATCACGCTCGGATACGGCGTCTCGGCGCCGGTGCTGACGCCGCGCTCGAAGCCGAAGCGGTCGCCCTTGGACGTGATGACGACGGCCGACCAGCGGCTGTCGACCCCGGAGAACGCCCGCAGGTTGGAGCTGATCGCCAGTTGGTCGGCGGTGTGCCGCACCGTCAGCAGCGTGAGGTCGGGGTTGCGCTGGGTCGTGTCGATGCGCTTCTGAAACCCGGCCGCACGCGAGTAGCTCGTGACCGTGACATCACCGGTGCGATCGGCGTGGCGCAGGGTGTCGGCGTGCGAGGCGGCCGCCGGAAGGGCGACCAGACCGGCCGCGGCGATCGCGATCGGCAGGGACCGGCGGGACAGGAGGCTCCGAGGGCTCATGGTGCCACCCTGCCACAGCCGTCGCCCGGCTCAGCCGCCCTGCGGCACGTGGTCGAGGTCGACGACGAGCGACGTCGGGTCGACGTCGAGCACCTGGAGCGCGCGCACCAGCGCCAGCGCCCCGCGGGGCGCGTCGAGCACCGGGACGTCGCGCAGCCAGGTCGTGAGCTCGTCGTTCCACGGCCGCTCCCAGCCGAGGCGCTCCATCCGCTGCTCCTGCTCGGGGGTCATCGGCCAGGCGCCGCCGAAGCTCGTCGAGCCGACGGTCTCGAGCACCAGCACCGCCTGCCCGGCGGTCGCGCTGACGAAGCGCCGCGGCGGCTGCGGACCACGCCGGCGCCCGAAGAGCCCCCGCGGTCGCTCGACGGGCTCGCCGACGGTGAGCACGTCGTCGAGGTCGAGCGCCAGCAGCGCGCCCACGAGGCGTCTGTTGAGCGCGTCCCAGGCGGACTGCTCGGTCACGGGGTGCCTCTCCGGTCAGGTCGGGTGGGTCGGATGGGTCGGGTGGATCGGGTGGATCGGGTGGCGATCAGCGCAGGGTGATCCGGCCCGACATCGTGCCGTAGCCCTTGCCGGCGTAGAGCTTGTCGCGGTGCTGGGCGGCCCGGGCGGCCGGCGAGGGCCCGGCGCGGAAGGCGTCGTCGTAGGAGACGGCCTCGTGGGAGTCCTCACCGACGATCGGGTAGATCCCCCAGGTCTCGACGCCCAAGCGCACCCAGGACGGACCGCCCAGGCACGCCAGCGGCAGCTCGACGACCAGGCCGGCGTCGTTGTCGACAGACCGGACGTGGCACTTCGCGTTCTTGGTGCCGCGTCGCTCGAAGAAGTTGCCGACGTCGGGCACCTCGTTGCTGTTGACGTAGCGGCCCGCGTGGAAGACACCGCCGGCGGCGGTCGTGATGCGCAGGTCGGCCCGGTAGTCCTCGGAGTAGTCGAACCGGGTGGTGAGGGCGACGCGGAGACGGTCGCCGACCACCGAGACCGTGACTCGACGGATGTCGTTGCCGACGCCGCGCTCGGTGTAGGTGGTGCGACGGGAGTCGGTGTACTCGTAGCGGTACGTGGTGGTGGCGGCATCGTGGGCCGGATCGGCGGCACGCAGCACCACACGGGAGGCGCCGCCCTCCGCGGCGAAGGCGCCGATCGCGCCGGAGGCGAGGAGCGGCAGGCTCACCGCGCCGGCGGCGGCGATCCAGAGACGACGGGCACGAGAACGGGGCATGGGCCCTCCTTGGTCGGGAGCCACGGACCGTAGCACCGCCCCCGCCGACGAGCAGGGAGGTCAGCCGTCGAGACGGGCCGCCCGGCTGCGCTGCGGGACGACGACGTGCACGGCGTTGCGCTCGACGGCGAAGGTCAGCGGGGTCGCGGCGGCGATCTCGCCGTCGAGGTTCACCGGCATCGGCCCCTCGGTGACCACGCGGATGCTGCGGGTGACGACGTGGTGCACCCGCTCGTGCTCGACGAGACGGCCGTCGCGCAGCAGCCGCGCGATCGACACGTGGTCGGAGAGCCGTCCGCGCTCGATGGCGTAGACGTCGAGCAGGTGGTCGTCCACCGACGCCGTCGGCGAGACGGTGTTGCCGCCTCCGTAGTGGACGCCGTTGCCCACCGCCACCTGCAGCAGCTCCCCCAGGACCACTGGCTCGTGGTCGCCGTCGGGGAACTCCAGACGGGCGGCGAAGCCGGGCTGGCCCCGGTAGGCACGGAGGGTCGCCGCCGGGTAGGCCAGCGGTCCGAGCCAGCGCTTGAGCCGCGGCGTCAGGCGGCGGGTGACGGCCACCGAGAGGCCGAGCGAGGCGACGTTGAGGAACGCGTGCGGACCTGCGCGGCCGAGGTCGACGTCGACGACCCGTCCGGCGAGCATCGCCTCGACCGCCGCGACCGGGTCGGTCGGGATCTCCAGGGTGCGCGCGAAGTCGTTCGCGGTGCCCAGGGGCAGGACGCCGAGCACGGTGCGCGTGCCCGCGACGGCGTCGGCCGCGCAGCCGATCGTGCCGTCCCCGCCGCCGACGACGACCAGGGGCGGCCGCTCGGCGACCACCGCGCGCAGGGTCGCCGCGAGGTCGTCCGCGACCTCGACGGCCCGCACCTCGACGCCGCCTGCGCGCAGCGCCCGCTCCACGCCCGGCCACGCGGCCGCGCCCCGGCGGGACCCGCGGTTCACGACCACCGGCACCGGGCCGGCGTCGACGAGCGCGCGGACGGACAGGGGGTGCTCGAGGGGGGTCATGTCCTCGAGCCTCCCCAGCCCAGGTGAGGGCACCCTGAGCGGCGCCTGTGGGCTCCACCAGATCACCTCGCACGCCTCGCCGTCCGGTGCAGGGGTCTCGACGAGCTCGACCACCCGACCCCGCACCTCACCGCGGACACGGGCAGATCACTCCTCGGGGGGCGTCTGCGCTCCGTCCCGCTCGTCGCGCTCGGCCCAGGCCAGCAGGGGCGCGAGGTCGAAGGGGTGGGCGTCGAGGTCGGCGTGGAGGTCGCCGATCTCGGCGAACCGGGCGGGCACGGTGCGGATCGTGAGGTCGCGCGGGTCGGCGTCGTCGATCTCCTCCCAGCGCAGCGGCGTCGAGACCCGGGCGTCGGGGACGCCGCGCACCGAGTAGGCCGCGGCGATGGTGTGGTCGCGGGCGTTCTGGTTGTAGTCGACGAAGAGCGCCGCGGGGTCGCGGTCCTTGGTCCACCACGTGGTGGTGACCTCCGAGGGCGCGCGCCGCTCGACCTCGCGGGCGAAGGCCAGGGCCGCCCGCCGCACCTCGGAGAACCCGTGGTCGGGCGGGACCCGCACGTAGACGTGGAGGCCCTTGCTGCCACTGGTCTTGGGGAACCCGACGGCGCCCAATTCGTCGAGCACCTCGTGCACGACGTGGGCCACCCGCCGCACGCGGGCGTAGTCGCACTCGGGGCCGGGGTCGAGGTCGATGCGCCACTCGTCGGGCTCCTCGGTGTGGCCCCGGCGACTGTTCCAGGGGTGGAACTCGACGGTCGACATCTGCACCGCCCACAGCACCGCGCCGAGCTCGGTGACGCAGAGCTCGTCGGCGGTGCGGTTCCAGCGGGGGAAGTGCAGCTGCACGGTCTCGACCCACGGCGGAGCCCCGGCGGGCAGGCGCTTCTGGTGGACCTTCTCCCCCGCCAGCCCCTTCGGGAAGCGGTGCAGCATGCAGGGCCGCTCCCACAGCGCGGCGACGATGCCCGGGCCGACGGAGCGGTAGTACTCGACGAGATCGAGCTTGGTGGCGCCGATCTCGGGGAAGTAGACCCGCTGGGGGTTGGAGACCCGCACGACGCGGTCGTCCACCTCGATCTCGACGGCGGGAGTGCTCGCAGGCATGGGACGAACCTAGGCCGCCTCGCCGGAAGATCGCAGCAACTCGGGTGTCACACGAGGCGCGCACGGCGCGTCAGAGGAGCATGACCATGACCGCTGAGCAGGAGTTCGAGGAGTTCGTGCGGGCCACCGCACCACGGCTCCACCGGGCGGCCTACCTGCTGGCCGGCGAGCACCACCTCGCCGAGGACCTCACCCAGGCCACCTACGCCAAGGTCTACGCGTCCTGGCGGCGGGTCCGTCGGGCCGACGATCCGCTCGCCTACGCCAGGACGATGCTGCTCAACACCTTCCTGTCCCACCGTCGACTGCGCCGCTCGGGCGAGCTGCCGACGGACTTCGACGCAGCCGACCACCGGCTGCGTCCCGACACCGGGGGCACCGACCCCGGTCTCCGCGTCGACCTCGAACGGGCGCTGGCCACGCTGCCGCCGCTCGACCGCGCGATCGTCGTCCTGCGCTACTGGGACGACCGCAGCGTCGAGGAGACCGCCCAGGAGCTCGGCATGAGCGCCGTCGCCGTGCGCGCTCGCGCCCACCGCGCGCTGCGCCGGCTGCGGCCCCTGCTCTCGGAGACCGACGCGGCCGCCCTGCTCACCCTGCCCGAGAGGATCACCCGATGAACCGCCGCGAGCACCTCGCGTCCGCCCCGCTCTCCGACGTCGAGGAGGCCTCGCTGGGGGCGCGCCTCGGCACCGCGCTCCACGAGCCGACGCCGGCGCCCGACCTCGACCGGCTGCTCACCGTCTCGGTGGCCCGCGGCCGCCGCATCCGCCGTCAGCGCCGGCTGCTGGTGGCCGGCTCGGCGGTCGCCGCCAGCGTCGCCGTCGCCGCCGCCGTCATGTCGCTGCCCGACGGCAGCACCCGCGCCGTCGACGTCGAGCCCGCCGTGCAGCCGACCCTCGTCGGCACCACCTTCGCGCCGGAGCCCTCGACCCTGCCGAGCACGTCGCCGAGCAGCACGCCGTCGGCGTCCACGCCGCCGGCCGTCGTCACCCCGCCTCCGACGCACGCCGCCAGCCCGTCCCACCCGCCCGCCGCGTCGCCGTCGCTCTCCCTGGCGCCGGCCGCACCGGCCACCGACGCACCGAGCCGCACGCCCTCTCTGTCACCCACGCCCACCGGGTTCCCGGTGCGCGTGGAGAAGGCGGGCTGGACCTGCTCGGACCCGCAGGACGAGAAGTTCATCTGCACCCGCGCGTCGAAGCAGGTGCAGGTGACGGTGCGGCCGAAGAGCCAGTACACCGCGTACACGTCCGACCCCGACAAGCAGACGCCCGGCCAGTACGTCAGCGCGATCCACCGCGACGTCTTCGCCGTGGTCACCGAGCCGTACGGCGACGCCGCCCTGTGCCAGGAGATCGGCGACGCGCTGGTCTGGGCCTCCTGAGCCTCGACGCGCGCAGCACGATCAGTCCTCGCGCATCAGTCCTTGCGCAGCAGCGCCAGGAACATCGCGTCGGTCTGGTGCCGGTGTGGCCACAGCTGCAGGCTCCCCGCCAGCGGGCCTGCGGCGTCGGCGAGCTGCGGGAGCACCGGGGCGAGGTCCTCGAGGACGACGCCGGGGTGCGCTGCCAGGGCCGTGCTGACGACGTCGGCGGTCTCGGAGAGCACCGGCGAGCAGGTGGCGTAGAGCACGACGCCGCCCGGACGGACGAGCTCGAGGGCCGCGCCGAGCAGCTGCACCTGCAGGAGCACCAGGCCCAGGACGTCGTCGGGACGCCGTCGCCACCGGGCCTCCGGACGCCGCCGCAGCGCGCCCAGCCCGGTGCAGGGCGCGTCGACGAGCACCCGGTCGGCCGAGCCCGGAGCCAGGGGCGGACGGGTGCCGTCGGCGGTGACGACCCCGGCAACCCCCGGCGGCGTGACGCCGCCGCCGAGGCCGAGGTTGCGGGCCACGAGCCGGGCCCGGTGGTGCTGGCGCTCGATCGCGACGAGGCGGGCGCCGCGCTCGGCGGCCAGGGCGGCGAGGAGCGCGCTCTTGCCGCCGGGGCCGGCGCAGAGGTCGACCCAGGTGGCGTCCGATCCCTCGAGCGGTGCCGCCGCAGCGGCGATCGCGACCAGCTGGGACCCCTCGTCCTGGACGCCCGCGTCCCCCGCGGCCACCGCGGGCAGCGCGCCGGGGTCGCCGCCGTCGAGCACGACGCCGTAGGGCGACCAGACGGTCGGGGTGCCGGGCAGCGAGGCGCGGTCGGCCCGGCCCGGACGCGCGACGAGGGTGACCCGCGGCGAGACGTTGTCGGCGGCGAGGAGGTCCTCGACCTCGGAGCCGCGCTCGCCGAGCGCCCGCCGCAGCTCGCGGACGACCCAGGCGGGGTGGGAGTGCACGAGCGCCGCCCGGGCGTCGGCGTCGCCCTCGCCGTCGGCGAGCTGGGCGATCCAGGCGTCGAGGTCCTGCCCGGCCACGCGACGCAGCACGGCGTTCGCGAAGCCGCCTGCACCGTGACCCGCGACCGAGCGCACGAGATCGACGGTGGTGGAGATCGCCGCGTGCGGGGGCACCCGCATCGCCAGCAGCTGGTGGACGCCGAGGCGCAGCGCGTCGACGACCTTGACCTCGACCTTGCGCAGCGGACGGTCGATGCAGGCTCCGAGGATGGCGTCGTAGGTGCCCTGGCGGCGGATCGTGCCGGCCGCGAGCTCGGTGACGAACGCGGCGTCGCGGCCGCTCAGCCCGCGAGAGCGCAGGACGGCGGGCAGCACCAGGTTGGCGTAGGCGTCGTCGGCGCGCACCGCGGTGAGCACCTCATGCGCCGCGGCCCGGGCCGGATCGACGCGCGGTCGGCGTCCGGCAGACTGCGCGCCGCGGCCGGCGGGGCGGCGAGCGCCGGAGGAGCGCTGGTCAGGCATCGCCGAGCAGCCCCCTCACCAGGGTCTTCGGGGCGCGCGTGGCCCACGCGTCGGTGAGCACCTCGGCGAGCTCGGCGCGGGTGATCTCGCCGAGACGGGCCTGGCTCACCAGCACGGCGTTGCTGCGGTGGCGTCGCAGATGCTCGATGGTGAAGAAGGGCGATGCGGGGTCCTCGACGAGCGCCGCATGCTCCGCGGGCCCGGCGGTCTCGATGACGAGCAGGTCGTCGAACGGCTCCCCGGTGACGGGATCGAGGGCATCGTGCGCACGCGGACGGTGACGTGCGAAGCCCTTGCCGCGCACCAGATAGGTCGGGACGTCGCCCCACGACGTGCCGAGCACGACCTCGGGCAGCCCCAGGCAGATCTCCTCGACGTCCGAGGTCCGCGCCGGGCGGTCGCCGCCGGGCGTCGGCGGCAGCGGCATCAGGCGTCCTCGAACCGGGTGCCGCTCTCGACCCGGGCGCCGCGCGCCCAGTCGGCCGCGCCCATCTGCTTCTTGCCGAACGGCTTGACCTCGCCCAGGCGCACCGGGACGGTGCCGGTGCCGACGAGCACCTCGCTCTTGGAGACGACCAGCTCGCCGGGCGCCACGGCCGGGGCGTCGGCCACGGGCACGACGGGACCGACCTTGAACCGCTCGCCGTCGAGCAGCGTCCAGGCGCCGGGGCCGGGCGTGCAGGCGCGCACCCGGCGGTCGACGGCGACGGCCGGCTCGGTCCAGTCGACGCGGGCGTCCTCGACGAGGATCTTCGGCGCCATGCTGACGCCGTCCTCCTGCTGCGGACGCGCCTCGATCGTGCCGTCGGCGATGTGGTCGAGCGTGGTGACCAGCAGGCCGGCACCTCCCTCGGCGAGACGGCCGAGGAGGTCGCCGGCGGTGTCGGTGGGCCGGATGCGCTCGGTCATGACGCCGAACACCGGGCCGGCGTCCATCGCCTTGACGATGCGGAAGGTGGTGGCGCCAGTGACCTCGTCGCCGGCCCAGATGGAGTGCTGCACGGGCGCCGCGCCGCGCCAGGCCGGCAGACACGAGAAGTGCAGGTTGACCCAGCCGTGCTCGGGGATGTCGAGCGCCGACTGCGGCAGCAGCGCCCCGTAGGCGACCACCGGGCAGCAGTCGGGACGCAGCGCGCGCAACGCCTCCTGGAACTCCGGGTCGCGCGGGTGCTCGGGCTTGAGCACCGGGACGCCGAGCTCCTCGGCGCGCTGGGCGACCGGGCTGGCGACGAGGCGGCGGCCGCGGCCGGCCGGGGCGTCGGGACGCGTGACGACGCCGACGAGCTCGTGCTGCGACGCGGCGATCGCCTCGAGCGAGGGCACGGCGACCTCGGGGGTGCCGGCGAAGACGACGCGCATCAGAAGGCCCTTCCGCCCGTGGCGTGCGGGCTGATCTTGATCGTGGGGGTGGTGGGACGGCCGTCGAGGCCGAACCACTCCGACTCGCGGATCTCGCGCATCGCGACCTTGCGGGCCTCGGCGTCGAGGCGGTCGAGAAAGACGATGCCGTCGAGGTGGTCGGTCTCGTGCTGGATGGCGCGGGCCAGGAGGTCGCTGCCGTCGATGACGACCGGCTCGCCGTGCATGTCGAAGCCGGTGGCGACGACGGTGCGCGCGCGCACGCAGTCGATGGTCAGGCCCGGGATCGAGAGGCAGCCCTCGGGGCCGTCCTGGGTCTCCTCCCCCAGCCGCAGCTGCGGGTTGACCAGGTGACCGACGACGCCGCCGACGTGGTAGGTGAAGACCCGCAGGCCGACGCCGATCTGCGGGGCGGCGAGGCCCGCGCCGGGCGCGGCCAGCATGGTGTCGGTGAGGTCCTCGACCAGACGCCGCAGCTCCTTGTCGAAGTCGACGACCTCCGTGGCCGGTCGACGCAGGACCGGATCCCCGAAGAGTCGGATCGGCTGGACGGCCACGCGGTTCCCCTCTGCTCGACGCGACGTGCTCGTGGACGGGCCCCTCGCGCACGATGCGCGCGGCCCGAGGGGTCAGTCTAGGGAGGGTGGGTCGACCTGGATGCGCACCGGGTCGAGGCGGCGGGCCGCACGCGCCCGCTGCAGCTCGCCGAGGGCGTGCGAGAGCGCCGCTCCCCGAGCGCGCGGCACCCGGACGACGATCCGCGCGAGGTCGTCGTCGGCGCCCTCGCCGCAGGGCACCGGGCCGAGCACCTCGGCCCCCTCGGGGGCGTCGAGGAGCACGAGGGCGTCGTCGAGGGCACCGGGCGCGCCGGTGAGGGTGGCCAGCCGCGAGGCGGGCGGCAGGTGCGCCTCACGCCGCAGCTCGGCCTCGCGCAGGGCGAAGCCGGCGGGATCCCAGCGCACGAGCGCCTGGATCGCCGGGTGGGCGGGGTCGCCGACGATCAGCCCGCGACCACCCGAGCGCACCAGGCCGAGGGCCCGCGCCCAGCGACGCACGGCCTCCTCGTCGCCGCGCAGCTCGGGGCGCCCCAGCCACAGCCAGGTGTCGAGCACGACGACGGCGGCGTAGCCCGCGGCGGCGACCGGCTCGGCGCCCGGGGTCGCCACGACGATGGCGGGGCGGTCGGGCACGTCGTCGAGGATCGCCGTGCCTCCGGAGGTGCGGACGGTGACGCCCGGGAACGTGCGGCCGAGCTCCTCGGCGGTGCGCTCCTCGCCCAGCACGGGCGCGCGCAGGCCGCGGTGGCCGCAGACCGCGCACGACCAGGGGCTGGCCTCCGTGCCGCACCAGCGGCAGGCCGGCGGGGCGAGCGCGGAGGTCTGGGCGAGCGGTCCCTCGCAGGCCGCGCAGCGCGCGGGCGTGCGGCAGCGCTCGCAGGCCAGCGACGCGGCGTACCCGCGGCGCGGGGTCGAGACCAGCACGGGGCCCTCGGCCAGCGCCGCGCGGACGACGTCGTGCACCTGCCGCGGCATGCGCGCCGTGCGGGCGAGCGGGTCGCGTCGCAGATCGTGCTCGGAGGCGCCGCTGACCTCGGTGCGCAGCGCCGAGCGCAGCACCTCGCGGGTGGGCAGGAGGTCATGGGCCCACCCGGTGCGCACGAGGAGGTCGGCCTCGACCGAGCGGGCGAAGCCGCCGACGAGCACGGCCGCTCCCTCGGCCTGCGCGCGCAGGAGCAGGACCTCCCGGGTGTGGGGGTAGGGCGCGCGCGGCTCGGCGTGGAGGTCGTCGCCGTCGTCCCAGATCGCCACCAGGGCGAGGTCGACGACCGGCGCGAAGGCGGCCGCACGGGTGCCGACGACGATGCGCCGCTCGCCGCGCCGGGCCTGCAGGAAGGCCCGGTAGCGGCGCGCGGGCCCGAGGTCGGCGGTGAGCGTGACGTGGGAGTCGGGCCCGGCCAGCGCGGTGAGCGCCGCGGAGACCCGTGCGACGTCGCGGTGGTCGGGCAGGCACAGCACGACGCCGCCGGGCGCGGCGAGCGCGGCGGTGGCCAGGAGGCGGGCCCAGTCGGCGCCGGGCGGCGGGTTCCAGACCGCGCGGGGCGCCCGGGCGGCGGCCAGGCCGCGCACGAACGCCGGGCCGTGCTCGTGGTGGGCCCAGGCGGCCTCGGCCTCGTCGGTGGCGATCGTGACCGCGACGGCCTCGCTCGGGCCCTCCTTCTCGACCGTCGCGTGCCGCGGGGGCACCGCGAGGCGCAGGACGTCGGTGCGGGTGCCGGCGTAGCGCTCGGCGACGGCCTCGGCCGCGGCGACGATCTCGGGGGCGAGCACCGACTCGGTGCCGACCACGCGCCGCAGCGGCTGCAGGCGTCCGGGGTGATCGCTGACGGCCACCCGCTCGAGCAGCCAGCCGTCGGCCTCCTTGCCGGCGAACCGGACCTTCACCCGCACGCCCGCCCGAGCGGCCTCGGCCAGCGCCACCGGCACGGCGTAGTCGAAGACCTTGTCGAGGTGGGCCGGGCCGACGTCGACCAGCACCCGCGCGACGGGCAGCTCGTCGGTGATCTCGGCCTCCGCCGAGCGGCGCTCGCGGGTGGCCCGGGCCTTGGCCTGCGACTCCGCGACCGTGCGCCGCAGCATGCCCGGCAGCTCAGGCTGCTCGGGCTGCCGGGGCTGCCGGGGCTGCGCGCCGGCGGCGGCGTCGGGACGGGCGGGGCTCACGAGGGGGTGTCTATCAGCCGGCGGCGACACGACGCGGCCCTCCCCTCCGCCGGTGGCGGTGGGGAGGGCCGGACGTGCGTGGCGTCGGGTCGGCGTCAGCCGGCGACCGCGGCCTTGAGGGCCTCGGCGCGGTCGGTGCGCTCCCAGGTGAACTCCGGCAGCTCGCGGCCGAAGTGGCCGTAGGCGGCGGTGCGGGCGTAGATCGGCCGCAGGAGGTCGAGGTCGGCGATGATCGCGGCCGGGCGCAGGTCGAAGACCTGGAGCACGGCGCGCTGGATCTCCTCGTCTGGGACGGTGCCGGTGCCGAAGGTCTCGATGAACACGCCGACCGGCTGGGCCTTGCCGATGGCGTAGGCGACCTGCGCCTCGCAGCGGCGCGCGAGGCCGGCGGCGACGACGTTCTTGGCCACCCAGCGCATGGCGTACGCGGCCGAGCGGTCGACCTTGGACGGGTCCTTGCCCGAGAAGGCGCCGCCGCCGTGGCGGGCCATGCCGCCGTAGGTGTCGACGATGATCTTGCGGCCGGTGAGGCCGGCGTCGCCCATCGGGCCGCCGACGACGAAGCGGCCGGTGGGGTTGACCAGCAGCCGGTAGCCCTCGGAGGGGATGTCGAAGGAGGCGAGCACGGGGTCGATGACGTGCTTCTTGATGTCGGGCTGGAGCGTGGTGGCCAGGTCGACGTCCTCGGCGTGCTGGGTGGAGAGCACGACGGTGTCGATGCGCACGGGCCGGTTGTCGGCGTCGTACTCGATGGTGACCTGGGTCTTGCCGTCGGGACGCAGGTAGGCGAGCGTGCCGTCCTTGCGCACCGCCGAGAGCCGCTCGGAGAGCGTCTGCGCGATCTTGATCGGCAGCGGCATCAGCTCGGGGGTGTCGTCGCAGGCGTAGCCGAACATCAGGCCCTGGTCGCCGGCGCCCTGCTTGTCCATCGCGTCGACGGACTCCTCCAGGCGCGACTCGTAGCCGGTGTCGACGCCCTGGGCGATGTCGCCGGACTGGCCGCCGATGGCCACCATGACGCCGCAGCTGGCGCCGTCGAAGCCCTTCTCGGAGTGGTCGTAGCCGATCTCGAGGATGCGCTCGCGCACGATCTGCTTGACGTCGACGTAGCCGGTGGTGCTGACCTCGCCGGCCACGACGACCAGGCCGGTGGTGAGCAGGGTCTCGACCGCGACGCGGGCGTGGGGGTCCTGGGCCAGCATGGCGTCGAGGACGGAGTCGCTGATCTGGTCGGCGATCTTGTCGGGATGGCCCTCGGTGACGGACTCCGAGGTGAACAGACGACCGGACACAGGCACTCTCTCTCACTGGCGGTTGCTCGGGCGGGGTGGGACTGCGAGTCACCCTAGCCCGCGGGCCGAGGCCCTCGGCACGGGGTGCGCACCGACGGGACGGGTGATCGGTGGCGACGTGGTGGGCCGCCAGGGGCAGCCTGTCACCGGGTCCGGTTCGGAGCCGCTCCCCCGCCCGGATGGGCGACGGAGCGGCCGGACGAGCCGGGGTCAGCGGACCGTGCGCAGGACCTCGTCCCAGATGGCGTGGGCCAGGCGGCCCTTGGTGCCGTGCGGGACGGCGACGCTGCGGCCGTCGGCGCCGAGGATGACGGCCTCGTTGTCGGCGCTGCCGAAGACCGCGCCGCCGCTGACGTCGTTGACCACCAGGAGGTCGCAGCCCTTGCGGGCCAGCTTCGCGCGGGCGTGGTCGAGGACGCCGCCGTGGGCGTCGCCGGTCTCGGCCGCGAAGCCGACGACCACGGCGCCCGGACGGGCCCGCTCGGCGGAGATCTCGGCGAGGATGTCGGGGTTCTGCACCAGCGAGAGCGCCGGCGCGGAGCCGTCGTCGGCCTTCTTGATCTTCGCGGTGGCGACCTCGGCGGGACGGAAGTCGGCGGGCGCCGCGGCCATGACGATCGCGTCGGCCTCGGGAGCAGCGGCGAGGACGGCGTCGTGGAGCTGCGCGGTGGTCTCGACGCGCACGACGTGGGCGCCGGCGGGGTCGGGCAGCGTGACGTTCGCGCCGATCAGCGTCACCGTGGCGCCGCGGGAGAGGGCCGCGCGGGCCAGCGCCCAGCCCTGCAGGCCCGAGCTGCGGTTGCCGAGGAAGCGGACGGGGTCGAGGTACTCGCGGGTGCCGCCGGCGGTGACGAGCACGTGACGACCGGCGAGGTCGGCCTCGCCGACGCCGCGGGCGAGCACCTCGCGGGCGACCTCGACGATCTCGGCCGGCTCGGGCAGCCGGCCCTTGCCGGTGTCCTTGCCGGTGAGACGGCCCTCGGCCGGCTCGAGCACGAGCACGCCGCGCGAGCGCAGCGTCGCGACGTTGGCCTGGGTGGCCGGGTGCTCCCACATCTCGGTGTGCATGGCCGGCACGAGCACGACCGGGCACCGGGCGGTGAGCAGGGTGTTGGTGAGGAGGTCGTCGGCCAGGCCGTGCGCGGCCTTCGCGAGGAGATCGGCGGTGGTCGGCGCGACGACGACGAGGTCGGCGGTCTGCCCGATGCGCACGTGCGGCACCTCGTGGACGGCGTCCCACACCTCCGCGGAGACCGGCTTGCCCGAGAGGGCCGACCAGGTGGGGGCGCCGACGAACTCGAGCGCGGCGGCGGTGGGGACGACGGTGACGTCGTGCCCGGACTCGGAGAGCCGACGCAGGACCTCGCAGGCCTTGTAGGCCGCGATCCCGCCGCCGACCCCGAGAACGACGCGCGACCGCGCCCCCTCGGGGGACGCGGTCGCGTCGGTGGTGTCGGTGCTCAGCGGGTCACTCGCTGAGGAAGTCCGTGGCCGCGGCCTCGGCAGCGGCGGCCTCGGCGGCGAGCTCGGCCGGGTCGACGGCCTCGCACGTGAGGAGGTCATCGCCGATCTCGCGCAGCGCGATCGAGAGGGGCTTCTCCTGGACCTGGGTCTCGACGAGCGGGCCGACGTACTCGAGCAGGCCCTCGCCGAGCTGGGAGTAGTAGGCGTTGATCTGACGGGCGCGCTTGGCCGCGTAGAGCACCAGCTGGTACTTGCTGTCGGTCTTGGAGAGCAGGTCGTCGATCGGGGGGTTGGTGACCCCCACGGCTGCGATGGTGGGCGAAGACACGCGGGTTTGCCTCACTGGTCGTCGGGCGGTGGAGCACTGGGCCGTGATGGCCCGGGCAGGTCAGGCGCGCTCGGACGGAGGCGCAGACCTCATCAAGGCTACCAACTCCTCGGCGGCGGCACGAACTTCGTGGTTGACGATCGTGACGTCGAACTCCGCCTCGGCGGCCAGCTCGAGCCGCGCGGTGGCCAGGCGGCGCTCCCGCTCGTCCTCGGTCTCGGTGCCGCGGCCGACGAGCCGGCGCACCAGCTCCTCCCAGCTGGGCGGGGCGAGGAAGACGAAGCAGGCCTCCGGCATCGAGGCCCGGACCTGGCGGGCACCCTGCAGGTCGATCTCGAGCATCGCGGACCGGCCGGCGGCCAGCGCCTCCTCGACGGGCCGGCGCGGCGTGCCATAGCGCGCGACCTGGTGGACGACCGCCCACTCGAGCATCTGGTCCTCGGCGACGAGCCGGTCGAACTCGGCGTCGTCGACGAAGTGGTAGTGGACGCCGTCGACCTCGCCGGGCCGCGGGGCCCGGGTGGTGGCGGAGACGGAGATCCAGACGTCGGGATGCAGCTCGCGGACCGCCGCGGCCACGGTGCCCTTGCCGACCGCGGTGGGTCCGGCCAGGACGATCAGGCGGCTGGGGGCCTCCGGTGCGGCGCTCACCCGGCGTCCGGGGCGCCGAACTCCTTCTCGAGCGCGGCGACCTGCTTGGCCCCGAGCCCGCGGACGCGCCGGCTCTCGGCGATGCCGAGGCGCTCCATGACCTGACGCGCGCGGACCTTGCCCAGCCCCGGCACCGACTGGAGGAGGTCGACGACCTTCATCTTGCCGATGACCTCGTTGGTCTCGCCCTCGCGGAGGACCTCGACGACCGAGACGCCGGAGTTCTTCAGGCGGTTCTTCACCTCGGCCCGCTCCCGCCGACTGGCCGCGGCCTTCTCGAGGGCGGCCTGGCGTTGTTCGGGCGTGAGGGGCGGGAGAGCCACGGAAGATCCTTCAGATCGCGGTCAGGGTGGGGGTCAATCTAGTCACGTCCGCTGAGCGCGGGCAACGAGGGTCCCTGCGCGGACGGGCGCCGGTCGGATGCCGGGCGGGCCGCGCTCTCCGCGCCCGCTCTCAGCGGCTGAGCGGGGTCTGGCACACGTCGCGCACCTGCTGCTGCACCGCCGAGAGCGCGGCCTGGGTCTCCGGCCGGGCGAGCTCGGTGGCGGCGGCGGTGATGGCGTCCTGCTCGGCCTTCGTGACGTCGGCCGGCGGGTCCTCGGCGTCGTAGGCCGCCGGGTCGACGCCGGCGTCGCGCAGCGCGTCGCGCAGGGCGGTGAGCCGGCCGACGACCTGCTGCCACTCGTCGGCGATGTCGTCGGGCGCCTTGTCCTGGAGGTCGCGCAGCGCCGGGAGGACGCGCAGCAGCGAGGTGGAGCCGCCCCGGGCGACGGCGTCGGAGATCTCGGTCTGGTGCGAGCGCACGGCGTCGCAGTAGTCGCCGGTGCCGCCCGAGCAGGACGCGAGCGCCGGCGTCAGGCCGGCGAGCAGCGCCGCGGCGAGCAGGCCGCGGACGGGCCCGGTCGGCCGCGTCATCGCAGACCCGCGAGCGCCTCGTGGGTGCGCGCCACCGCCGCGCGCATCGCGCCGGCGTCGGGCCCGGCGGCGAGCAGCTCGCGCGAGGAGCTGACCAGCACCCGCGGTGCTGCGACCCCGAACACGCGACGCAGGTCGTCGACGGTGCCGCCCTGGGCGCCGAAGCCGGGAGCGAGCAGGGCGCCGCCGCAGTCGAGGTCGACGCCCTGCTCGGGCGTGGGCGGGGCGATCGTGGCGCCGACGACGGCGCCGAACGAGCCGAGGCCGCGGCCGCCGGTCTCCTCGCGGTTCAGCGCGGCCAGGTGGCCGAGCATGGCGCCGGCGACGGTGCCGCCCTCGACCCGGGCGTGCTGCACCTCCGGGCCCTCGGGGTTGGAGGTGAGGGCGAGGACGAACAGGCCCGCGCCGTGGCGGCGGGCGGTCTCGACGAACGGCGTCAGGGAGCCGAAGCCGAGGTAGGGGCTCACGGTGGCGGCGTCGGCGGCCAGCGGGCTGGCGGGGTCGAGGTAGGCGTCGGCGTAGGCCTGCGAGGTGGAGCCGATGTCGCCGCGCTTGACGTCGAGCAGCACCAGCGCGCCGGCCTCCCTGCCCCGCGCGATCACGCGCTCGAGCACGGCGACGCCCCGCGCGCCGAAGCGCTCGAAGAAGGCCGACTGCGGCTTGATGACCGAGCACACGGGCGCGAGCGCCTCGGTGGCGGTGAGGGCGAAGCGCTCGAGGCCCGCGACGTCGTCGTCGAGGTCCCAGGCGCGCAGCAGGCCGGCGTGCGGGTCGATGCCCGCGCACAGCGCTCCCCGCTCGGCCATCGCGGCCTCGAGCCGGGCGCCGAACGGGACGGGGGCGGGTGCGGTCACGGGGCTCCTCCGGTGGCGGGCGGGGCGGGCGGGCCCGGCGCGAGGCCGAGCCCCTCCAGGATGCGGGTGGGGGCGAGGGGATCGTGCAGCACCGCGGAGCCGACCTGCACCGCGACGGCGCCGAGGTCGAGCAGGGCCCGCGCGTCGGCGGCGGTGGCGACTCCGCCTCCCGCGACGACGTCCAGGCCGGGCAGCGCCTCGCGCACGAGGGCCACGCAGCGCCGCGAGACCGCCGCGATCGCCGGCCCCGACAGCCCGGCCGGACGCCCGTCGGGCAGGGCCGCGGGCACCGGCCCACCGACGACGACGGCCTGCGCACCGGCCTCGGCGGCGGTGCGGGCGGCCTCGACGACGCGGGCGGCGTCGGGACGCAGCTTGGCCAGCAGCGGGACGCCGGGCGGCAGCTCGCGGGCGACCGCGCCGACGGCGCCGGCCACCTGGAACGGCTCGCGGGCCTCGAAGAGACCGTGCGCGGCGGCGTCGGGGGTGGCGAGGTCGACCTCGAGCGCGGCGACGCCAGGCAGCTGGCCCAGACGACGGGCGAGCTCGGCGAGGTCGCCCAGCTGCGCGCCCGCCACGGAGACGACGACCCGCGCGCCGAGGCGCACCAGCTCGGGCAGCTCGACGGCGAGGAAGGCGTCGAGGCCGGGGTTGGGGTGGCCGACGGAGTGCAGGAGCCCGGCGGGCGCCTCGAGGATCCTCGGCATCGGCGCGCCGGGGCGGGCGGTGAGGGTGATCGAGCGGGTGACGAGCGCGCCGACGGAGTCCAGCGGCGTGTAGGGGTGCAGCTCGCGCGCGGCGCAGCCGGCCGCGAGCATCACCGGGTTGCGCAGGGTCAGCCCCGCCACGACGACGCTCATGCGCCCGCCCCGGCCGTGCCGCTCGCTCCGCCGTGGGCCTCCGGGAGCAGCCGCCCGGCGCGGAGGTCGTCCCAGCGGACGCGGTCGCCGCGCAGCACCGGGCCCTCGGCGCAGGCCCGCACGACGCGCGGGGCGCCGTCCTCGGTGACCACCGGCACCGGGCACCCGCCGCACAGGCCGGTGCCGCAGGGCGTGGGGTGCTCGAGCGCGGTCTGGCTCCAGGCGCCGTGCTCCTCGGCGGCCAGCGCCGCGGCGTGCAGGCTCGGGGCGTCGCCGGCGGCGTAGACGACCTGGGCCTCGGCGCGACGCACGGCCTCGCCGACGACGTCCGCGATCCGCCCGCGCTGGCCCACCGAGCCGTCCTCGGTGACGACCGTGACGGCACGCGCGGTGCGCCGTGCCTCGAGCGCGGAGACGAGGTGCGCCTCGTCGCGGGCGCCGAGGAGCAGCGAGACCGGGCAGCCGCGCTCGCGCAGCCGCTCGGCGAGCCCGTGCAGGGCGGCCGCGGCGTGCCCGCTGCCGACCAGGAGCGTCGAGACCGGCTCCTTCGGCAGGGCGAACGGGCGCCCCAGGGGGCCGGTGACGGCCAGCCGCTCCCCCACCGCGAGGGCGGCGATGCGGCGCGTGCCGAGGCCGACCGGCTCGACGACGACCTGCACCGCCGCGCCGTAGCCGCCGATGGGCTGCACCTTGTGGATCCACAGCGCCCGACGGGCCAGGTGGGTGGGCACCTGCTCGTCCGGGCGATCGACGCCCACGGCCAGGAACGTGCCGGGCCGGAACCGCTCGCCCACGCCGGGCGCGACCAGGGTCAGGTGCTGGTAGGCACCGATCCGCTTGGTCATCAGCACCTCGGCGGTGACGTGCAGGCTCATCCGCGCGCCGCAGCCCCTCCGGCGACCTGCGGGGCCGCGAGCGCCCGCGCCACGCGGCGCGGCCACAGCGGGCCCTCGTAGATGAACGCCGTGTAGGCCTGGACGAGGTCGGCGCCCGCCGCGAGCCGGGCGACGGCGTCGGCCGGGGTGCTGATGCCGCCGACGCCGATCAGGGTGAGGTCGGCGCCGACGCGGGCGCGCAGGCGACGCAGCACCTCCTCGGAGCGCGCGGTGAGCGGCGCGCCGGAGAGGCCCCCGGCACCGGCGGCCTCGACGACGGAGGCCGCGGTGCGCAGGCCGTCGCGGGCGATGGTGGTGTTGGTGGCGATGACGCCGTCGAGCCGCAGCGCGAGCGCGAGGTCGGCGACGGCGTCGACGTCCTCGTCGGCGAGGTCGGGCGCGATCTTCACCAGCAGCGGGACGCGGTGCTCCGGCGAGGCGGCGTCGGCGACGCCGCGCACGTGGCGCAGCAGCGGCTCGAGACGCTCGACGGCCTGCAGGGTGCGCAGGCCCGGGGTGTTGGGCGAGGAGACGTTGACGACGAGGTAGTCGGCGTAGGGCGTCAGCAGCCGGGCCGAGCGCTCGTAGTCGGCCTCGACGGCCGCCTGGTCGTCCTCGGGCACCACCTTCGACTTGCCGATGTTGACCCCGAGCACCGGGCCGGGACGCCCGCGGCGGGTGCGGGCCCGCTCGGCCAGCCGGGCGGCCACGGCGTCGGCGCCGTCGTTGTTGAAGCCCATCCTGTTGACCACCGCGCGGTCGGCCGGCAGCCGGAACAGCCGCGGCTGCGGGTTGCCCGGCTGCGCCAGGCCCGTGACGGTGCCGATCTCGACATGCCCGAAGCCCAGGCCGCCGAGGGCGTCGATGCCCACCGCGTTCTTGTCGAACCCGGCCGCCAGGCCCAAGGCGTTGGGGAAGGTGAGCCCCAGCGCCCGCACGGGCGCTCCCGGCGTCGGGAGCGCCCGCAGAGCGGGGGTGGCCGCACGGATGGCCGCGAAGCCCTGGTGGTGGGCGCGCTCGGGGTCCGCGTGCACCAGCACGCGGTCGAAGAGCTGGCGGTACACCACGGATCCGCTCACCGGCCGCTCACCGTCCGGCGCGGACCGTCTCGGCCCACTCCTGCAGGGAGCGGACGCCGATGTCGCCGCGGCGCTGGGCCTCGATGCCCTGCACCGCCGCGCCCAGGCCCTGGACGGTGGTGATGCACGGGACGTTGGCCATGACCGCCGCGGTGCGGATGTCGTAGCCGTCGAGGCGGGCCTGGCCCGACTCGCCACCGCCGGCCGCGCCGTAGGGCGTGTTGACGATCAGCTGGATCTCACCGGCCTGGATGAGCTGCACCGTGGTGGGCTCGCCGTCGGGGCCGGGGCCCTCGAAGTGCTTGCGCACGACCGTGCAGGCCACGCCGTTGCGGCGCAGCACCTCCGCGGTGCCCTGCGTCGCGAGGATCTCGAAGCCGAGGTCGGCGAGCACCTTGACCGGGAAGATCATCGAGCGCTTGTCGCGGTTGGCCATCGAGACGAAGATCCGGCCGCCGTCGGGCAGCGGCCCGAAGGCCGCGGCCTGCGACTTGGCGAAGGCGGTGCCGAAGTCGCGGTCGAAGCCCATGACCTCGCCGGTGGACTTCATCTCCGGGCCGAGCACGGTGTCGACCTGCTGGCCGTCGGGGGTGCGGAAGCGGTTGAAGGGCATGACCGCCTCCTTCACCGCGATCGGCGCGTCGGCCGGCAGGCGACCGCCGTCGCCGGTGGCCGGCAGGACGCCCGCGGCGCGCAGCTCGGCGATCGACTCGCCGAGCATGACGCGGGCCGCGGCCTTGGCCAGCGGCGTCGCGGTGGCCTTGGACACGAACGGCACCGTGCGGCTGGCGCGCGGGTTGGCCTCGAGGACGTAGAGGATGTCCGAGCTCAGCGCGAACTGGATGTTGAGCAGGCCGCGCACCCCGACGCCGCGGGCGATGGCCTCGGTGGCCTCGCGGATGCGGGCGATCTCGCGCTCGCCGAGGGTGATCGGCGGCAGGGCGCACGAGGAGTCGCCGGAGTGGATGCCGGCCTCCTCGATGTGCTCCATGACGCCGCCGAGGAAGAGGTCCTCACCGTCGAAGAGCGCGTCGACGTCGATCTCGACGGCGTCGTCGAGGAAGCGGTCGACGAGCACCGGCGCCGCCCGGGAGATCAGCCCGCCCTCGACGTGCTTCTCGAGGTAGTCGCGCAGGGAGTCCTCGCCGTAGACGATCTCCATGCCGCGTCCGCCGAGCACGTAGGAGGGCCGCACGAGCACCGGGTAGCCGATCTCGGCGGCGATCTCGCGCGCCTCGCCGAAGGTGGTGGCGGTGCCGTGCTTGGGCGCCACCAGGCCGGCCTCGGCCAGGACGCGACCGAAGGCGCCACGCTCCTCGGCGAGGTCGATGGCGTCCGGGGAGGTGCCGACGATGCGCACGCCGTTGGCCGCCAGACCCTGGGCCAGGCCCAGCGGCGTCTGGCCGCCGAGCTGGCAGATGACGCCGGCCACCGGGCCGGCCTGCTGCTCGGCGTGGACGATCTCCAGGACGTCCTCGAGGGTGAGCGGCTCGAAGTAGAGCCGGTCGGAGGTGTCGTAGTCGGTGGAGACGGTCTCGGGGTTGCAGTTGACCATCACGGTGTCGTAGCCGGCCTCGCTCAGCGCGAGGGAGGCGTGGACGCAGGAGTAGTCGAACTCGATGCCCTGGCCGATGCGGTTGGGGCCCGAGCCGAGGATGATCACGGCCTCCCGCTCGCGCGGCAGCACCTCGGTCTCCTCGTCGTAGGAGGAGTAGTGGTACGGCGTGGCTGCGGCGAACTCCGCGGCGCAGGTGTCGACGGTCTTGTAGACCGGCCGGATGCCCAGCGCGTGCCGCACGCCGCGGACGACGTCGGCGGTGGTGCCCCGGATGCGTCCGAGCTGCTCGTCGGAGAAGCCGTGCCGCTTGGCCAGGCGCAGCAGCTCGGGGGTGAGCTCGGGCGCCTCGATGAGCGCCTGGGCGACCTCGTTGATGAGGGCGAGCTGGTCGACGAACCACGGGTCGATGCGGGTGGCGTCGAAGACCTCCTCGGCGGTGGCGCCGGCGCGCAGGGCGTCCATGACCTTGCGCAGGCGGCCGTCGTGGGGGGTGCGGATCTCGGAGAGCAGGGCGTCCTTGTCGAGGTCGACGAAGGCCTGGCTCCAGTCGAAGGGCGCCTGCTTGCTCTCCAGCGAGCGCAGCGCCTTCTGCAGGGCCTCGGTGAAGTTGCGGCCGATCGCCATCGCCTCGCCCACCGACTTCATGTGGGTGGTCAGCGTCGGGTCGGCGCCGGGGAACTTCTCGAAGGCGAAGCGCGGCACCTTCACCACGACGTAGTCCAGCGTCGGCTCGAAGGAGGCCGGCGTCGAGGAGCCGTCGGGGCGGGTGGTGATGTCGTTGGGGATCTCGTCGAGGGTGTAGCCGATGGCCACCTTCGCCGCGATCTTCGCGATCGGGAACCCGGTGGCCTTCGAGGCCAGGGCCGAGGACCGCGAGACGCGCGGGTTCATCTCGATGACGACGACGCGGCCGTCCTTCGGGTTGACGGCGTACTGGATGTTGCAGCCGCCGGTGTCGACGCCGACCGAGCGGATGATGCCGATGGCGAGGTCGCGCAGGTGCTGGTACTCGCGGTCGGTGAGGGTCATCGCGGGCGCGACGGTGATGGAGTCGCCGGTGTGCACGCCCATGGGGTCGAGGTTCTCGATCGAGCAGATGATGACGACGTTGTCGGCGGTGTCGCGCATCACCTCCAGCTCGTACTCCTTCCAGCCGATGATCGACTCCTCGAGGAGCACCTCGGTGGTCGGGCTGGCCGAGAGGCCGGCGCCGGCGATGCGGCGCAGGTCGGCCTCGTCGTAGGCGATGCCCGAGCCGGTGCCGCCCATGGTGAAGGAGGGTCGCACGACGACGGGGTAGCCGCCGAGGTGGTCGACGGCGTCGAGGCACTTCTGCAGGCCGTGGGCGACCTGGGCGCGCTCGTCGGCGTCAGGCAGGTCGTCGGCGTTGCAGATGACCGAGCGGGCCACCTCGCCGCCGAGATCCTCGACGATGCCCTTGAAGATCTGGCGGTTCTCGCCGCGGTCGATGGCCTCCACCGAGGCGCCGATGAGCTCGACGCCGTACTTCTCCAGGACGCCGTTCTTGTGCAGCGCGATGGCGGCGTTGAGGGCGGTCTGGCCGCCGAGGGTCGCGAGCAGGGCGTCGGGGCGCTCCTTGGCGATGACCTTCTCGACGAACTCCGGCGTGATCGGCTCGACGTAGGTGGCGTCGGCGAACTCGGGGTCGGTCATGATCGTGGCCGGGTTGGAGTTGACCAGCACCACGCGCAGGCCCTCGGCCTTGAGGACGCGGCAGGCCTGGGTGCCGGAGTAGTCGAACTCGCAGGCCTGGCCGATGATGATCGGGCCGGAGCCGATCACCATCACGGACTGGATGTCGTCGCGCTTGGGCATCAGGCCCGGCCCTCCATCAGGTCGCAGAAGCGGTCGAAGAGGTACGCGGCGTCGTGGGGTCCGGCCGCGGCCTCGGGGTGGTACTGGACGGAGAACGACCGCAGGCGGCCGTCGGCGTCGCGCAGCTCGAGGCCCTCGACGACGTCGTCGTTGAGGCAGACGTGGCTCACGGTGGCGCTGCCGTAGGGCGTCTCGGTGGCGCGGTCGAGGGGCGCGTCGACGGCGAAGCCGTGGTTGTGCGCGGTGACCTCGACCTTGCCGGTGGTGCGGTCCATGACCGGCTGGTTGATGCCGCGGTGGCCGTAGGTGAGCTTGTAGGTGCCGAAGCCCAGCGCGCGGCCGAAGAGCTGGTTGCCGAAGCAGATGCCGAAGTAGGGCAGGCCGCGCTCGAGGGCGGCCTGGAGCAGCGCGACCTGGCCGGTGGTGGCGGCGGGGTCGCCGGGGCCGTTGGAGAAGAACAGCCCGTCGGGGGCGACCGCGAGGACGTCCTCGATGCTCGCGGTGGCGGGCAGGACGTGCACCTCGATGCCGCGCTCGGCCATGCGGTGCGGCGTCATCGACTTGATGCCGAGGTCGAGAGCGGCCACGGTGAACCGCTTGGTCTCGCCCCACGGGCCGGGCTGGGCCGGGACGACGTAGGCGGCGTCGGTGGAGACCTCGCCGGAGAGCTCGGCGCCGGCCATCTCGCCGGAGGCGAGCACCTTCGCGAGCAGCGCCTGCGGGTCGGTCTCGACCGTGGAGATGCCGGCGCGCATGGCGCCGCGCTCGCGCAGGTGGCGCGTCAGGGCGCGGGTGTCGATGCCGCTGATGCCGACGACGCCGTGCTCGCGCAGCTCGTCGTCGAGGGTGCGGCGGGCGCGCCAGCTCGACGAGACCCGGGCGGGGTCGCGGACGACATAGCCGGCCACCCAGATGCGACGCGACTCGGGGTCCTCGTCGTTGACGCCGGTGTTGCCGACGTGCGGGGCCGTCATGGTGACGATCTGGCGGTGGTACGAGGGATCGGTGAGGGTCTCCTGGTAGCCGGTCATGCCGGTGTTGAAGACCGCCTCGCCGAACGTCTCACCGGACGCGCCGTAGGACTCGCCGCGGAAGACCCGTCCGTCCTCCAGGACGAGGATCGCCGGCGTGGGGGCGTGCGAGAGCAACGCCTACCTCCTTCTCCGCCTCACGGGACGGGTCGTTAAAGGATGTCGAGCGGCGTCAGCCTAGCAGCGGAGACGGGCCTCCCCCGCACCGCGTGTCCGCCCGTCGGGCAGGCGTCCTGTCAGCGTCCCGGCGGGTGCTCGAGCGGGGGTGCGGGCGGGCGCGCGGGGGCCTGCTCAGGCCTCGGGAGCGACGTCGAGGAGCACCTTGCCGACGATGCCGCCCTCGACGTCGTCGTGGGCCGCGGCGGTCTCCTCGAGCGGGCGGTGGTGCAGCGGCAGGCCGGCCTGCTCCCCCACGTCGATGGCGCCCTCGCCGATCGCCTCGGTGATGTCCTCGGCGGCGGCGCGCAGCAGGCGCGGGTCGAGGGTGTAGAGGATGACGAACTGCCAGCGCAGGTTGCGGCTGAAGGTCGCGCGCAGCGGCAGGACGAGCTCGTCGCCGCCGTTGTTGGCGTAGACCGCGACGGTGCCGTGCACGCGGGTGACGGCGAGGTCGAGCTCGGCGTTGACGGCCGGCGCCACCTCGGCGACGAGGTCGACGCCGTCGGGAGCGATGGCGAGGATCTGCTCGGCGGCGTCGCCCTCGGTGTAGGTGACGACGTGGTGGGCGCCGGCGGCCTGCGCCAGCCGGGCCTTCTCCGGTCCGCTGACGGTGGTGATGACGGTGGCGCCGGCCCACCGGGCCAGCTGGATGGCGGCGTTGCCGACCGCGCCCGCCCCGCCGGCCACCAGCACCGTCTGCCCGGCCATGCTGCCCGGCGAGAGCCGGGCGACGTCACCGGAGGTGAGCAGTCGGTGGGCGGTGACGAAGGGGACGCCGAGGCTGGCGCCGAGGTCGAACGAGGCGGCGTCGGGCAGCGGCACGACCCGCTCGGCCGGCTGCACGGTGAGCTCGGTGGCGGTGCCGTACGGGCGGCCGTGCTGGGCCAGCAGCAGCCACACGCGGTCGCCCGGCGCGACGTGCTCGACGCCCGCGCCGACCGCCTCGACGACGCCCGCTGCGTCCTGGCCGGGGCTGACCTCGTCGTGGCCGGACATCATCCCGGCACGGAACTTCCAGTCCGTCGGATTCACCCCCGCCCGCACGACCCGCACGAGCACCTCACCGGCCCCCGGCGTCGGCTCGGGACGCTCCACGACCTCGAGCACGGACGACGGACCGGTCTGGCGGTAGACGACTGCACGCATGTCTCGCCCAACGTCCCCTCCCCGGCCCGGTGTTCCCTCGAGGGGGTGTGGACGGGAGGTGGCTGGGCTCGATCGCGCGGTTTCATCGGCTGGCCGATGAAACTGGCGCCTGCACGGTAAGGCTTCATCGTCCAGGTGCCAGGTTCGTGCGCAGGGCTCTAACCTGCACCTGTGGACGGCCTGCGTCGGACGACGGGGTGTGGACGGGAGACGGCCGGCGTGTGGCGGGAGACCGGCGTGTGCGTTTCAGCGGCTGGCCGCTGAAGCTTCGGCGGTCGACCGCCGAAGCTCTCAACCGCCCCGCTCAGCCCACCAACGCCCCACCGAGCACCGTCGGACGCCCGCGCAGCAGCGTGGCGACGACGGCCCCGCGCAGCTCGCGGCCGTGCCAGGGGTTGTTGCGCGAGAGCGACACCGAGGCGTCGCGGTCGACGACGACAGCGGCGGCGGGGTCGACCAGCGTCAGGTTCGCCGGGGCGCCGACGACGAGGTCGGCGCCGTGGTCGGCGAGGCCGGCGATGCGGGCGGGGTTGGTCGACATCACGCGGGCCACGCCTGCCCAGTCGAGCAGGCCGGAGTCGACCATCACCGAGGCGACGACGGGCAGCGCGGTCTCGAGGCCGAGCATGCCGAAGGCGGCGTCGACGAAGGCGTGCTCCTTGTCGTGGCGGGCGTGCGGGGCGTGATCGGTGGCGACGGCGTCGATGGTGCCGTCGGCCAGCGCCGCGCGCAGGGCGGCGACGTCCTCGTCGGGGCGCAGCGGCGGGTTGACCTTGAACGTGGGGTCGTAGCCGGCGAGCAGGTCGGTGGTGAGCAGCAGGTGGTGCGGGGTGACCTCGGCGGTGACCGCGATGCCCTGCGACTTGGCCCAGCGCACCACCTCGACGCTGCCGGCGGTGGACACGTGCGCGATGTGCACCCGCGAGCCGGTGTGGCGGGCGAGCATGACGTCGCGGGCGACGATGACCTCCTCCGCGACGCCGGGCCAGCCGGGCAGGCCCAGGCGCCCGGACAGCTCGCCCTCGTGGCAGCAGGCGCTCGGCCCGGCCAGCGACGGATCCTGCGCGTGCTGGCTGACCACGCCGCCGAAGGCCTTGACGTACTCCAGCGCCCGGCGCATGACGCGGGCGTCGGCGACGCAGCGGCCGTCGTCGGAGAAGACCCGCACCCGGGCGCGGGAGCGGGCCATCAGCCCGAGCTCGGCGAGCTCCTCGCCGCCGAGGGCCTTGGTGACGGCGCCGACGGGCTGGACGTCGACGAGCCCGGCGGCGCGGCCGAGGTCGTGGACGCGCTCAGCCGCCTCGGCGGTGTCGGTGACCGGGCTGGTGTTGGCCATCGCGAGCACGGCGGTGAACCCGCCGACGGCGGCCGCACGGGAGCCGGTGAGGACGGTCTCGGCGTCCTCGCGACCCGGCTCGCGCAGGTGGGTGTGGAGGTCGACGAGGCCCGGCAGCGCGACGAGGCCGTCGGCGTCGATCACCTCGGCGTCGGCGGCCGAGACCGAGCCGATCTCGGCGATGGCGCCGTCGACGAGCAGCAGGTCGGCGGCCTCGCCGCCGAGCAGGCGGGCGCCGCGGACGAGGGTCTTCGAGGGCGTGGTCACGAGGCCTCCCCGGCGAGCAGGTGGTAGAGCACGGACATGCGGATCGCGACGCCGGCGGAGACCTGCTCGAGGATCGCCGACTGCGCGGCGTCCGCGGCGTCGGCCGCGATCTCGAGGCCGCGGTTCATCGGGCCGGGGTGGCAGATCGGGACGTCGGGGCCGAGCACCGCGAGTCGGTCGCGGGTCAGGCCGTAGCCGACGGCGTACTCGCGGGCGCTGGGGAAGAACCCGCCGCTCATCCGCTCGCGCTGGACGCGCAGCATCATGACGGCGTCGGCCTTCGGCAGCACCTCGTCGAGGTCGTAGGAGGTGGCGAAGCCGGCCGCCTGCGACCACGGTCCGACGCCGCTGGGCATCAGCGTGGGCGGGGCGACGACGGTGACCTGCGCGCCGAGGCGGGTCAGGCAGCCGATGTTGCTGCGGAAGACCCGGCTGTGGGTGAGGTCGCCGACGATGACGACGTGACGACCCTCGAGCGATCCGAGGCGCCGGGTGAGGGTGTAGGCGTCGAGCAGCGCCTGGGTGGGGTGCTCGTGGGTGCCGTCGCCGGCGTTGATGACCGCGGCGTCGACCCACTGGGAGACCTGCAGCGCCGAGCCGCTGGCGCCGTGACGCATGACGAGGGCGTCGACGCCCATCGAGGCGATGGTCAGCACGGTGTCGCGCAGGCTCTCGCCCTTCGACGTCGAGCTGCCCTTGCCGGTGATGTTGATGGTGTCGGCCGAGAGCCACTTGCCGGCGATCTCGAAGCTCGACCGGGTGCGCGTGGAGTCCTCGAAGAACAGGTTGATGACGGTGCGCCCGCGCAGCGCGGGGAGCTTCTTGACCTCGCGGCGCTGCACGTCGTGCATCTCCGCGGCGGTGGTGAACAGGGTGGTGATGTCGTCGACGTCGAGGTCGTCGATCGAGAGGAGGTGCCGCTTCATCAGCTGATCCACACGCCTTCCTGGCCGTCGGTCTCCTGCAGGCGCACCATGACGCGCTCGGTGCGGGCGCTGGGCAGGTTCTTGCCCACGTGGTCGGCGCGGATCGGCAGCTCGCGGTGCCCGCGGTCGACCAGCACGGCCAGGCGCACGGCGTCGGGCCGGCCGAGGTCGTTCATCGCGTCGAGCGCGGCGCGCACGGTGCGCCCGGAGTAGAGGACGTCGTCGACCAGGACGACGGTGCGCCCGTCGATGCCGCCGGGCGGCAGCGCGGTGGGCTGCGGGCCACGGGCGGGGTGACGACGCAGGTCGTCGCGGTAGAGCGTGATGTCGAGGGAGCCGACGGGCACCTCGGCGCCCTCGGTCTCGGCGATCCGCCGGGCGACGCGCTCGGCGAGGCCGACGCCGCGCGTCGGGATGCCGAGCAGGACGAGCCCCTCGTGGCCCTTGTTGCGCTCGAGGATCTCGTGCGAGATGCGGGTCAGCGCCCGGGCGATGTCACGGGCGTCGAGGACGACGCGGCCCTCGGGTGCCTCGGGGGCGCCCGCGTGCGAGGCGGGGTCTGGCTGGTCGGCGCTGGCCGACGGCGACGTGATCACGTGCCGGATCTCCTTCTCCGCCTCACAGGACGGCTCGTTAAAGGACGACGGAGGTCACCCTACCGCCCCGGCACGCGTCGGTGACGCGCCGCGTCAGCCCAGCGCCAGCGCGAGCCGCCGCACGATCTCGCGCAGCCGCTCCTCGCTGGTGGCGATGTTGACCCGCACGTGGCCGGCGAGGCCGGGGTGGAAGGCGTGGCCGGCGTTGACCTGCACCCGCCCGCGCTCCAGCGCCACGGCGGCGGGGTCGTCGTGGCCGTAGGCGCGCAGGTCGACCCAGGCCAGGTAGGTGGCCTCCAGGGGACGCATCCGCGCCTGCGGCAGGTGCTCGGCCAGCAGCGCGACGAACAGGTCGCGCTGGGCGGCCAGCCGCACCCGCAGGGCGTCGAGCCAGGCGTCGCCGTGACGGTAGGCGGCCAGGGCGGCCTCGACGCCGAGCACCGACCAGGAGTCGTTGCGCGCGGTGTCGGCGCCGACGAGCCGGGCGCTCAGCGCGGGGTCGGCGGTCACGAGCTGGGCGCACTTGAGCCCGGCGACGTTGAACGCCTTCGACGCCGCCACCAGCGCGACCGCGTGGTCGGCGGTGCCCTCCAGCGAGAGGTACGGGACGTGCTCGCGGCCGTCGAGGGTCAGCGGGGCGTGGATCTCGTCGCTCACCACCCAGCCGCCGTGCCGGACGACGACGTCGCGCACGCCCTCGAGCTCGGCCCGGGTGAACACCCGACCCCACGGGTTGTGCGGCTGGGTCAGCAGCAGCACCCGAGCACCGGCGGCGAAGTGCCGCTCGAGCTGGTCGAGGTCGAGCTCGGCGCGCGCGGCGCCGGGGTCGACGACGAGGTCGAGCCGCTCGCGTCCGCAGATCTGCGCGATCGCCAGCTGCGGGTGGTAGCCGGGCACCGGCATCACGAGGGGGCCCGGCGGCACCAGGACGTCGAGGGCCAGCCGGACCCCGGCGGTGACGTCGACGGTGGCCACGACCTGCTCGGGATCGACCACGTGGCCGAACTGGCGCTGCGCGAAGCCGGCGTAGGCCTCCCCCAGCGGGCCGCCGCCGACGAACGCCGGATACCCGGTGCGTCCGGCCGTGACCGCTCGCAGCAGCGCCTCGGTGATCGGCTCGGCGAGGGCGTAGTCCATCTCGGCCACCCAGGCCGGGAGCACGTCGGGCTCGGCGAGCCCCCACTTGCACACCAGCGCCTCGCGGGCCTCGTCGTCGGTGAGATCGCGGATCACGGCCCCACCCTCCCACGGGCGGTCCGCGCGGGTCCGACCGCGGACGCCGTCAGTCGAGCTCCTCCAGCAGCCCGCCCACCGCGGTCTCGATGGCGCGGTGGAAGGTCGGGTAGGCGTAGATCATCGTGCCGAGGGTGGCGACCGGGACCTCGGCGTGCACCGCCAGGGCGAGCAGGCCGAGGATCTCGCCGCCGGCGGGTCCCATGGCGGTGGCGCCGACGAGCACGCCGCGGTCGGCGTCGGCCACGAGCTTGATCAGGCCACGTCCGCCGGGGCCGTGCATGAAGCCGCGCGAGGACTGCTCCAGCGGGGTCGAGGCGACGACGACGCGCACGCCGGACTCCCGGGCCGCGCGCTCGGTGAGCCCGACGCCGCCGACCTCGGGATCGGTGAAGGTGACGTGCGGGACGGCGTGGTAGCGCGCCGGGGGCCCGTCCTCGCCGACGACGTCGCGCCGGGCGATGGCCGACTGGTACATCGAGAGGTGGGTGAACGCGCCGTGCCCGACGACGTCGCCCACGCCCCACAGGCCCTCCGCGCCGACGACGCGCATCCGCTCGTCGACCTCCAGGCTGCGGGCGGCGGGGTCGAGGCCGACGGTCTCGAGGCCGAGGTCGTCGAGGTTCGGGGTGCGGCCGGCGGCCACCAGGATCCGGTCGGCGCGCAGGGTCTCCCCCGCCAGCTCGACGACGATCTCCTGGCCGTCCTGCGACACCGAGGTCATCTCGGCGTCGGTGATCACGCGCAGGCCCTCGTGGGCCAGCAGCTCGCCGAGCAGCTCGCCCGCCTCGGGCTCGACGGGGCCGAGCAGGCGCGGGCCGTGCTCGAGGATCGTCACCCGGACGCCGAAGCGCGCCATCACCTGCGCCATCTCGCAGCCGATGGGCCCACCGCCGACGACGATGAGCGAGCTCGGCAGCGAGTCGGCCTGCACGATCTCCCGGTTGGTCCAGTGCGGCACGTCGGCCAGGCCCGGCACGGGCGGCAGCGCCGGGCGGGTGCCGGGGTTGAGCACGACGCCGCGGGCGGCCTCGAAGGAGCGGACGGTGCCGTCGGCGAGCTCGACGTCGACGCGTCGCTCGCCTGCCAGGCGTCCGACGCCATGGAGCACGGTGGCGCCGGCGTCCTCGAGACGACGCACGGCGACGGCGTCGTCCCAGTGATCGGTGGCCTGCGTGGCGATCCGCTCGGCGACCGGGCTCCACGACCGGGTGACGCTGACCTCGCCGGCCAGCTCGCCGACGCGCTGGGCCTCGGCGAGCACGTCGGAGGCGCGCACCATCATCTTCGTCGGCACGCATCCGTAGTAGGGGCACTCACCGCCCACGAGGTGCTTGTCGACGGCCACGACGCGCAGCCCCGCCTGCGCCGCACCGGTGGCCAGGGCCTCGCCGCCCGGGCCGAGTCCGATCACGACGACGTCGACCTGCTCGCGCTCCTCGCTCATGGGCCCACCCTCCCAGCACGGTCGGAGCCGGAGGCAGACCCGAACGGCTGAGGGCCGGCCCCCGCCGATGCGGGAGCCGGCCCTCGGCCGTGGTGGTGCGAGGCGCTCAGACGAGCGTCGCCTTGTCGCGCTGGATCGAGCCCAGCACGCCGTTGACGAACTGCGGGCTGTCGTCGGTGGAGAGGTCGCGCGCGAGCGCGATGGCCTCGCTGACCGCGACCCCCTCCGGCAGGTCCTCGGCCCACAGCAGCTCCCAGACGCCGATGCGCAGGACGTTGCGGTCGACCGCGGGCATGCGGGCCAGCGTCCAGCCCTGGGCGTACTCGCCGAGGAGGGCGTCGATGCGCTCGTGGTGCTCGACCACGCCGCGCACGATGACGCCGGTGTAGTCGTTGGTCGGGCCCTCGCCGTCGGCGACGGCGCGCTCGAGCGCCTCGACCGCCGACTCCTCGCGGATCTCGGAGGCGAAGAGCAGGTCGAGCGCGCGCTTGCGGGCCTTGGAGCGGGCGGACATCAGGCCTTGACGCGACCCAGGTAGGAGGAGTCGCGGGTGTCGACCTTGACCTTCTCACCCTGGTTGACGAAGAGTGGCACCTGGATCTCGTGGCCGGTCTCGAGGGTGGCCGGCTTGGTGCGGCCGGTGGCGGAGTCGCCGACGACGCCGGGCTCGGTGTAGGTGACGAGCAGCTCGACGGAGGCCGGGAGCTCGATGAACAGGACGCGGCCCTCGTTGGTGGCGACGATCGCCTCCTGGTTCTCGAGCATGAAGTTCGCGGCGTCGCCGACGATCTCCGGGCCGACCTCGATCTGGTCGTAGCTCTGCACGTCCATGAAGACGTAGCTGGTGCCGTCGTTGTAGAGGTACTGCATGGTGCGGCGGTCGACCGTGGCGGTCTCGACCTTGGTGCCGGCGTTGAACGTCTTGTCGACGTTCTTGCCCGACTCGACGTTGCGCAGCTTGGTGCGCACGAAGGCGGGGCCCTTGCCCGGCTTGACGTGCTGGAACTCGACGACGGACCAGAGCTGGCCGTCGATGTTGAGGACCATGCCGTTCTTGAGGTCGTTGGTGGATGCCATGGCGCGCGCTTCAGCCTTCTTCTCAGCGGGTGGGAGGCCCGGAGCCCACCCGGCCGCGGACGGCACGGGCGGGGCTCCTGGGACGACAGCGCAGCCTACTGCCTACCGGGCGTCGTCCCCGAACTCCCAGACCACCTGCACCCGGACGGTGAGGTCGTCCTTGCCCGCGCGGATGACCACGGCGTCGAGGTCGTCGAGCGCCTTCGCGGAGGCGCGCTGCAGCGCGTAGCCGCCGCTCGGCGTCGAGCCGCTGGGGCCGGACTCCCGCAGCGTCAGCACCCGGCCCAGGCCCTGACCGGTGGCCTTCGCGTACTGGCGGGCCTTCTCGGTGGCCTCGGCGACGGCCTCGGTGCGCGCCTTCTCCTGCGCCTTCGCCGGGTCCCCGACCTCGAGCCGCAGCCCGCTGACGCGCACCGCGTTGCCGCCCGAGGCCACCGCGGCGCTGACGGCCCTGCCGCCGACGCTCAGCCTGCGCACGAGCACCTGGGCCTGCTGGGTGACCCGGTAGCCGACGAGCCGCGGCTCGCCCCGCCCGGAGTAGTCGTACTCCGGCTCCATGTCCAGGCCGGAGGTCTGCAGGTCCGAGCGGGCGACGCCGGCCTTGCGCAGCGCGATGAAGACCCGCTGGATGCGCTTGCTGGTGTCGGCGAGGGCGGTGTCGAGGTCCTCGCGCACGAGGGTCACCGAGAGGCCGAAGGCCAGCTGGTCGGGGACGACGCTGGCGGTGCCGGAGCCGGTCATCGTCAGGGTGCGGGCCTCGCCGGCCAGGCCGTCGGCCGCCGTCGGGCTCGGGGACGGCGACGCGGCGACCGCGCCCGAGCCGTCGCTGCCGATCAGGTAGGCGACGGCCAGGGCGAGCACCGCGACGGCGGCCGCCAGGCCCTTGAGCCAGGAGCCGGTGCTCGGGGAGCTGGTCGACGCGGGAGCGGACGGGGACGACTGGTCCATGGGGAACGCCTCTCGGTGCCCGGCCGGTCGCCGGGATCTGGGCACTCGGACGCGGCGGGCGCCCGCGCGGTTCCCCGCCGAGTCAGCCGAGCATCAGCCGAGGGTCAGCCGAGCATCAGGCCAGCGTCAGGCGAGACGTGCGGCGACGACGCCGAGCGCGCGCCGGTAGCCCTCGACGCCCAGGCCCGCGACCACCTCGACGGCGTGCGGGGTGATCACCGAGGTGTGGCGGAAGACCTCGGGCCGCTCCAGCGGCTCGCTGAGGTGCACCTCCACCAGCGGCGCCTCGAGCTGCGCGCAGGCGTCGTAGATGGCGTAGGAGTAGTGCGTCCAGGCGCCGGCGTTGAGGACGACCGAGGTGCGGTCGTCGGCGGCGGCGTTGAGCCAGTCGACCATCACGCCCTCGTGGTTGGTCTGACGCACCTCGACGTCGAGACCGAGCTCGGCGCCCCAGCCGACGCAGAGCTCGGCGAGCTCGGCGTGGGTGGTGGTGCCGTAGATCTCGGGCTGACGACGGCCGAGCCGGCCGAGGTTCGGGCCGTTGAGGACCAGGACGGGCGTGCTCACGAGGCGGCTCCGGCGAGCGCGGCATAGGCCTCGCGCAGCACCTGCTCGTCGGGCCCGGGCAGCACGCGCGGTCGCAGGACGTCGCCGTCCTGGGCCAGCACGATCAGCCGCAGCCGGGCGCCGCGGGACTTCTTGTCGACGCGCATGGTGGCGAGCAGCTCCTCGAACGGGGCGGCGGCGTAGCCGACCGGCAGTCCGACGCGGCCGTACGCGCTGCGGTGCCGGGCGAGCGTGGCGGCGTCGATGAGGCCGACGCGGTGGGCGACCTCGGCGACGAAGACGCTGCCGATGGCCACGGCCTCGCCGTGGCGGATCCGGTAGCCCTCGGCGCGCTCGATGGCGTGGGCGAGGGTGTGGCCGTAGTTGAGGGCCTCGCGGCCGGGGTGGCCGCCGTGCTCCTCCGAGCCGCCGGACTCCTTGAGGTCGGCGACGACGACGTCGATCTTCACCGCGATCGCCCGCTCCACGAGCTCGCGGAGGACCGGGCCGGCGGGGTCGAGCACGGCGTCGACGTCGGCGGTGTGCTCCACCAGCGCGAGGATCGCGGGGTCGGCGATGAAGCCGCACTTGACGACCTCGCCCATCCCGGCGACCAGCTCGGCGCGGGGCAGCGTGGCCAGCAGCGCGAGGTCGCAGAGCACTCCCGAGGGCTCGTGGAAGGAGCCGACGAGGTTCTTGCCGGCGCCGGTGTTGATGCCGGTCTTCCCGCCGACGGCGGCGTCGACCATCGCCAGCAGGGTGGTGGGCACGTGCACGACCCGCACGCCGCGCAGCCAGGTGGCGGCGACGAAGCCGCCGAGGTCGGTGGTGGCGCCGCCGCCGAAGGTGACGACGGCGTCGGAGCGGGTGAACCCGGCCTCGCCGAGCGCCTCCCAGCAGGTGACGGCGGTGGCGGCGGTCTTGGCGTCCTCGCCCTCGGGCACCGCCACGACGGTGACGGCGTAGCGCTCCTCCAGGGCGGCCAGCAGCGGCGCGGCGAGCTCGCGCAGCGCCTCGGCGACGACGACCGCCACCCGGGTGGGCGCGGCGCCGAGGAGGTCGACCACCTGCGCGCTCACCCCGTGGCCGACGACGACGTCGTAGGGCGACGCGCCGCCGACGTGGAGGACGGTGCTGGCGTCGGTGCTGGGCTGGGTGCTGGGCTGGGTGCTGGGCTGGGGGGTGCTCATGCGGGGTCCTCCAGGGCGGTGAGGCCGGCCTCGACGGCGTCGGCGACCTCGTCGGGGGTGCGGCCGTCGGTGTCGACGACGACCCGAGCCACCGACTCGTAGACCGGCGTGCGCTCGTCGAGCAGCTGCTTGATGCGGCCGCGCACGTTGCCGAGCAGCAGCGGACGCGACGTGCCCAGCCCGACGCGGTCGGCGGCGGCCGAGAGCCCGACGCGGAGGAACACCACCGGGTGCGCGGCGAGCGCGGCACGGGTGCCGGCGTCGAGCACCGCTCCCCCGCCGAGCGCGAGGACGCCGTCGTGCTCGGCGAGCGCGCGGGCCACGGCGTCGCGCTCGAGCTCGCGGAAGCGCGGCTCGCCGTCGTCGACGAAGATGTCGGAGACGCTGCGGCCCTCGGACGCCTCGACGTCGGCGTCGGTGTCGCGCACCGCCAGCCCCCAGCGCGCGGCCAGCAGGCCGGCGACGGTGGTCTTGCCGGCGCCCATGGGGCCGACCAGCACGGCGCGGGGGCTCATGCTCACCGGTACTTCAGCGACGCCAGGTACGACTCGGCGTTGCGACGCGTCTCGGCCACGGAGTCGCCGCCGAACTTCTCCAGCACGGCGTCGGCCAGCACGAGCGCCACCATCGCCTCGGCGACGATGCCCGCGGCCGGGACGGCGCAGACGTCGGAGCGCTGGTGGTGGGCCACGGCGGCCTCGCCGGTGGCGACGTCGACGGTGCGCAGGGCCCGCGGCACGGTGGCGATGGGCTTCATCGCGGCACGCACGCGCAGGATCTCGCCGGTGGTCATGCCGCCCTCGGTGCCGCCGGAGCGACCCGAGGTGCGACGGATGCCCTCGGGCGTCGGCTCGATCTCGTCGTGGGCCAGGGATCCGGGAGTGGCGGCGAGCTCGAAGCCGTCGCCGACCTCGACGCCCTTGATGGCCTGGATGCCCATGAGCGCGCCGGCCAGACGTGCGTCGAGCCGGCGGTCCCAGTGGACGTGGGAGCCCAGGCCCGGCGGGAGGCCGTGAACGACGACCTCGACGACGCCGCCGAGGGTGTCGCCGTCCTTGTGGGCCTGCTCGATGCGCTCGACCATCGCCGCGCTGGCCTCGGGGTCGAGGCAGCGCACGGGGTCGGCGTCGAGGCGCTCGACGTCGTCGGCGGCGGGCACGGAGCCCTTCGGCGCCGGCACGCCGCCGAGCTCGACGACGTGGGAGACGATGCGGGCGCCCACGGCCTGCTCGAGGAAGTTCGACGCGACGCGGCCCAGCGCGACGCGGGCGGCGGTCTCGCGGGCGGAGGCGCGCTCGAGGATCGGGCGGCTCTCCTCGAAGTCGTACTTCTGCATGCCGGCGAGGTCGGCGTGGCCCGGACGCGGGCGGGTCAGCGGCGCGTTGCGCGCGAGGGCGTCGAGCTCCTCGGCGTCGACGGGGTCGGCCGCCATGACCTTCTCCCACTTCGGCCACTCGGTGTTGCCGACGATGAGGGCGACGGGGCCGCCCTGGGTCTCGCCGTGGCGCACGCCGCCGGAGATCGTCACCTGGTCCTGCTCGAACTTCATCCGGGCGCCGCGGCCGTAGCCGAGGCGACGGCGCGCCAGGGAGTCGGCGATGTCGTCGGTGGTGACCCGGACGTGGGCGGGCAGCCCCTCCAGGACGGCGACCAGGGACGGGCCGTGGGACTCGCCCGCAGTGAGCCAACGCAGCATGGGCTCATCCTTCCATGCGGGCCGACGACGTCCGGCACCTGCCGTCGGCCGCGAGACCCCCGCTCAGCCCAGCAGCCGGCCGACGACCGGTCCGAGCACGGCGCCGACGACGAGCGCGGGGCCGAACGGCAGCGCGCGACGCAGGTAGCCGCGGTCGCGACGCACCAGCGCGAGCACCAGGCTCGGCAGGCCCAGCACGAGGAAGGCCAGATAGAGGCCGGCGAGGGTCTCGGCCACGCCGATCCGCCCGAGCAGCAGCCCGAGCACCGCGGCCAGACGGACGTCTCCGAAGCCCAGCCCGGAGGAGCGCAGCCACCACAGCGCCCAGAAGACGCTGCGCGCGACCACGCCGCACAGCACGGCCCGCAGCAGGTCCTCGCTGTCGCCGACCACCACGGCCTCGGCCGCCAGCACCACGAGCGCGTAGCCGGTGGCCGCGCGCACGACGACGGCCGGGAGCAGGCGGGTGCGGGCGTCGACCACGGCCAGCGCCACCAGGACGGGCACGAGCGGCAGCCACAGCAGCCACGGCCAGCCGGCGGGGACCCCGGTGGCGACGACCGCGCCGGCCAGCACCGTCCACCCGGCGATGCGCGGCCCCAGCCACGGCTCGGCGGCGACCTCCGCGAAGGTCGGCGGCTCGGGCTCGTCGGGCGGGCGCGAGTCCGACGGCGGCGGGTCGACGACGCGAGCGATCAGGCGCGGCGCCAGCAGCCCCGCGAGCGCACCGGCGCCGACGGCCGCGACGCCGGTGAGGGCGACGACGGGCTCGAGGCCGCTCACCGGAGGCTCACGCGTCCGCGGCGCCGGAGCGCTCGGCCAGCGCCCGCTCCCCCGCCGCCCGCATGGTCGCCAGCGGGGCGGCGAGGCCGGTGAAGGCGGTGAACTGCAGGGCCGCCTGGTGCACGAGCAGGTCGAGGCCGCCCACGATCGAGGAGCCGGCCAGGCGGGCGGCCTGCGCCAGCGGGGTCGGCCAGGGCTCGTAGAGCGCCTCGAACACCAGGGGCGTCGCGGCCCAGCGGGCGAGGATCTCCGGCGTCTGGGCGTCGGCCGGGATGGTGGAGACCAGCGCGTCGGCGCGCGGGACGTCGTCGAGGGGCCGCGCCTCGACGAACGGCGTCGCCGGGTGCGCCGCGATCGCCTCGACGGTCGCCCGCGCGCGCTCGGGGCTGCGGGCCAGGACGACGACCTCACGCACGCCGAGCTCCACCAGCGCGAGGCCCACCGACGCCGCGGTCGCGCCGCCGCCGAGCACGGCGGCGGCCTCGAGCGGACCGTCGTAGCGCTCGCCGATCGCGGCGATCGCACCCGGCAGGTCGGTGTTGTCGGCGTGCCGCTCGCCGTCGGCGAGCACGAGCGTGTTCGCGGCGCCGGCGAGGAGGGCGACGTCGCTGACCCGCGTGGCGAGCGGGAGCACGACGCGCTTGAGCGGCATCGTCAGCGAGAGCCCGCGCCAGGTGTCGTCGAGGCCGTCGAGGAGGGTCGCCAGGCCCGTGGCGTCGACGCGCACCGGGTCGTAGGTCCAGTCGAGGCCGCAGGCCTCGTAGCCCGCCCGGTGCAGCACCGGCGAGAGCGAGTGGTCGATGGGGTCGCCCAGGACGGCGCAGCGCACGCTCAGGCCCCTCAGCAGCGATCCGACTCGTTCGCGCAGTAGCGCTGCAGCTCGGCCTTGTACTCCAGGAAGGTGTCGTAGGAGTCGGTGAACTTGGTCTCCCCGGTGGCGAGGTTCACCGTCACGTAGAACAGCCAGTCGCCGGTGGCCGGGTTCGCCGCGGCCTCGAGCGCGGCGTCGCCGGGAGCCTCGATCGGGCCGGGCGGCAGGCCCGGGTTGCGGTAGGTGTTGTACGGGCTGTCGACCTGCAGGTCCTGCGAGGTCGGCACGGCCACGAGCGAGCGGCCCAGGGCGTAGTTGACGGTGGCGTCGATCTGAAGGAGTCCGTTGGTGGGCGGGCCCGTCGTCTTCAGCCGGTTGTAGATGACGCGGGAGATCTTGGCGGCGGCGTCGCCGCGACCCTCGGCCTCGACGAGGCTGGCCACCGTCATGAGCTCGGCGGGCGTGAGGCCCAGCCGCGACGCGCTGCCCTCGAGGTCGACGTCCTGGGCCGCCTGCTTCCAGCGGGTCACCATCGCGCGCAGCATCTGGGTGGCGGTGGCCTTCGGCGCGAAGGAGTAGGTCGACGGGAACAGGTAGCCCTCGGCGTCGCCCCGGGCGTACGACGGCAGCCCGAGCGAGGAGGAGCGCAGCGCCTTGCTGAAGGCGGCGTTCGAGACGTCGGTCTTCTCGACGAGGATCGCGATGGTCTGCTTGACCGTCAGGCCCTCGGGGATGGTCACCTTGGTGGCCACGATGTTCGCGGGGTCGACGAGCACGTCGATCGCGTCGGCGGCCTTCATCCTCTTCTTGAGGTCGTAGGTGCCGACCTGGATGCCGGTGACGTCGGGGTTGGAGCTGGCCGCCCCGACGCAGGCGTCGACCGAGGCCACGACGTCGGCGGCCGCCATCGTCCGGCAGATCGCGGTGGCGGAGTCGCCCGAGCGCACCTCGATCGCGACGCTGCCTGAGCCCGGGCCCGCGTAGTCCTCGCCGCCGCCGAAGCGGTCGCCGATCCAGTCGACGGTCTTGGTGCCGCCCCAGTAGAGGGCGCCGCCGAGCAGCGCCAGCACCACGAGACCGACCAGGCACCCCGGGAGGCGGGACTTGCGTCGACGCCGACGGCCGCCGATCGGCGTCGGGTCACCCAGCACGCCGAAGGCGTCGCTCTCGGGCCGGGGGTCGGGCTGGCTCATGCAGGCTCCTCCACGATCTCTCCCGGCGCGCTGCCGGAGGAGCGCTCGGTGTCCAGGGCGTGCTGAAGGATCAGCACCGCCGCCGCCTGGTCGATGACCTCACGGCGCTTCTGTCCCTTGCGCTGGTCGCGGAGCATAGCCTCCGCGCTCACGGTGGTCAGCCGCTCGTCGACCAGGCGCACCGGCACCGGCGCGACCCGAGCGGCGAGGACGGCCGCGAACTCGCGCACCTTGGCCGCCGCCGGTCCCTCGCGGCCCGACAGCGAGCGCGGCAGGCCGACGACCACCTCGACGACGGTCGACTCCTCGGCGATGTCGCGCAGGATCCGGGCGATCCGGGCGAGGTCGCCCTTGCCGCGCCGCACCGTCTCGACCGGGGTCGCGAGGAGACCGGACGGGTCGCTGCGGGCGACGCCGATGCGGGCGTCGCCGGGGTCGATCCCGAGACGTACTCCGTGCCGCACGCCGTCCTCAGCCGGCCGCGACGCGGCCGACCTCCGTCGCCACGAGCGCCACGGCCTCGTCGACGCGGCTGGCGTCGGTGCCGCCGCCCTGCGCGACGTCGGCCTTGCCGCCGCCCTTGCCGCCGAGCAGCGGGCCGAGGGCGCGGACGAGGTCGTTGGCCGAGAGGCCGCGGGCGCGGGCCTCGTCGTTGGTGGCGGCCACCACGCTGACCTTGCCGTCCTGCACGCCGAGCACGACGACGACGCCGGGCTCGCCCTGCGGCAGGCGGCCGCGGACGTCGAGGGCGAGCGTGCGGACGTCGCCGCCGCCCGCGCCGTCGACGCGGTGGGCCACGACCTTGACCGGGCCGATCTGCTGGGCGCCGGCGGCCAGCTCGGCACCACCGGCGAGCAGCTGCGCCAGGCGCACCCGCTCGATCTCCTTCTCCGCGCCCTTGAGCCGCTCGACGAGGTCGCCGACGCGGCCGACGAGATCGTCGGGCTGGGCCTTGAGCAGTCCGGTGAGCTGGCTGACGACGTCGCGCTCGCGAGCCAGGTAGGCGAAGCCCTCGACGCCGGTGAGGGCCTCGATGCGGCGGTTGCCCGAGCCCACGGAGGACTCGCCGGTGACCACCACGGTGCCGATCTGGCTGGAGTGGTCGACGTGGGTTCCGCCGCACAGCTCGCGCGACCAGGGGCCGCCGATCTCGACGACGCGCACCTGCGACTCGTCGTAGGTCTCGCCGAACAGGGCGATCGCGCCCCAGTCGCGGGCCTGCGGGAGGGTCATGTACTGCCAGGAGACCGGCAGGTCGGCGCGCAGCGCCTGGTTGCTGACCTGCTCGATGTCGCGCACCTGGGCCTCGGAGAGACCGGTGGTCCAGCCGAAGTCGAGGCGCAGGTAGCCGGGACGGTTGAAGGAGCCGGCCTGCAAGGCGGTGGGGCCGAGCACCTCGCGCAGCGCGGCGTGCACGACGTGGGTGCCGGAGTGCGCCTGCCGGGCGCCGAGACGCCACTCGGGGTCGACGCGGGCGTGCAGGGTGGCGTCGGCGGTGAGCTCGCCGTCGAGCACCCGCACCTGGTGGACGACCAGGCCCTTGATCGGACGCTGGACGTCGAGCACCTCCAGGCTGCCGCCGTCGAAGTCGAGGCGGCCGGCGTCGGCGGCCTGACCGCCGGACTCGGCGTAGAACGGGGTGCGGTCGAGCACGACCTCGCCGACCGTGCCGCTGGCCAGCACCGGGGTGGCGGCCCCGCCGGAGAGCAGCGCGAGGACGCGCGACTCGGTCTCGAGGGTGGAGTAGGCCAGCCACTCGGTGGGGCCGTGGGCATCGAGGATGCCGCGGTAGACGCCGGTGTCGGCGTGCTGGCCCTTCTTGGCGCGGGCGTCGGCCTTGGCACGCTCGCGCTGCTCGGCCATGAGGGCGCGGAAGCCCGGCTCGTCGACGCTGAGGCCGGCCTCGGAGGCCATCTCGAGCGTGAGGTCGATCGGGAAGCCGTAGGTGTCGTGCAGCGCGAACGCGCGCTCGCCGGAGAGGCGCGACTCCCCCGCCGCCTTGGTCTCCTCCGCGGCGGCGTCGAAGATCTGGGTGCCGGCCGCGAGCGTCTTGCGGAAGGCGTCCTCCTCGGCGTAGGCCACCTGGGCGATGCGGGCCCAGTCGGTGAGGAGGTTCTCGTAGGTCTCGCCCATCTTGTCGCGCGAGATCGGCATCAGCTCGGGCAGCACGCGCTGCTCGCAGCCCAGCAGCCGCATCGAGCGCACCGCGCGCCGCAGCAGGCGCCGCAGGACGTAGCCGCGACCGTCGTTGCCCGGGGTGACGCCGTCGCCGATGAGCATCATCGAGGAGCGGACGTGGTCGGCGACGACGCGGAAGCGGACGTCGTCCTCGGCGTTCGCGCCGTAGCGCTTGCCGGTGAGCTCCTCGGCCTTGGCGATGACGGGGTAGACCACGTCGATCTCGTACATGTTGGCCTTGCCCTGCAGGAGCAGCGCGACGCGGTCCAGGCCCATGCCGGTGTCGATGTTCTTCTTCGGCAGCGAGCCGGCGACGTCGAAGTCGGACTTCGAGCGCACGGCGCTGAGCTCGTCCTGCATGAAGACGAGGTTCCAGATCTCCAGCAGGCGGTCCTCGAGCGCGACCGGCATGTCGGGGCCGAGCGTCGTGGGGTCGAAGTCCGGGCCCCACTCCGGGCCGCGGTCGTAGAGGATCTCCGAGCACGGGCCGCCCGGACCCGGCACGCCCATCGACCAGTAGTTCTCCTTCGGGCCGAGCTGGACGATGCGCTCGCGCGGGAGGCCGGTGGCCTTCATCCACAGCGCGATGGCGTCCTCGTCGCCCACCAGCACCGACGGGTAGAGGCGGTCGGCATCCAGGCCGTAGCCGCCCTCGGCGACGGGCTTGGTGATGAGGTCCCACGCCAGCTCGATGGCGCCTTCCTTGAAGTAGTCGCCGAAGGAGAAGTTGCCGCACATCTCGAAGAACGTGCCGTGGCGGGTGGTCTTGCCGACGTCCTCGATGTCAGGCGTGCGCACGCACTTCTGGATGCTGGTGGCGCGGGAGTACGGCGGGGTCTCCTGGCCGAGGAAGTACGGCTTGAAGGGCACCATGCCGGCCGGGACGAACAGCAGGTTGGGGTCGTCGGCGAGCAAGGAGGCCGAGGGCACCACCGTGTGACCGTTCCGCTCGAAGTGAGCGATGAAGCGGCGTCGGATCTCCGCGGTGTCCATCAGTGGGTGCCTTCCTGTCCTGCGGTCTGGGGATGCTGGGAGTCGTCGGATGCGGGCGGGGCCACCAGCGGCGCGGGATCGCGACGCGGCGCCTGCAGCTCGCGGTGGGCGCCCGGCGGCGCGATGCCGAGGCGGCGACGCAGCCCGGGCTCGGCGTCGGCGCGGCCCTGGGCGACCTCGTCGCGCACCATCCGCGCGCCGACGCTCAGCGCGCGGAGGCGGTCCTGGAGCCCGTCGGCGGTCAGGACCTCCGCGGCCCGGCGGACGCGCACCATCGCGTAGACGGTCGCGCCGGCACCGGCGGCGAACCAGAGGCTGCGGCTCACAGGGTCACCGCCGCGCGCTGCCGCGCCTCCCACTCACGTCGCGCCTGGCGCAGGTCGGAGCGGCGCTGCCGGCGGGAGCGCTTGACCTCCCGGCGCATCTCGGCGCGGATGCGGGCGCGGTTCTCCGGCGCGAGGGCGCGGCGCACGCCGAGGGCGAGCGAGCCGAGCTGCACGACAGACTCGCGCAGGACGAGGTCGGCGAAGAGCGGCGCGTCGATGCGCACCGCCTCCTGCTCGGCCAGCGACGCCTCCGGGTCGGCCTCGAGCTCGCCGAGGTGCGTGATCACGTGCGCGGCGAGCACCGGCTCGGCGGCGACGGTGGGCGCCACGGCGGCCGGACGCTCCAGACGCTGCAGGCGCTCCTCGAGCGCGGCCCGGGCGACCTCGCCGGCCGCGACCTCCGCCAGGAGCGCGGCGAACGCGGCGTCACGACGTCGCGCGTGGAGCGCCAGCGCGAGCACGCCGGCCAGGGCCAGGAGCCCGAGCACCAAGACGCCCACGCCGGCCCAGCCGGGGATCGACCACTGCTCGCTCACGATGCCCGACCCTATCGCGATCCCTGGCCGCGGATGATCCGGCGTACCCGCTCCCAGCGCTCCTTGATGCCGGCCTCGGCGCCGTGGGAGGTGGGGCGGTAGTACGCGGCGTCGCGGACCGGATCGGGGGCGTACTGCTGCTCGGCGATCCCGAACGGCTCGTCGTGGCTGTACTTGTAGGGCGTCGCGGCGCCTGAGGCGTGGCCCAGGCGCTTCGCGCCGGCGTAGTGGCCGTCGCGCAGGTGCGGCGGCACGGTGCCGAGGCGACCGGCGCGGACGTCGGCGCTCGCCGCGGCCAGCGCCGTGGTGACGGCGTTCGACTTCGGCGCCACGGCCAGGGCGATGGTGGCGTGGGCCAGGTTCAGCCCGGCCTCGGGCATGCCGATCAGCTGGACGGCCTGGGCCGCGGCCACCGCCGTGGTCAGGGCGGTGGGATCGGCCAGGCCGATGTCCTCGCTGGCCGAGATCACCAGGCGCCGCGCGATGAAGCGCGGGTCCTCCCCCGCCTCGATCATCCGGGCCAGGTAGTGCAGGGCGGCATCGGCGTCGGAGCCGCGGACGGACTTGATGAAGGCGCTGACGACGTCGTAGTGCTGGTCGCCGTCGCGGTCGTAGCGCACCGCGGCCTGGTCGACGGCCCGCTCGGCGACCGCGAGGCTGATCTCGTCGGCTCCGGTGGAGGTCGCAGCGCCCGCCGCGGCCTCGAGGTAGGTGAGCGCGCGCCGGGCGTCGCCGCCGGCGAGCCGCACGAGATGGTCGGCGGCGTCGTCGGCCAGGGTGAGCGCGCCGTCGAGGCCGCGCTCGTCGGCCAGCGCCTGCTCGATCACGGCACGGACGTCGTCGTCGGTGAGCGGCTCGAGCCGCAGCAGGAGCGAGCGCGAGAGCAGCGGCGAGATCACCGAGAAGAAGGGGTTCTCGGTGGTCGCGGCCACCAGCGTCACCCAGCGGTTCTCCACGCCCGGGAGCAGGGCGTCCTGCTGAGCCTTGGAGAAGCGGTGCACCTCGTCGACGAAGAGCACGGTCTCGCGTCCGGTGGCCACGAGCTCGGCGCGTGCGGACTCGATCGCGGCCCGCACCTCCTTGACGCCGGCGCTCACCGCGGAGACCTCGACGAAGCGGCGGTCGGTCTGACGGCTGACGATCGCCGCGATCGTGGTCTTGCCGGTGCCCGGCGGACCCCACAGCAGCAGCGAGAGCGAGCGCTGGTCGTCGATCAGCTGGCGCAGCGGCGAGCCGGGCTCGCGCAGCTGCCCCTGGCCGACGAGCTCGTCGAGCGTGCGCGGGCGCATCCGCACCGCCAGCGGCTCCGAGGCGTGCCCGGTGGCCTGCAGCGAGCCGGCGCCGCCGGCCGCCCGCGGCGCACCGGGCGCGTCGAAGAGTCCGTCCATGGGGTCAGTCTGCCGTGCGGGCGTCGCGGGCGAGCCGGGGGCCGCACGCCGCAGGGGCGGCCCGGCGTGCTGCCGGACCGCCCCTGCGGGAGGTGGGGATCAACCCTGGACGACCGTGCGGTTGTTGAGGTCGAACCAGGTGTCGGAGTAGCCGGGGCCCGTGGGGAGCTCGGTGACCGACTCCGCGCCCGGGTCCGGGCTGCCGTGCTGGTCGACGCCGAGGAGCCGCGTCGTGATCGGCTGCTCCGGCGCCTTCCCGAGCTCGCCCGGGAAGTGACAGGCGACCTTGTGCCGCGGGCCGATCTGCAGCAGCGGCGGCTCGACCTTGGCGCAGATCTCCTGCGCCAGGTGGCAGCGGGTGCGGAACCGGCAGCCCGAGGGCGGGTTGATCGGGCTGGGCACGTCGCCGGTGAGGCGGATCCGCTCGCGGCGTCCGCCCACCGCGGCCTGACGCACGTCCGGCACCGCGGAGAGCAGCGCCTGGCTGTAGGGGTGCGAGGGCCGGTTGTAGAGCGAGTCGCGGTCGCCGATCTCGACGATCTTGCCCAGGTACATGACCGCGATCTCGGGGCAGAAGTGCCGCACGATCGCCAGGTCGTGGGCGATGAAGAGGAAGGCGATGCCGAACTCCTTCTGCAGGTCCTGCAGGAGGTTGACGACCTGGGCCTGGATGGAGACGTCGAGCGCGGAGACCGGCTCGTCGGCGACGAGCACCTTCGGGTTCAGCGTGAGCGCACGGGCGATGCCGATGCGCTGACGCTGACCGCCGGAGAACTCGTGCGGGTAGCGGTTGTAGTGCTCGGGGTTGAGGCCCACGATCTCCAGGAGCTCCTGGACGCGCGGCAGGATCTTGTCCTTGGGCAGGATCTGGTGGATCGCCAGGGGCGCTCCGATGATCGAGCCGACGGTGTGCCGCGGGTTCAGGGACGTGTAGGGGTCCTGGAAGATCATCTGGATCTCCCGGCGCAGCGGCTTGAGCCGACGCTCGGGGATCGTGGCGATGTCCTGGTCGTCGAAGCGGATCGAGCCGCCGGTCGGCTCGTAGAGCCGGGTGACGAGGCGACCCGTCGTCGACTTGCCGCAGCCGGACTCGCCCACCAGGCCGAGGGACCCGCCCTCACGCAGCTGGAAGGAGATGCCGTCGACGGCCTGGACGTGGCCGACGGTGCGACGGATCAGCCCGGAGCCCTTGACGGGGAAGTACATCTTGAGGTCGTCGACCTCGAGGACCGGCTTGGCGTCCAGCCGCAGCTCGGTGGGAGCGTGCGCCTCCAGCACCGGCTCGGGCAGGCCGTCGCCGGGCTCGGTGGTCAGGTCGTCGGTGCTCAACGGTCGTTCTCCACAGCGTCGGGGGCGATCACGGGGAGGAGCTCCTCGTGGAAGATCGCCCGGGGGTCCTCGAGGTGGCAGCGCTTGAGGTGGCCGGCGTCGCCCGCGCCCGGCACGAGCTCGGGGAGCTCGGTGCGGCAGCGGTCGTCGGCGACCCGGTCGCGGAAGGCGCAGCGCGGGTTGAACGCGCAGCCCGAGGGCGGGTTCAGCAGGCTCGGCGGCGCGCCCGGGATCGGGATGAGCGCGGCGTCGGTGTCGCCCGAGACGTCCGGGACGCTGGAGAGCAGTCCCCACGTGTAGGGCATCTGCGGGTCGGTGAGCAGCTCCTTGGTGGTGCCGTACTCGACGCCCCGGCCGGCGTACATGACCAGCACCTCGTCGGCCATCTCCGCCACCACGCCGAGGTCGTGGGTGATGATGATGATCGCGGAGTTGAACTCCTTCTGCAGGTCCTGCAGCAGGTCGAGGATCTGGGCCTGCACGGTGACGTCGAGCGCCGTGGTGGGCTCGTCGGCGATGAGCAGCGAGGGGTCGTTGACCAGGCCCATCGCGATCATCGCCCGCTGGCGCATGCCGCCGGAGAACTGGTGCGGGTAGGCGTCGACGCGCTGGTCGGGCTGCGGGATGCCGACGCGATCGAGCATCTCGATCGCCCGCGTGCGGGCGACCTTCTTGCTGACGTCGTGGTGGACCCGGTAGGCCTCGATGATCTGCGCGCCCACCGTGTAGTAGGGGTGCAGGGCCGAGAGCGGGTCCTGGAAGATCATCGCGACCTCGCGGCCGCGCAGGCGCCGCATCTCGGCCTCGTCGAGGCCGAGCACGTCGGTGCCGCCGAGGCGGATCGAGCCCGAGAGCTTCGCGGTGCTGCCGCGGAACAGGCCCATGATCGCCGAGCTCGAGACGGACTTGCCCGAGCCCGACTCCCCCACGATGCCGAGGGTGCGGCCCCGCTCGAGGGAGTAGTCGAGCCCGTCGACGGCCTTGACGATGCCGTCGCTGGTCGGGAAGTGGACCTTCAGGCCCTCGACGACGAGCAGCGGCTCGTCGGAGGACCGGGCGCTGCTGCCGCTCGGGGCGGTCTGGATGGTGCTCATGATGCTCCTCCTCAGCCCAGTCGGACGCGCGGGTCGATGACGGCGTACAGCAGGTCGACGACGATGTTGGCGATGATCACGAAGGTGGCCACCAGCAGGACGACGCCCACCACCACCGGCAGGTCGAAGCGGCCGATCGAGGCGGTCGCCAAGCGGCCCAGGCCGTCGAGGGAGAAGACGTTCTCGGTGATGATCGCACCGCCCAGCAGGCCGGCGAGGTCGAGGCCCGACATCGTCACCAGCGGCGTCAGCACGGCGCGCAGGGTGTGCTTGCCGACGACCACGCGCTGGGTCAGGCCCTTGGCGCGGGCGGTGCGGATGTAGTCCTCGGTGCTGGTCTCGAGCACGAAGGCGCGCGTGATGCGGATGTAGCCGGCGATGTAGAGCAGGGCGAGCGTGATCGCCGGGAGCAGCAGGCCGGTGAGCCAGGCCCACGGGTTGCTCAGCAGCGAGGTGTACTTCGGCGCGTCGAAGAGCGCCGGACTGATGGTGAGGTACTGCAGGAAGAGCAGACCGATGAAGAACGAGGGGAAGGCGTAGGCGATCAGCGAGATGCCGACGATGCCGCGGTCGAGCAGCGTCGCCTTGCGCAGCGCCGCCACGATGCCCAGCAGCACGGCCACGACCATCCAGATGACGAAGGCGATGATCGCGAGCGAGGCCGAGACGGGCAGTCGCTCCTTGATCAGCGCGGTGACCGTGGTGCCGTAGTACTTCGAGATGCCCAGGCACGGGGCGGGGCACTCGGTGCGGAACTTGTCGTCGGTGACGCTCTTGTCCTCGGGGAACGAGCGGCCGGCGACGATGCCCTTGGCGAACTTCGCCCACTGGGTGGCGATCGGCTGGTCGTAGCCGAGCGCCTTCTTGGTGTCGAGCAGCTGCTGCTCGGTGCACTTGGTGCCGCACGCGTAGCGCTCCGGCTGGGGCGAGCTGGCGAAGAAGAGCACGTAGGTGACCATGCTCATCACCACCAGCATCAGCGCGCCGACCAGGATGCGGCGCAGGGCGTAGGCGAACACGTAGGTCCCCTCGTGGTGTCGGTGTGCCGGCCCTCGGGGTGCGAGGACCGGGTCGGTCGGTGGTACAGGAGCGGGATCGGCGCGGGAGTGGTGCGCCCTCCTCCGCCCGCAGAACCGGGTGGCTCGTCCCTCGACGAGCCACC
>NZ_JBUZJI010000010.1:0-127337 GCF_055282735.1 Nocardioides sp. B129/18 | reverse complement strand
TGCCGACGCTGCTGCCCGGCGGCCGCCCGGTCGCCGACGCCGCCGCCCGCGTCGACGTCGCCACCTCGTGGGGCGTCGACCACCTGCCCGAGGCGCCCGGCCGCGACGCGGACGCGATCGTCGCCGCCCTGCGCGCCGGCGAGCTCGGCGGCCTGCTCATCGGCGGCGTCGACCCGCGCGACACCGCCGACCCCGCCGCCACCCTGGCCGCGATCGAGGCGGCCGGGTTCGTGGTCTCCCTCGAGCTGCGCGCCACCGACGTCACGCGCCTGGCCGACGTCGTCCTGCCGGTCGCGCCGGTCACCGACAAGGCCGGCATCTTCGTCACCTGGGAGGGCCGTCCGCGTCCCTTCGAGCAGGTGCTCGCCAACCCGGCGTCGCTGCCCGACCTGCGGGTCCTGGCCGGCATCGGCGAGGAGCTCGCCGCGCTCGGCCACGGCCCGGGCCTGGGCTTCCGCACCGTCGCCGAGGTCCGCCGCGAGATGAGCGAGCTCGGCCCCTGGGACGGCGCCCGTCCGGCGCTCGAGGCCACGCCCGCCGCGCCGCCGCCGGCCGCCGACGGCCTGGCCCTGGCCACCTGGCGGCTCATGCTCGACGACGGCTCGCTGCAGGACGGCGACAAGCACCTGGCCGCCACCGCGCGTCCGGCCGTCGTCCGGGTCTCGCCCACGGTGCTGGCCGCCCTCGGCGAGGTCGTCGAGGTCACCGGCGACCGCGGCTCGATCACCCTCCCGGCCGTCGCCGAGGACCTGCCCGACGGCGTCGTCTGGGTGCCCACGAACTCCGTCGGCCGCGGCGTGTGGTCCGATCTCGCCTCGCCCGGCAGCCGGGTCACCGTGAAGGGAGTCGAGCAGTGATCCTGCCCGGCCTGGCCACCAGCGTCGTCCAGGGCGGGGCGATCCGCGCCGCCGACGACCTCTCCGACTTCGGCAGCGACCCCTGGTGGGTGATCCTGCTCAAGGCGGTGCTGATCTTCCTGGTCCTCGTGCTGCTCACCCTGTTCAACATCTGGTGGGAGCGCCGCGTCGTCGCGCGCATGCAGCACCGCATCGGCCCGAACGTGCACGGCCCCTTCGGCCTGCTGCAGTCGCTGGCCGACGGCGTGAAGCTGATGATGAAGGAGGACATCATCCCGACGGCGGCCGACCGCGTCGTCTTCGTCACCGCGCCGATCCTCTCGGTGGTGCCGGCGTTCGTGACCTTCTCGGTCATCCCGTTCGGGCCCGAGGTGCGCATCCCCTTCACCGACACCTACACCCGCCTGCAGCTCACCGACATGCCGGTGGCGGTGCTGTTCGTGATGGCGATCGCCTCGATCGGCATCTACGGCATCGTGCTCGGCGGCTGGTCGTCGGGCTCCACCTACTCCCTGCTCGGCGGCCTGCGCTCCAGCGCCCAGATGATCTCCTACGAGGTCGCGATGGGCCTGGCGCTGGTGGCGGTGTTCATCTACGCCGGCTCCATGTCGACCTCCGCGATCGTCGACGCCCAGAAGGACCTCTGGTTCGGCCTGATCCTCATCCCGAGCTTCGTCATCTACGTGATCGCGATGGTCGGCGAGACCAACCGCGCGCCCTTCGACCTCCCCGAGGCCGAGGGCGAGCTCGTCGGCGGATTCCACACCGAGTACAGCTCGATCAAGTTCGCGCTGTTCTTCCTCGCCGAGTACGTCAACATGGCCACCGTCTCCGCGCTCGCCACGACGCTGTTCCTCGGCGGCTGGCGCGCCCCGTTCTGGATCGACCGGGTCTGGGAGGGCGCCAACCAGGGCTACTGGCCGGTGCTGTGGTTCCTCGGCAAGGTCCTGTTCTTCATCTTCTTCTTCATCTGGCTGCGCGGCTCGCTGCCCCGTCTGCGCTACGACCAGTTCATGGCCTTCGGCTGGAAGCGGCTCATCCCGATCTCGCTGGCCTGGATCTTCGCCGTCGCCGCCCTGCGGGTGGCCCGGCTCGAGGGCTGGTTCGAGAACCGCTCGGTGATCATCGGCGTCGGCGTCGTGCTCGCGCTGCTCGTCGTTCTGCTCCTCGTCGGCGACCGCGACGCCTCCGACGAGGAGTCCGCGGAGGCCGCCGAGGCCGCCACGCACCCGGCCCCGCGTCCGGCCGGTGGCTTCCCCGTGCCGCCGATGCCCGTCGGCGGTGCCGTCCGCGGTGCCGCGGCCACCCTCACCTTCCCGTCCCCACTCGGGTCGACCCGCGCCACCGGGTCCGCCACCGACCGCGAGGAGCAGTGATGGCAGACGTCCCCCAGCAGCGCGAGGGATCCTCCCTCAAGGAGCAGTTCTGGGACCCCGTCGCCGGGTTCGGCGTCACCTTCCGGACGATGTTCAAGAAGGTCGTCACCGAGCAGTACCCCTTCGAGAAGCTGCCCACCGCGCCGCGGTTCCACGGGCGCCACCAGCTCAACCGCTGGCCCGACGGCCTGGAGAAGTGCGTCGGCTGCGAGCTGTGCGCGTGGGCCTGCCCCGCGGACGCCATCTACGTCGAGGGCGCCTCGAACACCGACGAGGAGCGCTTCAGCCCCGGCGAGCGCTACGGCCGCGTCTACCAGATCAACTACCTGCGCTGCATCCTGTGCGGGCTGTGCATCGAGGCGTGCCCCACGCGCGCGCTCACGATGACCAACGAGTACGAGCTGGCCGACGACAACCGCGCCGACCTCATCTACGAGAAGTCCGACCTGCTCGCCCCGCTCCTGCCGGGCATGGAGCAGCCGCCGCACCCGATGCGGCTGGGCTCCGACGAGGGCGACTACTACCGCGGCGCCTACGCCGCCGCCCCCGACGAGACCCTGCGTCGGGCCGGTGCCGCAGGAGGCCCCGCATGATCGCCTTCTGGATCCTCGCGCCGGTGATGGTGATCGCCGCCCTCGGCATCCTCATCGTCCCCAAGGCGGTGCACGCGGCGCTGCTGCTGGCCGTCGTCATGCTCAGCCTGTCGGTGCTCTACCTCGCCGCCGACGCGCCGTTCCTCTTCGCGGTGCAGATCATCGTCTACACCGGCGCGATCCTGATGCTGTTCCTCTTCGTGCTGATGCTCGTCGGCGTCGACTCCTCCGACTCCGTCGTCGAGACCATCCGCGGCCAGCGGCTCCTCGCCACCGTCGGCGGCATCGGCCTCGGAGCCGTGCTCGTCGTCGGCGCCGCGCAGCTGAGCCTGGGCCCGGCCACCGGCCTCGGCGAGGCCAACCGCGGCGGCAACATCCAGGCGCTCGCCAACGTGATCTTCTCCCGCTACGTCGTGGCCTTCGAGGTCACCAGCGCGCTGATCATCACCGCCGCCGTCGGTGCGATGGTGCTCGCCCACCGCGAGCGCACCGAGCCGAAGAAGGGGCAGGCCGAGCTCGCCGCGCAGCGCGTCCGCGACTTCGCCGAGAAGGGCACCCATCTCGGCCCGCTGCCACCCCCGGGCACCTTCGCGCGGCACAACGCCGTCGACACCCCGGCCCTGCTGCCCGACGGCACGCCCTCGGAGCTGTCGGTCTCGCGGGTGCTGGCCGCCCGCGGCACCGTGCGCTCCGCGCCGGAGCTGGCCGACGACATCGAGGAGATCCGCGCCGGGCTCGGCGAGGACACCACCGCCGAGGCGTCCGAGGACGCCGAGCAGAAGGAGGGCACGGACGCGTGAGCGACCAGACCACCGCCTACATCGCGCTCTCCGCGATCCTGTTCACCATCGGCTCGGTGGGCGTCCTCGTGCGCCGCAACGCCATCGTGGTGTTCATGTGCGTCGAGCTGATGCTCAACGCCAGCAACCTCGCTCTCGTCGCCTTCGCCCGCCAGCACGGCAACCTCGAGGGCCAGGTCGCCGCCTTCTTCGTGATGGTGGTGGCCGCGGCCGAGGTCGTGGTCGGACTCGCGATCCTCATGACCATCTTCCGGACCCGGCGCTCGGCCTCGGTCGACGACGCCAGCCTGCTGAAGCTCTGATCGGACGGCTGAACCCATGATCTCCCTCTCCGAGGCCACCGCGATCCCGGTGGTCGACCCCGCCACGGCCGACGGCGTCTTCTCGCTGCTCTGGCTCGTCATCGGACTCCCGCTGGCCGGTGCCGCGATCCTGCTGCTCGGCGGCCGCCGCACCGACCGCTGGGGCCACCTGCTCGGCACCGCCACGGCCGTCGGCTCGTTCGTGCTCAGCCTCGTGCTCTTCCTCACCGCCCTGGGCCGCGAGGAGTCCGAGCGCCAGGTCACCCAGCACCTGTGGCAGTGGATCTCCGTGGGCCGCCTCGACGTCGGGCTCGACCTGCTCTACGACCCGCTCTCGGCGCTGTTCCTGCTGCTGATCACCGGCGTCGGCTCGCTGATCCACGTCTACTCCATCGGCTACATGAGCCACGACCCCCGTCGTCGCCGGTTCTTCGCCTACCTCAACCTCTTCGTCGCGGCCATGCTCACGCTGGTGCTCGCGGAGAACTACCTGGTGGTCTTCCTCGGCTGGGAGGGCGTCGGCCTGGCGTCCTACCTGCTCATCGGCTTCTGGCAGCACAAGCCGTCCGCGGCCGCGGCGGCCAAGAAGGCCTTCGTCATCAACCGCGTCGGCGACATCGGCCTGAGCCTCTCGATCGCGCTGATGTTCGTCACGTTCGGCTCCACCAGCTTCACCGTCGTCAGCCAGCTGGCCTCCGGCGCCAGCGAGGGCACGCTCACCACCCTGGGCGTCCTGCTGCTGCTCGGCGCGTGCGGCAAGTCGGCGCAGGTGCCGCTGCAGGCCTGGCTCCTCGACGCCATGGAGGGCCCCACCCCGGTCTCGGCGCTCATCCACGCCGCCACCATGGTCACCGCCGGCGTCTACCTCGTGTGCCGCTCGAACTTCCTCTTCGAGCGCGCCCCCGACGCCCAGACCGTCGTGGTGGTCGTCGCCACCGTCACGCTCCTGTGGGGTGCGGTCATCGGCTGCGCCAAGGACGACATCAAGAAGGCCCTCGCCGGCTCCACGATGAGCCAGATCGGCTACATGATGCTCGGTGCCGGCCTCGGCGTCGCGGGCTACGCCTTCGCGATCTTCCACCTCATCACCCACGGCTTCTTCAAGGCCAACATGTTCCTCGGCGCCGGCTCGGTGATGCACGGCATGGACGACGACGTCGACATGCGCCACTACGGCGGCCTGCGCAAGGCCATGCCGGTCACCTTCCTGACCTTCGCGATGGGCTACCTCGCGATCATCGGCTTCCCCGGCTTCTCGGGCTTCTGGTCCAAGGACAAGATCATCGAGACCGCCCTGGCCGAGAACTGGGTCGTCGGCCTGTGCGCCCTGCTGGGCGCCGGCGTCACCGGCTTCTACATGACCCGCCTCATGCTGATGACCTTCCTCGGCGACGAGGACCGCCACCGCGAGGGCGTCCACCCGCACGAGTCGCCGAAGGTGATGACCGGCCCGCTGGTCGTCCTCGCCGCGCTCTCGGTGCTCGGCGGCGTCCTGCTGGCCGGCGACTGGATCGTCGACTGGCTGGCGCCGGTCGTCGGCACCGCCGAGGAGCACCACCCGCCGATCCCGGCCCTGGCCGTCACCGGCATCGCGGTGCTCGTCGTCGCCGCCGGCGTCGCCCTGGCCTGGCGCCTGGTCGGCCAGCGTCCGATCCCCGACGTCGCGCCCACCGAGGTCTCCTTCGTCACCCGCGCGGCCCGTGCCGACCTCTACGGCGACGCCATCAACGAGGGCCTCGTCGTCGAGCCGGGCCGCCGCCTCGTGCGCGGCCTGGTCGCCACCGACACCCGCGCCGTCGACGGCGTCCTCACCGGCGGGCCCGTCCTCGTCGGCGGCCTCGGCCTGCTCCTGCGCCGGGTGCAGAACGGCTACGTCCGGTCCTACGCAGCGTCCGTCCTCGGCGGCACGATCGTCGTCCTCGTCGCCCTCCTGGTGGTGAACTTCGCATGAGCATGCCCTGGCTGACCCTGCTGATCGCCGTCCCGCTCGTCGGGGCCGTGCTCACCGCGCTCGTGCCCCGTCTCTCTGTGCCGCGGCCCGACGTCCTCGCCCGCCAGCTCGGCCTGGGCGTCTCCCTGCTGACGCTGCTGCTCGGCGTCGCGGTCGCCGTCCAGTACCAGACCGACGCCGGGATGCAGCTCACCGAGACCCACACCTGGATCGAGGCCATCGGCGTCCACTACGCCCTCGGCGTCGACGGCCTGGGCCTGCTGATGGTGCTGCTCACCGTCGTGCTCGTGCCGATCGTGCTGCTCTCGTCGTGGCACGACGTCGAGGAGGAGCCGGGCGCCTCCGGCATCCGCACCGCCGGCTTCGTCGCCTGGGCGCTCGCGCTCGAGGGCCTCGCGCTCGCGGTGTTCCTGGCCACCGACGTGTTCCTCTTCTACGTCGTCTTCGAGGCCACGCTCATCCCGGCCTACTTCCTCATCGGCGCCTACGGCCGCGGCGACCGCGGCTTCGCGGCGCTGAAGTTCCTCATGTACCAGCTCGGCGGCGGTCTGGTGCTGCTCGGTGGCGTCATCGGCCTCTACGTCGTCTCCTCGCAGGCCGGCAGCCCGAGCTACCTCATCTCCGACCTCGCCAAGATCGACATGGGCCAGGACGCCGAGCGGTGGCTGTTCGTCGCCTTCTTCACCGCCTTCGCGGTGAAGGCGCCGCTCTTCCCGGTGCACACCTGGCTGGCCGACACCACCCAGCGGGCCACGCCCGGCACCAGCGTCCTGCTGGTCTGCGTGCTCGACAAGATCGGCACCTTCGGCATGCTGCGCTTCTGCCTGGGGCTCTTCCCCGAGGCCTCGCAGTGGGCCACGCCGGTGGTCGTCACGCTCGCGCTGATCTCGATCGTCTACGGCGCGCTCATCGCCATCGGCCAGGACGACGTCCTGCGCTTGATCGGCCTGACCTCGCTGAGCCACTTCGGCTTCATCACGCTGGGGATCTTCGCCTTCTCCAGCCAGGGCGGCTCTGGCTCGATCCTCTACATGGTCAACCACGGCATCGGCACCGCGGCGCTGTTCCTCGTCGCGGGCTACCTGATCCGCCGCCGCGGCACCACGCTGATCAGCGAGATGGGCGGCATGGAGAAGGCCACCCCGGTGCTCGCCGGCGTCCTGCTCATCGCGGGCCTGGCGACGCTGAGCCTGCCCGGTCTCTCGCCGTTCGTCTCCGAGATGCTCGTGATCATCGCCGCCTTCGACCAGCACTGGTGGGTCGGCTCGGTGGCGGTCTCCGGCATCGTGCTCGCGGCCATCTACGTGCTGTGGGCCTACCAGCGGATGATGACCGGCCCGCCGCCCGAGGACGCCGAGAGCGCCGGCTCCGCACGCACCCTCGACCTCGGCGTCCGCGAGATCGTCGCCGTGGCCCCGCTCGTCGTCCTGCTGGTCGGCCTCGGCTTCTACCCGCGGCCGCTCTTCGAGGCCAGCAACCCCTACGTCGCCGACCTGATGTCGCAGGTGGGCGTCTCCGACGACGCGCCCGCCGTCACCACCCCGGCCGCGCCGAGCGCGGAGGAGGACCACTGATGGAGTTCGCCAAGCCCACCATCGAGTACGCCGACCTGTGGCCGGTGGTCCTCGTCCTCGGCGTCGCCTGCCTCGGCGTCGCGCTGGAGGCCTTCCTCCCGCGCGGGCGCCGCGCCGTCCCGCAGCTGGTGCTCGCCCTCGCCGGCCTGGTGGCCGCGCTCGTCGGCACGATCGTCGTCGCGACCCGCCTCGACCTCACCGCCCCCGTCAGCAAGGGCGGCGCCCGCGGCCTCGTCGGCGCGGAGGGCTCGATCGCGGTCGACGGCCCGGCGGTCTTCTTCTGGGGCCTGATCCTGATCTTCGCCATCGGCGGCGCGCTGCTGTTCGCCGAGAAGCGGCTCGAGGGCGGCGTCTCGGCCTTCTCCGGCCAGGCCGCCGCGCTGCCGGGCACCGACGCCGAGCGTCGCACCCAGCACCTGGAGCACACCGAGATCTTCCCGCTGCTCATGTTCGCCGTGGGCGGCATGATGCTCTTCCCGGCCGCCAACGACCTGCTGATGATGTTCGTGGCGCTCGAGGTGCTGAGCCTCCCGCTGTACCTGCTGTGCGGCCTGGCGCGTCGGCGTCGCCTGCTCAGCCAGGAGGCGGCGATGAAGTACTTCCTGCTCGGCGCGTTCTCCTCGGCGTTCTTCCTCTACGGCGTCGCGATGATCTACGGCTTCGCGGGCTCCATGGAGCTGGCCGCGATCGACCAGGCGGTCCGCAACTCCTCAGGCAGCCGGATCCTGCTGCTGCTCGGCATCGGCCTGCTCAGCGTCGGCCTGCTCTTCAAGGTCGGTGCGGTGCCGTTCCAGTCGTGGACGCCCGACGTCTACCAGGGAGCTCCCACGGCCGTCACCGCCTTCATGTCGGCCGGCACCAAGATCGCCGCGTTCGGCGCGATCCTGCGGCTCTTCTACGTCGGCTTCGGCGCCGACCGCTGGACCTGGCAGCCGATGCTGTGGGTCATCGCGATCGCCTCGATGATCGTCGGCGCGGTGCTCGCCGTCGTCCAGACCGACGTCAAGCGGATGCTGGCCTACTCCTCGATCGCCCACACGGGCTTCCTGCTCACCGGCGTGCTCGGCGCGCAGTCCTTCGGCGACCTCGCGCCCGGCCAGATCACCTCGCTGCAGGCCGTCCTCTTCTACCTCACCACCTACGGCTTCGCGATGCTCGGCGCCTTCGCGCTGGTCAGCCTCGTGCGCGACGCCTCCGGCGAGGCCACCAGCACCGCCCGCTGGGTGGGCCTGGGCAAGCGCTCGCCGCTGGTGGCCGGCGCGTTCGCCTTCTTCCTGCTCTCCATGGCCGGCATCCCGCTCACCGCGGGCTTCGTGGGCAAGTGGGCGGTCTTCACCGTCGCGCTCTCCGCGGGCGCCTGGCCGGTGGTCGTCGTGGCGATCGGGTCGAGCATCGTCGCGGTGTTCTTCTACGTCCGCCAGATCCGCCTGATGTTCTTCAGCGAGCCCGAGGGCGACGTCGCCACCGTCACCCGGCCCTCGCTGCTGACCTCGGCGACGATCGCGGTGGGCCTGGCCGGCACGGTCGTCCTGGGCATCGTTCCTGGGCCGGTTCTCGATCTCGCGGCCCATGCGGGACAATTCGTCAGGTGAGCTCTCCCCAGACCGCGGCCCTGGCACTGCCCGTCACCGACGACGCGCTCGCCGAGCGGCTGCGCACGCGCATGGCCGAGGTCGAGGAGCTCCTCGCGGGGCACGTGCAGGGCCGCACGGCCTACGTCACCGAGGCCGCCAGCCACCTGCTGGCCGCCGGCGGCAAGCGGTTCCGGCCGCTGCTGGTGCTGCTGGCCGCCGAGGCCGGGCCGCGTCCGGACGCGCCCGAGGTGCTCACCGCCGCGTGCGTCGTCGAGATCACCCACCTCGGCTCGCTCTACCACGACGACGTCATGGACGAGGCTGCGCTGCGTCGCGGCGCCGACTCCGCGAACAGCCGCTACGACAACCTCGTCGCGATCCTCACCGGCGACTTCCTCTTCGCTCGCTCCTCGGCGCTCACCGCCGAGCTCGGCGCCGACGCCGTGCGCATCCAGGCCGACACCTTCACCCGCCTCGTCGAGGGTCAGATCCTCGAGACCGTCGAGCCCGGCCCCGACGACGACGCCCTGGCCCACTACCTCGAGGTCGTGGCCGGCAAGACCGGCTCGCTGATCGCCACCTCGGCCCGCTACGGCGCCCGGTTCTCCGGCGCCTCTCGCGAGGTCGAGGAGGCGCTGGCCGCCTACGGCGAGATCGTCGGCTCGGCCTTCCAGCTCTCCGACGACATCCTCGACATCGCCTCGGACTCCGAGGAGTCCGGCAAGACCCCCGGCACCGACCTGCGCGAGGGCGTCCCGACGCTGCCGGTGCTGATGGCCCGGGCGTCGACCGACCCCGCCGACGCCCGGCTGCTCGAGCTCCTCGACGCCGACCTCGCCGACGACCAGCTCCACGCCGAGGCGCTCGACCTGCTCCGCAAGCACCCCGCTCTCGACGAGGCCCGCGCCTACGTCCTGGCTCGTGCCACCGAGGCCAAGGCGCTCCTCGACGTCCTCCCCGTCGGCCCCGTCCGCGAGGCCCTCGAGGCCTTCGCCGACCTGGTGGCCGTCCGCTCGGCCTGACCCCGGCTCGCTTGCCCGGCTCGCTTGTAACGCGGAGTCCCGTGCACTTCCCACCGGTCATAACCGGGGGCCAGTGCACGGGACTCCGCGTCACATGCCGTGGGCGGCGACGTGGCAGGGTGCCGCGCATGGAGCGACGCATCTCGGTGGGCGGGGCCGACGCGGCCCTGGAGCAGCGGCTGAGCGAGGAGCTGGACCGCCACAACGCGGCGGCGACGCCCGACGTCGCCCCGGCCGAGGAGCTCTCGGTGCGGGTCGTCGTCGACGACGAGCTGGTGGCGGGGGCGTCGGGGTGGACCTGGGGCACGGCGGCCGGGATCGCCATGACCTGGGTGCACGACGACCACCGAGGCACGGGCGTCGGCCGCGAGCTGCTGACCGCCTTCGAGGACGAGGCCCGACGTCGAGGCGCCGACCACGTCTTCGTCACCTCCTTCACCTTCCAGGCGCCGGCCTTCTACGAGCGGCTCGGCTACGTCGAGACCTTCCGCTGGGACGCCGTGCCCACGCCCGGGCGCGACGACGTCCACCTGCGCAGGGCGCTCTAAGGCTCGGCGCGGGACGACGTGGCACGCGAACCGTGCGCTTGGCACGGGACATATCCCGTGCCAAGCGCACGATTACCCGGTCAGCCGGGTAATCGGGGCGCCGGCGCTACGCCGCCGTCGACGCCACCACGGCCAAACGCAGCTGGCGGGCGTGGCGGACCGCCTCGACGGTGAACAGCACGAGGGCGAGCCAGACGATGGAGAAGCCGGCGAGGCGGCTGGCGGGCATGGCCTCGTCGAGGACGAGGACGCCGAGGAGGAACTGCAGGATCGGGGCGAGGTACTGCAGGAGGCCGAGGGTGACCAGCGGGACCCGGGTGGCGGCGGCGCCGAAGCAGATCAGCGGGATGGCGGTGACCAGGCCGGCGGAGGCCAGCAGCAGCGCGTGTCCGACGCCCTCGGTGGTGAGGGTGGACTCGCCGCGGGCGGTGAGCCAGGCGAGGTAGGCCAGGGCGAGCGGCGCGAGGATCGTCGTCTCGATCGCGAGGCTCTCCACGGCCCCGACGCCGGCGGACTTCTTCGCCAGGCCGTAGGTGCCGAAGGAGAAGGCGAGCACGAGGGAGAGCCACGGCACGGCGCCGTAGTCGAGGGTCAGGACGACGACGGCGACCCCCGCGATGCCCAGCGCCGTCCACTGCAGCGGCCGCAGCCGCTCGCGCAGCACGACGACGCCGAGCAGCACCGTCACGAGCGGGTTCACGAAGTAGCCGAGCGCGGTCTGCACGACCAGCTCGTGGGTGACGCCGTAGATGTAGGTGCCCCAGTTGACGGTGATGACGGCGGCGGCGAGCGCGAGGAGTCGCAGGCGACGTCGGTCGGCGACGGCGGCCCGCACGAACGGCGTCCGGTGGGTGAGCACCACCAGCGCCCACATCGTCAGCAGCGACCACACGATGCGGTGGGCGAGGATCTCGATCGGGCCGGCCGGCTCCAGGAGCGGGAAGTAGAGCGGGAAGACGCCCCACATGACGTAGGCGGCGACGCCGAGGAGCACGCCGCGTCGAGTCTCTGCCACCCGCGCAGCGTAGGCCCGGAGGGGTGCCGACGCAGAACGGACGCAGAACGGGCGCGGCCCCCGCGAGGGGGACCGCGCCCGTCAGGCGGGAGCAGGGGCCGCTCAGACGACCGTCCAGGTGTCGCCGCCGCCGATGAGGGCCGCGAGGCGGTCCTGGGCGGTGCCGGGCGCGGCGGAGGTGGCGGTGCCGATCTGCGCGCGGGCCTGGTCGTCGTAGGTGGGCCGCTCGACCTGGCGGAAGACGCCGATCGGCGACTGGTGCAGGACGCCGGCGTCGGTGAGCCGCGAGATCGCGAAGGCCGTGGTGGGGTCCTCGGCGTGGGCGTCGTGGACGAGGAGGTCCTCGACGGCCACCTGGCCGGGCTCGCTGCCGACCTCGACGACCTTGACGCCGCCGGTGGCGGAGTCGCGGACCAGGCCCCTGGCGCCCTCGGCGCCGAAGCGGATCGGCTCGCCGTGCACCAGCGGGATGATCGCGTCGGCCTTGGTGTCGGCGCCCTTGATGGCGTCGAACGCGCCGTCGTTGAAGATCGGGCAGTTCTGGTAGATCTCCACCAGCGAGGCGCCGCGGTGGGCGGCGGCCGCGGCGAGCACCGAGGTGAGGTGCTTGCGGTCGGAGTCGATGGTGCGGGCCACGAAGCTGGCCTCGGCGCCCAGCGCCAGCGACACCGGGTTGAAGGGATGGTCGACCGAGCCCATCGGCGTGGACTTGGTGATCTTGCCGGCCTCGGACGTGGGGGAGTACTGACCCTTGGTGAGGCCGTAGATGCGGTTGTTGAACAGCAGGATCGTCATGTTGACGTTGCGGCGCAGCGCGTGGATCAGGTGGTTGCCGCCGATGGAGAGGGCGTCGCCGTCACCGGTGACGACCCACACCGAGAGGTCCTCGCGCGCGGTGGCCAGGCCGGTGGCGATCGCCGGGGCGCGGCCGTGGATGGAGTGCATCCCGAAGGTGTCGAGGTAGTACGGGAAGCGGCTGGAGCAGCCGATGCCGGAGATGAAGACGATGTTCTCGCGACGCAGGCCGAGGTCGGGCAGGAAGGACTGCACGGCCTTGAGGACGGCGTAGTCGCCGCAGCCGGGGCACCAGCGCACCTCCTGGTCGCTGGAGAACTCCTTGGCGGTCTGGCTCTCGCCCTCGCCGAGGGTGGGCACCAGCTCGGTGCCCGAGCGCAGGCCGGGGATGCCGAGCTCCGTGGCGGTCATCGCACGGTCTCCTTCTGGTCGGTCGTGGCGGCGGCGGACAGGTCGACCGGGACGCCCTCGGCCTGGGAGACCAGCTCCCCGATGGCCTGGGCGAGGTCGGCGGCCTTGAGCGGCAGCCCGCGCACCTGGTTGTAGCCCTGGGCGTCGACGAGGTACTTCGCCCGCAGCAGCAGCGAGAGCTGGCCGAGGTTCATCTCGGGCACCAGCACCTTGTCGTAGCGCTTGAGGATGTCGCCGAGGTCGTTCGGGAAGGGGTTGATGTGGCGCAGGTGCACCTGCGCGACGTCGAAGCCGGCCTTGCGGACGCGGCGCACGCCGGCGCCGATGGGGCCGTAGGTGGAGCCCCAGCCGAGCACCAGCACCTTCGCGCGACCCGACGGGTCGTCGACCTCGAGCGGCGGCAGCGACTCCGCGATCTTGTCGACCTTGGCCTGGCGGGTGCGGACCATGAGGTCGTGGTTGGCGGGGTCGTAGGAGATGTTGCCGTGCCCGTCGCCCTTCTCCAGGCCGCCGATGCGGTGCTCGAGGCCCGCGGTGCCCGGGACGGCCCACGGACGCGCGAGCGTCGCGGGGTCACGGTCGTAGGGCCGGAAGGCGGGCTCGTCGGCCTCGCGGGTGCCGGCGAAGCGGGGCTCGATGACGGGCAGCTCGTCGAGCGAGGGGATGCGCCAGGGCTCCGAGCCGTTGGCGAGGTAGCCGTCGGAGAGCAGGAAGACCGGCGTGCGGTAGGTGACGGCGATGCGGGCGGCCTCGAGGGCGGCGTCGAAGCAGTCGCCGGGCGACTGCGGCGCCACGATCGGGACGGGCGCCTCGCCGTTGCGGCCGAACATCGCCTGCAGCAGGTCGGACTGCTCGGTCTTGGTGGGCAGGCCGGTGGAGGGGCCGCCGCGCTGGACGTTGACGATGATGAGCGGCAGCTCGGTCATGACGGCCAGGCCGATGGTCTCCGACTTCAGCGCGACGCCGGGGCCCGAGGTGGTGGTGACGGCCAGCTGGCCGGCGAACGCGGCGCCGAGCGCGGAGCCGATGCCGGCGATCTCGTCCTCGGCCTGGAAGGTCGTGACGCCGAAGGCCTTGTGCTTGCTCAGCTCGTGGAGGATGTCGGAGGCCGGGGTGATCGGGTACGAGCCGAGGAACACCGGCAGGCCCGACTGCACGCCGCCGGCGACCAGGCCGTAGGCGAGCGCGAGGTTGCCGGTGATGTTGCGGTACGTGCCCGGCGACATCGGGGCCGGCTTGATCTCGTACTGGACGGCGAAGGCCTCGGTGGTCTCGCCGTAGTTCCAGCCGGCCTTGAAGGCGGTGATGTTGGCGTCGCGGATGTCGGGGACCTTCGCGAACCGCTTGGAGAGGAACGCCTCGGTGGACTCCGTCGGGCGGCCGTACATCCACGAGAGCAGGCCGAGGGCGAACATGTTCTTCGCGCGGGCGGCGTCCTTGCGGGAGAGCCCGAACTCCTTGACGGCCTCGACGGTCATGCCGGTGAGGTCGACGGGCTGCACGGCGAACTCGCCGAGGATCGAGCCGGCGTCGCCGAGGGCGTCGAGCGGGTTGGCGTCGTAGCCGGCCTTCTGCAGGTTGCGCGCGGTGAAGTCGTGGGTGTCGACGATGATCGTGGCGCCCTTGGGCAGGTCGCCGAGGTTGGCCTTGAGGGCCGCGGGGTTCATCGCGACGAGGACGTCGGGGGCGTCGCCGGCGGTGAGGATGTCGTGGTCGGCGAAGTGCACCTGGAAGGACGAGACGCCGGGGATCGTGCCCTGGGGGGCGCGGATCTCGGCGGGGAAGTTCGGCAGGGTGACGAGGTCGTTGCCGAAGACCGCCGACTCCTGGGTGAAGCGGTCGCCGGTGAGCTGCATGCCGTCACCGGAGTCGCCCGCGAAGCGGATGATCACCCGGTCGAGCTGCTTGACCTGCTTGGCCACCTGAGGCACTCCTCGCTGCGTGTGTGCTGCCGGCGCTCGGGGATGCGACGGCGGGACCGGTCGTCCCTGCCGGATGCTACTGCGCGGGAGGTAGAACTGAAACGTGTTCTAGTGGGTCGCGACGGCGCTCGTCCGGAGACTCCACTGTAGGCAGCCCTCACCTGCGATCCGCACCCGGACCGGCATCCGGAACGACGCGTGTGCCGCACCTCTCGTCCGGTGTTCTCATCAGATGGATGCGTCAGATCATCTTCATCAACTCCACTAATCTGCTCCAGATTCATTGTCCTTCCGTGATCGGCCTCGGGGTCCGACGTGTGCAGGGTCCCGGGTGCGGGGCAGGAAGTGGTGCGAGATGAGCAGGACCAAGACCGTGAGGCGCGCAGCCGCGCTCTCCGCGGCCCTCATGACCGGGGTGCTGGCTCTCACGGGGTGCGTGAGCAGCGGGTCGTCCTCCTCCGGGACGACCCTCACCCTCAACGCCTTCTCGGTGATGGAGGCCGCCAACGAGCCGGTCTTCAAGGACTTCGAGGCCACCGACGCCGGCAAGGACGTCACCTTCCAGCCCTCCTACGGCGCCTCGGGCGACCAGTCGCGTCAGGTCGCCAACGGCGCCGACGCCGACGTCGTCCACTACTCCCTCGAGACCGACGTCACGCGCCTGGTCGACGCCGGTCTCGTGGCGAAGGACTGGAAGGACACCCCCACGAAGGGCATCGCCACCTCCTCGGTGGTCGTGCTCGTCGTCCGCAAGGGCAACCCGCTGGGCATCAAGGGCTGGGACGACGTCATCAAGCCCGGCGTCGACGTCATCACCCCCAACCCCGGCTCCTCGGGCTCGGCGCGCTGGAACATCCTCGCCGCCTACGCCCACGGCTCGAAGGGCGCCACCGACGCCGCCGGCGGCAAGGACTTCGTCACCAAGCTGCTGAAGAACACCATCGCCCTGCCCGGCTCGGGCCGCGAGGCCACCACCGCCTTCACCGACGGCAGCGGCGACGTCCTGCTCTCCTACGAGAACGAGGCGATCCTGGCCAAGCAGAAGGGCGCGGACGTCGACTACGTCGTCCCCGACGACACCCTGCTCATCCAGAACCCGGCCGCCGTCACGAAGGGCGCCCCGGCCGCGGCCACGGCGTTCCTGGAGTTCATGACCGGCAAGGAGGCCCAGGCCGACTACGCGCAGTCCGGCTTCCGCCCCGTGATCGACGGCGTCGACGTCGGCGAGGTCAAGGGCGCCAACGACCCGGCGGACCCGTTCCCGACCCCCGCCACGCTCTACACCATCGACGACACCTTCGGCGGCTGGGGCAAGGCCGCCGACGCGTACTTCGGCGACGGCGAGGGCGACAACCCGCTCGGCATCATCACCGCGATCCAGCAGTCCACCGGCAAGGACGGATCGAAGTGACCTCCGGCCCCGGCCTCGCCGGGGTCGAGCGTGAAGCCCCGGCCGAGCCGGCGTCCCATCGGGGACGCCGGCTCCGGCGCGTTCCACGCACCACCCCGCGCAACACCCTGACGCCCGGCGCCGGCCTCGGCCTGGGCCTGGCGATGACCTGGTTCAGCATCCTGGTGCTGCTGCCGCTGGCCGCGATCGTCGCCACGGCCGGCGAGAACGGTCTGAGCCGCTACCTCGACGTCCTGCGCAACGACCAGACCTGGGCCGCGGTGACGCTCACCGTCGGCCAGGCCGCGCTGGTCACCGTGGCCAACATCGTGCTCGGCACGGTGATCGCCTGGGTGCTCGTGCGCGACTCCTTCTGGGGCAAGTCGCTGCTCAACGTCATCATCGACATCCCCTTCGCCCTGCCGACGATCGTCGCGGGCCTGGTGCTGCTCTCCCTCTACGGCCCGAACAGCCCGCTGGGGGTGCACTGGGCGTTCACGAAGGCGGCGGTGTTCCTGGCCCTGGCGTTCGTGACCCTGCCGTTCGTCGTGCGCACGGTGCAGCCGGTGCTCGAGGAGCTCGACGCCGACGTCGAGGAGGCCGCCGCCTCGCTCGGCGCCAGCCGGGGCGTCATCTTCCGGCGGATCATCCTGCCGGCGCTGGCCCCCGCGATCGCCGCCGGCGCCGCGCTCTCCTTCGCCCGCGCGATCTCCGAGTACGGCTCGCTGGTGCTGCTCAGCGGCAACAAGCCGTTCGCCACCGAGGTGGTCTCGGTGCGGGTGCTCTCCTTCATCGAGAACGGCAACAACGCCTCCGCCGCGGCGCTCGCCTCGGTGATGCTCCTCGTCGCGCTCGTGGTGATCGTGCTGCTCGACGTCGTCCAGCGACGGGTGGCGCGTCGTGGCTAGGGCCGTGCAGACCTCGCGTCCGACGTCGTGGCTGCTGCGCGTCGTCGCGATCGGCTACGTCTTCCTGCTCGTCGCCTGGCCGGTGGGCCTGCTGGTGCAGCGCACCTTCGCCAACGGCCTGCCCAACCTGACCGACGCGCTCTCGGACCCCGAGACCGTGCACGCCCTGCAGCTCAGCGGCGTCATCGCCTTCTGGGCCACGGTGATCAACCTGGTCTTCGGCGTGACGATCTCGGTGCTGCTGGTGCGCTACGAGTTCCCCGGCAAGCGGGCGCTCTCGGCGCTCATCGACCTGCCGCTGTCGGTGTCGCCGGTCGTCGTCGGCCTTGCGCTCGTGCTGGCCTACAACAGCCGCGACGGCGTCGTCGGGCCGTTCCTGGGCGACCTCGGCGTGAAGATCATCTTCACCGTGCCCGGCATGATCATGGCCACCTGCTTCGTGGCGCTGCCCCTGGTGGTGCGCGAGGTCGTCCCGGTGCTCACCGAGATCGGCGACGACCAGGAGCAGGCCGCGCGCAGTCTCGGCGCCAACGCCCGGCAGACCTTCTGGCGGATCACGCTGCCGAGCATCAAGTGGGCCGTGGCCTACGGCGTCGTGCTCAGCCTGGGCCGGGCGGTCGGCGAGTTCGGCGCCGTGAAGGTCGTCTCCAGCAACGTCGCGGGGCAGAGCCAGACCGCGACCCTGGCCGTCGAGGCCGAGTACCAGAACTTCAACCAGGACACCGCGTACGCGATCGCGTTCCTGCTCATCCTCGTCGGCGTGGCGTGCCTGGTGGTCGTCGCCGTGCTCCGACCCAGCAAGGAGAAGTCATGAGCATCGAGGTCAAGGGGCTCAACAAGTCCTTCGGCGACTTCGTCGCCCTCAGCGACGTCAACGTCAGCCTCCCGACGGGGCAGCTCACCGCGCTGCTCGGCCCCTCGGGCGGAGGCAAGTCGACGCTGCTGCGCATCATCGCCGGGCTCGACACCGCCGACTCCGGCACCGTGACGATCGAGGGCGTCGAGGCCACGCACCTGCCGCCGCAGAAGCGCAACGTCGGCTTCGTCTTCCAGCACTACGCGGTCTTCAAGCACATGACGGTGGCCAAGAACGTCGCCTTCGGCCTGGAGATCCGCAAGCGCCCCAAGGCCGAGATCGCCGAGAAGGTCGACGAGCTGCTGAAGCTGGTGCACCTCTCGCAGTTCGCGCACCGCCTGCCCGCCCAGCTCTCCGGCGGCCAGCGTCAGCGCATGGCCCTGGCCCGCGCGCTCGCCGTCGAGCCCACCGTCCTGCTCCTCGACGAGCCGTTCGGCGCGCTGGACGCCAAGGTGCGCAAGGAGCTGCGCGACTGGCTGCGACGCCTGCACGACGAGGTGCACGTGACCACCGTGTTCGTCACCCACGACCAGGAGGAGGCCCTCGAGGTCGCCGACGAGATCGTGGTGATCAACGAGGGTCGCGTCGAGCAGGTCGGCTCGCCCGACACGCTCTACGACGAGCCGGCCAACGACTTCGTCATGGGCTTCCTCGGCGAGATCACCCGGCTCGGCGACGTGCTGCTGCGCCCGCACGACGTCGCGCTGGCGGCCTCGCCGACGCCGGACGCCGTCCAGGGCCGGGTGACGCGCGTGCTGCGGGTGGGCTTCGAGGTGCGGGTCACCGTCGAGACCGCCGCGGGCGAGACGCTCGTCGTCATGACCCGCACGCACGCCCGCTCGCTGGGCCTCGACGTCGACGCCACCGTGTGGCTGCGCCCCGAGCCGGGTGCGACGACGGTGCCGGCGGCGGGGTCCGCTCTGGTCTGACCCGGTCCGACCCGATCAGACCGGGCGGCCCCCACCGCTCGCAGCGTCGGCGGCTACCGTTCCGCGCGTGGAGCGGTTCGACGTCGTCGTGGTGGGGGCCGGCCCGGCCGGGTCCTCGGCCGCCTGGGCCGCGGCCTCCCGGGGGCTGCGCGTGCTCGTGCTCGACCGCGTCGAGCACCCGCGCTACAAGACCTGCGGCGGCGGGCTGATCGGCCCCAGCCTCGCCGAGCTCGACCGTCGTCCCGGCACGCCGCCGGTGCGCACCACCGTGCGGCGCGCGGCGTTCACCCTGCGCGGCGAGCGGCCCGTCGAGCGCGACGCGGGGGAGCGGGTGATCCGCTGCGTGGCCCGCCCCGAGCTCGACGCGTGGCTGCTCGACGCCGCCGTCGCGGCCGGCGCCGAGCTGCGCGCGCCGCTGGCGGTGCGCGCGGTGGAGCCGGCCACCGAGCCGGGGGAGCCGGGGCAGGACGTCGTCGTGCGCACGGCCGCCGGCGACCTCGCGGCCGGCGTCGTGGTGGCCGCCGACGGCACCTCGGGCCGGGCGTCGAAGGCCGTCGGGGTGCGCCTCGCGCAGGTCGACCTCGGCCTGGAGCTGGAGGTCGACGCCGCCGGCTCCGGGTTCGACCAGGAGTCGATCCACCTCGACTGGGGCCCGATCCCCGGCTCCTACGCCTGGGTCTTCCCCAAGGCCGACAGCCTGACGGTCGGCGTCATCGCCCGCCGTGGACGCCCCGAGGAGACCCGCGCCTACCTGCGCTCCTACCTCGCCCAGCGCGGCCTGGAGGACCAGCGCGTGCTGCACGACTCGGGTCACCTGACCCGCTGCCGCACCCCCGACTCCCCGCTCTCGGCCGGCCGGGTGCTCGCCGTCGGCGACGCAGCCGGCCTGCTGGAGCCGTGGACCCGCGAGGGCATCTCCTTCGCCCTGCGCTCCGGACGCCTGGCCGGCGAGGTCGCCGCCGCCCACCTCGCCTCGACCCGCCCCGACGACGCCGCGGCCCTCGACGCCGCCTACCGCGCCGCGCTCTCCGAGGAGCTGCTGTCCGAGATGGCCGCCGGCGCCCGCTGCCTGCGCGCCTTCGAGCGCCGCCCCGGCGCCTTCCACCGCCTCATCGGCCACACCCGTCCGGGCTGGGAGGGCTTCCGCCGCCTCGCCGCCGGCGAGACCACCCTCGACCGGGCCCTGGCCCACCGCAGCGTCCGCCTCGGGCTGGGGGTGCTGGGCGGGTGGTGAGGGCGGGGGGTTGAAAGATTCGGCGGCCAACCGCTGAAGCTTCAGCGGTTGGCCGCCGAAACGCACGGTGGGCGTCCGAAGGTTCGAACGCCCACCGAAAGGTCGTGTCGTGCGAGGACGGCGTCAGCGGTAGTTCTGGAACTGCACCGCGAAGTCGTAGTCCTGGCCCTTGACCAGCGCGATGACCTGCTGGAGGTCGTCGCGGCTCTTGGAGGAGACGCGCAGCTCGTCGCCCTGGATCTGCGCCTTGACGGCCTTGGGGCCCTCGTCGCGGATCAGCTTGGCGATCTTCTTGGCGTTCTCCGAGGTGATGCCCTCCTTGAGCGCGACGTCGATCTTCGAGACCTGGCCCGAGGGACGCGGCTCGGAGGGCTCGAGCACCTTGAGGCTGACGTCGCGCTTGATCAGCTTGCCCTTGAAGACGTCGAGGACGGCGCTGGCGCGGTCGTCGGCCGAGGCGGTGATCTCGATGGCGGCGTCGCCCTTCCACTCGATGGTGGCGCCGGTGCCCTTGAAGTCGAAGCGGGTGGCGATCTCGCGAGCGGTCTGGCCGAGCGCGTTGTCCACCTCCTGGCGGTCGTACTTGCTGACGATGTCGAAGGACGAGTCGGCCACGGTGAGGGCTCCTAGCGCTGATTCGGGACGTGCGGACGGGCTGCGCTATTGTTTCGCCTCGTCGCGCCGAGGCCAAACGAGGCCCCGGTCTGACGCCCGGCAGGTTGCCCGAGCGGCCAATGGGAGCGGACTGTAAATCCGTCGCGAAAGCTTCGCAGGTTCGAATCCTGCACCTGCCACAGACGAGGCCCCGGACCACTGGTCGCGGGGCCTTGCTGCTTCTCCGGGCAGGAGAGTGGCCCTAGGATCCGCGGCGTGCTGCCCTCGACGTCCGCCATCACGGACGACGTCCTCGAGGAGCGAGCGTGACGGACGTCCTCGTCCCCTTCGTCCTCGGACCGGTCCTCCTGTCGTTGGCCTGGTTCGCCGTCGTCCGCCTCTGGCAGGGCCGTGCCGACCCCAGCGTCGCGCTCCCCTGGGTGAGCAGAGCGCGGGCGCAGGCCCACAACGCGTGGCTCATGCCGCGGGTCCTCGCCTGCTCACTCCTGTTCCTCTCCGCCGTCCTGGCGTCCCAGTCCGCTCCGGGGCGGCCCGCGTGGAGGATCGCCACGGTGATCCTCGTGCTGGGGGTGGTGGTGCTGGCCTTCGCTGTCGTGATCTACCTGACCGGCCGCCCGAGGTCCTGCCTGCCTCCCGCGTGTCGTGACTATCCAGGGGTGGTCAGGCTGCGCCGCCGCGAGCGCCGTCTTCGGCAGGGCCAGCGTGAGCGGGAGGTTCGGCACAGGCCTGATCGGCCGAGGCGCGGCGGCAGGCCTGGGAGACGGCATCGGTGATCACACGGCAGAGCGATGGTCGTGATGCCATGCGAGCAGAGCGACCGTGATCGACATCGACCCGCCGGCACTGGGCGCCCGTCGTGGCGGCGTCGGCGCGGGAGTACCACATAGAGATCTCCGGTACTCGCGACGGTACCGAGCCGCTAGCGTGCCCTCCGAGGGCGCCGCCCTCGCCGACGCCGCGGCCGCGGCCGCAGGAGGGACTCCCATGATCCGCACCCGCTTCACCGAGACCTTCGGCGTCGAGCACCCCATCGTCTGCGGCGGCATGACGGGCCTGGGCACCGCGCCGCTGATCTCGGCGGTCGCGAACGCCGGTGGCCTCGGCTTCCTGACCGCGCTCACCCAGCCGACCCCGGAGGATCTCGTCCGCGAGATCGGGCGCACGCGCGACCTCACCGACAAGCCGTTCGGGGTGAACCTCACGATCCTGCCGACGCTGAACCCGGTGCCGTACGCGGAGTACCGCGCGGCGATCGTCGAGGCCGGCATCACGGTGGTGGAGACGGCCGGCTCCAGCCCGGCCGACCACCTGCCCGACTTCAAGGCCGCGGGCGTCAAGGTGATCCACAAGGCCACCAGCGTGCGGCACGCGCTGTCGGCGGAGCGCAAGGGCGTCGACGCGATCAGCATCGACGGCTTCGAGTGCGCGGGGCACCCCGGCGAGGACGACGTCCCCGGGCTGATCCTCATCCCGGCCGCGACGCGTCGGCTGAGCATCCCGGTGATCGCCTCGGGCGGCATCGCCACCGCGCAGGGCCTCGTGGCGGCGCTCGCGCTCGGCGCCGACGCCGTCAACATGGGCACCCGCTTCGTGGCCTCCGCAGAGGCGCCGGTGCACGAGAACGTCAAGCAGCAGATCGTCGCCAACGACGAGCGCGACACCGTGCTGGTCTTCCGTCGCTTCCACAACACCGCGCGCGTGGCGCGCAACGCCGTCTCCGAGGAGATCCTCGAGATCTCCGCGCGCGAGGACGCCACCTTCGACGACATCGCGCCGCTGGCCTCGGGCGCTCGGGGCCGCGCGAACGTGCTCGCCGAGGGCCGCATGGACGACGGCCTGTGGTGGGCCGGGCAGACCCAGGGCCTCATCGAGTCGGTGCAGACCTGCGCGGAGATCGTCGGCGGCACCGTGGCCGAGGCGGAGGCGATCATCGCCGAGCGCCTCGCCGGGCTCGTCCGGGCCTGAGGGACGGCGCAGCGGACGACGGCCCGCAGGCCCCCCCGGAGAGGTGGCCTCGGGCGTCGTCGCGCCGGGTAGGCCGGAGGCATGAGCACCAAGACCTGGTTCATCACCGGCGCCTCCCGCGGCTTCGGCCGGGAGTGGACGATCGCCGCCCTCGAGCGCGGCGACTCCGTGGCCGCCACCGCCCGCGACACCAGCACCCTCGACGACCTCGTGGAGCGCTTCGGCGAGCGGCTGCTGCCGATCGAGCTCGACGTCACCGACCGCGACGCCGACTTCGCTGCCGTCGCGCAGGCCCACGAGCGGTTCGGCCGGCTCGACGTCGTGGTCAACAACGCCGGGTACGGCCACTTCGGGCTCGTCGAGGAGCTCACCGAGGACGAGGCCCGCGCGCAGATGGAGACCAACCTCTTCGGCGCCCTGTGGGTCACCCAGGCGGCGCTGCCGATCCTGCGCGCCCAGCGCAGCGGCCACATCCTGCAGGTCTCCTCCATCGGCGGCATCTCCGCCTTCCCGCTCGTCGGCATGTACCACGCCTCGAAGTGGGCGCTGGAGGGCTTGAGCCAGTCGCTGGCGCAGGAGGTGGCGTCCTTCGGCGTCAAGGTGACGCTCATCGAGCCCGGCGGCTTCTCCACCGACTGGGCCGGGCCGTCGGCGCAGCGCTCGGAGCAGCTCGACGACTACGCCGAGGTGCACGAGCGCATCCTCGAGCAGCGCGCGCAGCGCAACGCCGAGCCGGGCGACCCCGCCGCCAGTGCGGCCGCCGTGCTCCGGCTCGTCGACGCCGACGAGCCGCCGCTGCGCTGCTTCTTCGGCGCCACGCCGCTGAGCATCGCCGAGCGCGACTACGCCTCGCGGCTGGAGACCTGGCGCGCCTGGCAGGACGTCGCCGAGCTCGCGCAGGGCTGAGCCCCGGCCACCCGGCCAGGGCGCGCGACGTCGCGTCCTGGTCGGGTGTGTGTCAGGTCACGTGCAGGCGGGTAGACCCCCACCGTGACCGATCTCGGGGTCGACACCCGCGCCCTCGTCCACGGCGCCGGGCGCATCGACGCAGCAGCCGTGCGGTGGGACGGCGTGCTCGCCTCCGCCGTCACCCACCTCTCCGCCGCCGCCGAGGCCACGGGCAGCGACGACCTCCAGGCCGCCCTGCGCAGCCTGGGGGAGCAGATCGCCGCAGCGCGGCGCACGGTCGTGGCCTCCGTGCAGGCCCAGGCCCGCCACGTCGCCGTCTCGGCGCACTCCTACGAGCGCACCGACGCCGGTCTGGCCGGTGACGTGCCCGACCCCAGCGGCGCCTCATGAGCGCCTGGTGGGAGGTCCCCGGCCCCGACGGCGACGTCGCCGTGCTCGACGACGCCCTCCACGCGCTCACCGCGCTGGCCCGCGAGACCACGGCCGTCCACACCGACCTCGACGCCGCCGGCCGTCACGTGATCGGCGCCTGGCAGGGTCAGGCGGGCACGGCCTTCGCCGGCACCCAGGCCAGCATCCTCACCGGGGTCGCAGCCGTCGGCAGCACCCAGGAGCGGGCCACCAGCGTGCTGTCGCAGTACGCCGAGGAGTGGCGCACCGCGCAGCGCGGCTCCGAGCGGGCCCGCGACGAGCTCGCGTCGGCCTGCGACGGCTACGTCGCGAGGCTCCGTGACGGCGTCGGCGATCTCGTCCACCACCTCGGCCAGGCGCTCGACAACCCCGTCACCGACCTCCTCGGCCACGTCGTCCCGGGCGTCGACGCCCTGCGCGATCGCCTGCTCTCCTGGGAGCCGCCGCGCATCGACCCCGTGGTCGTCGCCCGCTCGGAGAAGGCCGTCGTCGCGGTGTCGGTCGAGAAGGTGCTCGGGGGCATCGGCGACGCCGTCGGCTGGGGCGTCTCCCACCTCGTCGACGGCTTCCACCACGTGCTCGACGCCATCGGCGGGGCGGCGAAGGCCGCCCTTGACGCGCTGCGCTCGGCCGAGGAGTGGTTCCTCGACGCCGTCGGACGCATCCTGCGCGGCGTCCGCTCCGCGCTCGAGACGCTGTGGGACTGGGGACGTCGGGCCGCCGCGGCGCTGAAGGACCTCGCCGTCGACCTCGCGCTCTTCGCCGGACGCCTCGGCCTCGACGCGCTCCAGGCCGCGATCCAGGGCTTCCTGGCCGCCTGGCGCGGCCTGACGGGGCTGATCGGCCTCCTGAGCGACCTGCAGGCGGCCCTCTTCGGACTCGCGCTGATCCTCAGCCGGTTCAACGACCCCTTCGTGTTCCTCCGGATCGGGGAGCGGCGCATCGACGATCCCGCCACCGCGGACGAGAAGGCGACGCTGAGGTTCCTCACCGACCGGGCCTACGCCCAGCACGTGCAGGACCTCGCCGCCCTCGCGAAGGACTCCTACCAGTACGACGGCGCTCCGAAGGGCTGGGCGCGGGCGGGCACGATGTCGGGGCCGGAGGGCTTCTACGCGGTGGACTACGTCAACCCGAGAACGGGCGAGCACGTGCTGGCCTTCCGCGGCAGCCAGCCGCCGGGTGGCGACTTCGACTCCTCCGACTGGGCGCAGGACCTCCTCAACGCCGGCGACCTCCCGACCGCCCAGGGCCTGTGGGCGGTCAAGGTCGCCCAGCAGTTCCGCCACGACCATCCCGGCACGAACGTGTCGATCACCGGCCACTCCCTCGGCGGCTCGCTGGCCGCCAGCGCGAGCGTGGCGACGGGCATCCCCGCCACCACCTTCAACTCCGCCGGGATCGGCGCGGGCAACTACGGGCTCGTCCACGCCGCCGGGGGCGGCCGGAAGGACCCGGAGTCCCAGATCACCAACTTCCACACCACCAACGACATCCTCACCGGGCTGCAGGAGCACGGGCCGGTCTACGCTGCGGCCGGAGCCCAGGTCACCATCGCCTCCACCACCGGCAACCCCGGATCGGCGCACGGCATGGGCGGCTTCGACTGGAAGAAGGGGCCCGCCCATGTCCACTGAGGTGTCCGCCGCGCCGGAGGTGTCCCTCGCCCTGCCGGGCAGCTGGCTGCGTCTGGACGACCCCGAGACGCGGCGCACGCTCGAGGCCGTGGAGTCCAGCAGCGTCGCCACGCTCGAGGAGTCCGCCGCCGTCGCCGACGCGCTGCGGCTCCTGCCCCAGGCCCGCGCGGCCGGCGTCGCCGCGGTCTTCTCCCGGATCGACCCCGGCCGCGAGTCGATCCTCGCGCTCGCCTGGCCCGCGGAGCGCGCGGCCGACGCCGACGCCATCGCAGGTCTGCTCGGCCCGGACGACCGCGCCGCCGCTCAGCCGCTCGAGCACGTCGAGGGCTGGCCGCTGCTGCGCGTCCCGCAGGCCGACGCGCCCCCCGGCGCGGGGGTCCTCTACTGGTGCGCCGACCCGCGCACGGGCCGGCTGCTCTCGCTCTCGGTGCGGCGGGCCGAGGGCGTGCTCACCGACAGCGAGGCGCAGCTCTACGACGCCCTCGCCGCCCGCCTGACCTGGAAGGAGCCCGATGCCTGAGCCTCGCGCCATCGTCCTCGCGCTCGCCGCGGTGCCCCTGCTGGCCGGTCTGGCCGCCTGCGGCGAGGACGGCTCCGCCGCGATCGGCGCGACCCGCGGCTGCACGGGCGCCCCGAAGGCCGCCGTCGCCGACGTCCGGGCCGCGGCACGCAGCGACTCCGCCGTCGGCGACCGCCGCGTCGGCGCCGTCGAGGTCACCGGTGCACGGGTCGCCGACCTGCCGGACGACCTGCGCGAGCACGGGGCCGAGCGGCTCCTCGCGGTCGCCGTCGAGGCCACCCTCGCCGACGACGCCGCCACCTCCATCCCGTCGGTGCGCACCACCGCGGTCTTCGCCCTCGGCGACGACGGCACCGTGCTCGGCCCGGTCAGCGACACCGCCCGCACCCTCTTCTCCGTCGCCGCGCCCGCCGAGTCCGGCTGGACGGCGTGGGCGGCGAAGGCGTCGGACTCCGACGTCGGCGAGCGGGTGCGGGAGTGCGTCTCCTGACGCCCATATCGCGCGCTGACGGCGATCGAGCCTGTCGAGATCCGGTGAGTCGACTGATGTCAGGGTGCGGGGTCTCGACAGGCTCGACCACCGCGGCCCGGCTCGACCACCGAGGCTCGGCTCGACCACCGGAGCCGCTCCCGACGAGAAGCCGACAGCGGCTCAGGGCTGGAAGACCACCTTCACCATGCCGTCCTCCTTGTCGCGGAAGCGCCGGTAGGCCTCGGGGGCGTCCTCCAGGGGCAGGCGGTGGGTGGCGAAGTCCTCGACGCCGAGGTGGTCCTCGTCCTCGGAGAGCAGCGCCAGGATGTCGTCGCTCCAGCGGCGGACGTTCGCCTGGCCCATGCGGACCTGCAGCTGCTTGTCGAACATCTGCATGAGCGGCAGCGGGTCGGCAGCGCCTCCGTAGACGCCGGAGATGGAGATGGTGCCGCCACGCCGCACCGCGTCGATGCCGGTGAGCAGGGCGTCGAGGCGGTCGACGCCCGCCTCGGTCATGACGGCTCCCTGGAGTCGCTTGGGCAGGGCGCGCAGCGCCTCTGGGCGGCCTCGGCCAGCGGGGAGCCGTGTGCCTCCATGCCGACGGCGTCGAGCACGCCGTCGGCCCCGCGGCCGTCAGTGACCTCGCGGACGGCGGCGCCGACGTCGTCCACCACGCCGAGGTCGAGCACGCGAGCGCCCCGGGCGGCGACGCGCGCCAGGCGCTCGGTGACGCGGTCGACGACGGTGACGTCGAGGCCCCGCATCAGCCCGATGCGGGCTGCCATGTCGCCGATCGGGCCGGCGCCGAGGACGAGCAGGCTGCCGCCGTCGGGCACGTCGGCGTACTCGACGCCCTGCCACGCGGTCGGGAGCACGTCGGAGAGGTAGAGGAAGCGGTCGTCGGGCGGCCCGTCGGGCACGACGATCGGCAGGGTGTCGCCGAACGGCACGCGCAGGTACTCCGCCTGGCCGCCCGGCACGCGACCGTAGAGCTCGCTGTAGCCGAACAGGCTGGCGCCCGTGCCGTGCTCGTGGTTCTGGGTGGTCTCGCACTGGCTGTGCAGCCCGCGCCGGCAGGTCCAGCAGGTGCCGCAGCTGACGTTGAACGGCACGACGACGCGGTCGCCGACCTTGACGGTCCGCACGTCCGGCCCGACCTCCACCACCACGCCCATCGGCTCGTGGCCGACGACGTCGCCTGCGGTCATGAACGGGGTGAGCGGGTCGTAGAGGTGCAGGTCGGAGCCGCACAGACCGGTCGACGTGATCCGCACGATCACGTCGGTCGGCGCCTCGAGGACGGGATCGGGGACGTCGACGACCTGCATGTCGGTGCGGCCCTGCCAGGTCACTGCTCTCATCGGGTTCCTCCGGTGGTGGGGTGCGTCGGGCACGGGATCCGTCTCCGGTGCCCCGCGGTCGGCCTGCCATGCGTCCCGGCCGCGAGGGCATGTCCCGGGGCGCTCCGGGACACCGGGGCCCATGGATCGCACCTCCTCCCGGCCCGACCGCTCCCGGCCATCGCCCTCGCGGCGGGGGCTCCCGACGCTGCACCGCGACGCGAGGCCGGCGTCCCGGGTCGAGCGGCGCACCGACGCGGGGGTCGACGCCGTGTGGCAGGTGCTCGCCGACGGCTGGCTCTACCCGCTCTTCGTCGTCGGGGCGTCGCGGATGCGCGAGGTCGACGGCGCCTGGCCCGAGCGCGGCGCGTGCCTGCACCACTCCGTCGGCACCTGGCCGCTGCTGGTGGACGACACCACCGAGGTCGTGGAGATCGAGACCGGACGTGCCCTGCGGCTGCGTGCCCGGGCCTGGCCCGGCGGCGAGGCCGAGGTGCTGATCACCCTGGAGGCCGACGGCGACGGCACGCGTCTGGCGATCGAGGAGGACGCTGTGCGGGGACCGGGCCGGCTCCTGCCGGGCGTCCTGCGCCGCGCCCAGCTCCACTGGCGCAACACCGAGACGCTGCGTCGGCTCGCGCTGATCGCCGAGGGCCGGAGGGCCGGGGCGTGAGCGCCGTCCAGCCGGCCGGGCCCGCGGCGCGCCATCGGATCGTCGAGGTCGGCGGCGTCCCCATCGCCCACGACGAGCGGGTCCTCGAGCCACGGCCGTGGACCGCCGCGCAGGCCCGGTGGGCGGCCGATCTGGCGCACGACCTGCCGGACGGGCCGCTCGTCGAGCTCTGCAGCGGCGCCGGGCACATCGGGCTGCTCGCCGCCCGGTGGAGCGGTCGACGCCTGGTGTGCGTCGACGTCAGCCCCGCGGCCTGCGCCTGGACCCGGTACAACGCCGACGCCCTCGGGCTCGGCGACCGCGTCGAGGTGCGGAAGGCCGACCTCGACGAGGCCCTGCACGCCGACGAGCGGGTGCCGCTCGTCGTCGCCGACCCGCCGTGGGTCACCACGGCCGACATCGGCCGCTACCCCGCGGATCCGGTGCTCGCCATCGACGGCGGCACCGACGGGCTCGACCTCGCCCGTCGCTGCCTGGCCGTCGCCGATCGTCACCTGCTCGACGACGGCCTGCTGGTGCTGCAGCTGGGCGACGTCGCGCAGGTGGGGGTGCTCGAGGCCCACGCCGTGACGCACCACGCCCTCGGCCTGCGGGCGATGCGTCAGGAGGAGCGGGGTGTCCTCGCCGTCTGGGGCCGCCCGACGTCGTGAGCGCCGGGGCGGCGCGCGGGCGGCAGGAGCCGGTGCGTGCCGTCGCACCAGGGGAGCTCGGCCGAGCGGGCGCAGCGGCACACGGCGACGACCGGACGACCGGCCGGGTGCTCGACGCCGTCCGCGTCGGTGACCGCGGAGACGCCGCGCAGGAGCAGCGGGCCGGCGGGGCAGGCCTCCACGACGGGCGGGGGCTCGACGCTCATGCGGCCAGGCCCCAGCGGGGGAGCAGCCAGCGGGCGAGCCGGTCCTCGAGGTCCAGGCAGGTCCAGACCCCGAGCAGCACGTCGCAGGCCAGGCGGGGCTCGTCCTCGACGAGGGACCCGCAGATCGTGCGGGCGGCCAGCTGCTCGTGGACGGCGTCGGCGACCACGTGCTCGCGGTAGTAGTCGACCATCGCCGGCCCGAAGCCGAGCCGCTCGAGCCCCTGCGCCATCTGGCGCGACGGCACCGCGCTGGTGGCCTCGAAGGCCGCGAGATGACCCAGCGCGACGCCGCGGAGGCGACGCTGCAGGCCGAGCATCGTCACGGTGGTGACCTGCTCGAGGACCGCGGTCGGGGCCTGGGCGAGGTAGGCGCCGTAGGAGTCGTCGAGCCCGGACTCGGCCAGTCCGAGCGCGAAGAGATGGTGGTGCAGGCGGCTCGGATCGCCCGCGCCGTACTCGTCGAACTGCAGCGCCATGAGCGCGGCCTTGGCCCGCACGGGCACCCGGGGGACGATCCACGCGACCGGATCGGACTCCTGCAGGTGGTAGATCGAGCGCAGCCGGAGCAGCTCGCACGCCTGGGAGCGGTCGGCGTCGCGCTGCACCGCCCGGGCCAGGGACAGCCCCTCGTGCAGGTCGACCATCGCGGAGATCGCCGCACCGACGTCGCGGCGCGGATCCGGCACCGCTGCGCACACCCGCTCCATGAGCGGCTCGCACCCGGCGTCCCAGCGCGAGCGCAGGCGCAGCTCCAGCTCCCGCTCGAGGTGACGACGCAGGGCGAGCACCGGCGGGGCGCACTCGGCCGCGTCGTCGACGTCCTCGAAGCCGCCGCGGTGCAGCTCCTGCAGCGTCCAGAGGACGCCGAGGCGCTCGCGGCGGTCGGCGGCCTGCAGCAGGGGGCGGAGGACGGGGGAGTCGGGGGCGGGCAGCGCGTCGGGGTCCTCGCGCAGCGCGGAGCGGACGGTCGCGGCGAGGCGACCGGGCAGGTCGGGGGAGTGCATGGTCCCCGGTGTCCCTCGGTGCCGCGCCGCATGCCCGAGCGCCCGAGGACCACCCGGTTCGGCGAAGTGGGGACGACGCCGGCACGGCCGGATCAGGGGACGTCGCCGGGGCCCGCGTCGAGCCGCACCACCAGCGCCTCCCAGACCACCTCCCCGTCCCGTCTGCGCGGCGTCGCCGCGAATCGCGCCGGTCTCGTCGGATCGCCGCCCAGGTGGAGGACGAGGTCGACGCGGCGCATGTCGGTCTCGGCGTCCGCCAGCTCCTCGAGGAGCGCGCCGCCGTCGGCAGGCGGACCGAGCGTCCTCAGCAGCGGGTCGATGTCCTCGCGCGGGTCGTGCGGCGGCGCGGACGGGTCGGTCCCGGGCGGCTCCAGCCGCTGGCGCCAGCCCTCGGAGCAGAAGGTGCATCGATAGTCGCCCTGCCGGCCGCGGAGCTCGAGGGCGGCGCCCGGCAGCAGGGCCGCGTAGCGGGCGAACCGCGTCTCCGCGTCGCGCAGCCGGAGGTCCTGCTCGAGTCGAGGTCCCGCCGCGCGGAGGAGTGCGTGGAAGGCACGTCCCTCGACGGTCTCGTGGGTGGCGAGCACCATCTCCACGGGGACGCGGGCCCCGTCACGGTGCAGAGCCAGGAGCGGGAGCGATCGGCTGGCGAGACGGGAGGGGGCGCCGGAGCGGACCCGGGCCAGACCCAGGAGATGGGCCTCGCGCAGCTCGGGTGGGACGACCAGCTCCGCGAGCAGCCGGCCGAGCGCCTCCTCGCTCGTCCAGCCCAGCAGGACGCGGGAGGCGTCGTTCCACGCGGTGATGCGTCCGTCGAGGTCGATCGCGATGACCGCGTCGGACCCGTCGGCCAGGACGGCCTCGGAGAGGGACGGACGCGGCGCGCGGCTCATGCGGTCGGGGAGGGATCGCCGCGGCGGGAGCCACGGTCGGCGACGAGGTCGGCGGCGACGTCGCGCAGCTTGCGCTCCTGCGAGCTCGCCAGGCGTCGGAGGTGGTCGAAGGCGACCTCGGCGGTGAGGTCGTAGCGCTCCATGAGGATGCCCAGCGCGCTGCCGATGACCGAGCGCGACTCCAGCGCCCGCCGCGTGTGGTGCTCGTGTCGGGCTCGCTCGACGGCGAGGAGCGCGGCCCCGCTCAAGGTGCGGGCGGTGCGGAGCTCGTCCTCCGAGGGGCGATCGTGGTGGCTGAGGTGGACGAGGACCCCGAGGGCCTGCTGGTTCACGCACAGCGGGACCGCGTGCCAGCCCCGCACGCGCTCGACCGCCGCGAGCGCGGCGAGCTCGGGCCATCGTCGCTCGAGCACGTCCCTGCCGGTCCAGGCGGGCTCGCCTCGTGCCATGGCCTCGAGACTCGGCCCCTCGCCGTGGCGCAGCTCGGCAGCCACGAGCGCGGCGACCGCGTCGTCGGTCGCCACGCGGCACAGCTCGTCGTCGCCGACGCCCGCCAGGATCGCCGCGCCGCGGCTCTCGTCGAGGATCGCGTGAGCGCCGTCGGCCAGGTGCTGGAGCAGCACCTCGAGCTCGCGCACCTGGGAGACCGGCGTCAGGGCGGGCTGCAGCACGTCGTCGACCCGTCGCTCCTCGCCGCCCATGTCCCGCGCCTCCTCCCGATGCCTCGACGATCACCCTAGGAAGAGGCGCGCGGGTCGTGTCCTCGCCCAGACGGGGGACCCGGACGGGGGACCCGACCCGGTCGCCGTCCCCCGTCGAGACGGCGCCCGGGCCGGGCGTTCGGGGCCGAAGGACGGCCCCGGTCCGCTCGGTGTCCCCGTGCGGGTCGGATCATGCGCGCGGGACCGGCCTCCGGGGCCGACCCTCCCCCTAGGCGAGGACGCCACGACGGGCTGCGCCTAGCGTCCGAGGTGGGCTCCTGCTTGCTGAAGACCACGGCAAGTCACGCACCGACCTCTCGGATGTGACCCACCATGCTGTCCCCGTCCCCCACCCGTCCCCCCGTGCGGGCCTCCCACCAGGAGGAGCGCCGCCGCCGTCAGGGCGCCACGACCGCGCTCCTCGACGAGGCCCGCACCACCCCGCCCGGCCCCGGCCGGGAGGCGCTGCTCAACCAGGTCGTCGTCGTCAACCAGGGCGTCGCCCAGGCGGTGGCCTCCCACTTCCGCGACCGCGGCGTGGCCCAGGAGGACCTCGAGCAGACCGCCTACGAGGCGCTGCTCAAGGCCGTGCGGCGCTTCGACCCCGAGCGCAGCGAGGACCTCCTCACCTTCGCCGTCCCGACCATCCGCGGGGAGCTCCAGCGCTACTTCCGCGACCTCGGCTGGGTCGTGCGTCCGCCGCGACGCCTGCAGCGGCTGCGCTACGAGATCGGCGCCTGCGTGGACGAGCTGACCCAGGACCTCGGCCACGAGCCGTCGCGCTCCGAGATCGTCGAGCACCTCGGCATCAGCGGCACCGACTACGACGAGTGCCAGCAGGTCCAGGGCTGTCATCGTCCGGCCTCGCTGGACCAGCAGGTGCACGACGACTCCTCGTCCTCGCTCGGCGACCTGCTGCCCGCCGACGGCGGCGGGGAGCCGGGCGAGGCGCGGGTGCTGGTGACCCAGCTGCTCGCGACCCTGTCGGACCGGGATCGGCTGATCGTCGCGCTGCGGTTCGGCCAGGACCTCACCCAGGCCGAGATCGGCGAGCGGATCGGCGTCACCCAGATGCAGGTCAGCCGGCTGCTCTCCGGGATCCTGCGCCGGCTGCGGCTCCAGCTCGACGACGAGGCGCATGCGACGTAGGGGCCGGGGGAACCGGGGTCGATGAGCGCCTTCCCAGCCCAGCAGCAGGACCATCCCGGCAGCACCGAGGCCATGACGCCGCGCCCCGACCACGGCGAGGCGACCTACGTCGGCTCCGCGCGGCTGACCGGGCAGGTCGCGCTGATCACCGGCGGCGACTCCGGCATCGGACGGGCGGTCGCGATCGCCTACGCCCGCGAGGGCGCCGACGTCGCGATCGTCCACCTGCCCGAGGAGCGTGACGACGCCCTCGAGACGCTGCGGTGGATCGAGAGCGTCGGGCGGCGCGGCCTGGCCCTGCCGGTCGACCTGCGGGAGTCGGGGGCGTGCGCCGCCGTCGTCGAGGCGACGGTCGACGAGCTCGGCGCGCTCGACGTCCTGGTCAACAACGCCGGCTACCAGTGGGCGCGCGCCACCGGTCTCGAGGAGGTCGACGACGAGCGCATCGCCCGCACCCTCGACACCAACCTCGGCGCCACGCTGCGGCTGACCCGCGAGGCGCTGCCCCACCTGCGGCGGCGTCCGGGCTGCGTCGTCAACTGCGGCTCGATCCAGGCCTACGAGCCCTCGAGCACGCTGCTGGACTACGCGGCGACGAAGGCCGGCATCGCCAACCTCACCGTCAGCCTCGCCGGCCTCCTGGGGCCGCACGGCATCCGCGTCAACTGCGTGGCCCCCGGGCCGATCTGGACGCCCCTGCAGCCCGCGACCCAGCTCGCGGAGAAGGTCGAGCGGTTCGGCGAGAACACGCCCCTGGGGCGGGCCGGGCAGCCCGCCGAGGTCGCGCCGGCCTTCGTGTTCCTGGCCTCCCACGCGGAGGCGTCCTACGTCTCCGGCACCGTGCTCGGCGTGACCGGCGGCCGCGGCGTCTTCTGACGCATCCCCTCCACCGAAGGAGTCACCATGACCGAGATCCGTCCGGGCCCCACGCCCGACCCCGTCGAGCCCGAGGTCGAGCCCGACGTGCAGTCCAACCCCCACCTCGACGACCCGCTCGACCCCGACGAGGAGCCCGACGAGGGCACGTCCTCGGACTGGTCCTCCGAGGGCGGTGCCACCCGCGAGGGTCCCGCCACGGCGACCGAGGAGGGGTGAGGGGCCTCCCTCGCCCCTCCGGGGGGACGAGGGATGGGCCGGTGGCGGGCCGGGCAGATCAGGGGAGTCCGCCGACCGACCCCCGACCCAGGAGCGCCGACATGAGCATCAGCAAGGGCGACACCGTCCACTGGAACACCTCCCAGGGACGCACCACCGGCACCGCAGTGGAGCGGCGGACGAAGGACTTCCAGTTCGACAAGCAGCAGTTCCGGGCCAGCGACGACGAGCCGTACTGGATCGTCGAGTCGGAGAAGACCGGCGCGAGGGCCGCCCACAAGGAGTCCAGCCTCTCCCTCTCCTGACGGCCCCGTCCCCCCTCCCATCCCCGTCCCGCACGTCAGCGCCCGAGCAGAAGGAGCCCGTCGTGGCCCGCATCGGCTACACCCTCATGACCGAGCAGAGCGGCCCGCGGGCCCTCGTCGAGCACGCCCGTCGCGCGGAGGAGGTCGGCTTCGACTTCGAGGTCTCCAGCGACCACTACTCCCCGTGGCTCACCGAGCAGGGCCACTCGCCCTACGCGTGGGCGGTGCTCGGCGCGATCACCCAGGTCACCTCCCGTGTGGAGCTGATGACCTACGTGACCTGCCCGACGATGCGCTACCACCCGGCGGTCGTGGCCCAGAAGGCGGCGACGCTGGCGCTGCTCTCCGAGGGCCGGTTCACCCTGGGACTGGGCAGCGGCGAGAACCTCAACGAGCACACGGTCGGCCGCGGCTGGCCCGCGGTCGAGACCCGGCAGGAGATGCTCGAGGAGGCCGTCACGATCATCCGGGCCCTGCACGCCGGCGACCTGCTCACCTACCGCGGCGAGCACTTCTCCGTCGACGCCGCCCGCGTGTGGGACCTGCCCGAGGAGCCCGTCCGGCTGGCCCTCGCGGTGGGCGGCGAGAGGGCCGTCGAGCGGTTCGCCCCGCTGGCCGACGACCTCGTCGCCACCGAGCCGTCGGCCGACCTCCTGCGGGCCTGGGACGCCACCCCGGGCGCCACCGCCATCGGCGCGGGCGGCGCACGGGCCATCGGCCAGCTCCCGATCTGCTGGGACCCCGACGAGGCCGCGGCCCGGCGTCGCGCGCACGAGCAGTTCCGCTGGTTCGCCGGCGGCTGGCGCGTCAACGCCGACCTGCCGACCACGGCCGGGTTCGCCGGGGCGAGCCAGTTCGTCACCGAGGACGACGTCGCCGACTCCATCCCGTGCGGTCCGGACCTCGACGCGATCGTCGAGGCCGTGGGCGCGTTCTGGGAGGCCGGGTTCACCGACGTCGCGCTGGTGCAGGTGGGCGAGGAGGGCCAGGAGCGGTTCCTCGACGAGGCGGCCGGCCCGCTGCTCGAGCGGCTGCGGGAGGCGGCCCCCACCGGCTAGTCTCGCCGGGTGAACTGGAACACGTTCTCGTTTCCGCCGGAGCGCGGGAAGCGCGCGGCCCTCGTCCGGGTGACGCTGGTCTACGTCGTCGCGATCGCCGCGGCGTCCGCCTGGCTCGCGCTCGGCCCCGACACCGGGCGCCGCTGGCTCGACGCGCTCCTCGCCGACGTCGTCGCGACCCTGGTGGTCTTCGTCGCCAGCCGGCTGCACCGCAACTCCAGCCTCTACGACGCCTACTGGAGCGTCGCGCCGCCGCTGCTGCTGGGCTGGTGGTGGGCCACCGCCGAGCCCGGCGCGGACGACGCGCGGATCGCGCTGGCGGCCGTGGTCGTCGTGGCCTGGGCGGTGCGCCTGACCGGCAACTGGGCCTACGCGTTCCCGGGCCTGCACCACGAGGACTGGCGCTACCCGCTGCTGCGCGAGCGCGCCGGTGGCGCGGAGGCGGTGGTCGACCTCCTCGCCATCCACCTCGTCCCGACCCTGCAGGTCTTCCTCGGCTGCCTGCCGCTCTACGTCCTCACCCGCGACGCCGACGGCCTCGGCCCGCTCGACGTGCTCGCGGTGGTCGTCGGCCTCGGCGCCGTCCTGCTCGAGCTCGTGGCCGACGTCCAGATGCACCGCTTCGTGCGCACCCGTCGTCCCGGGCAGGTCATGGACGCCGGGCTGTGGGGCCTCTCGCGGCACCCCAACTACCTCGGCGAGCTGCTGTTCTGGGCCTCGCTGGCGCTCTTCGGGCTCGCCGCCGACCCGGGCGCCTGGTGGCAGCCGGTGGGGCTCCTGGCGATGCTCGCGATGTTCCTCGGCGCCTCGATCCCGATGATGGAGCGACGCAGCCTGGAGCGCCGACCCGACTACCAGCAGGTCGTCGACCGCGTGCCGATGCTCCTCCCGCTCCCCGGCCGGCGTCGGAGCGCCCCGCGGGCCCGGGCGTGACGCGGATCGTCGTCGCCGGGCTGGGCGACACCGGCGTGCTCGTGGCAGGCCACCTGGCCCGCCGCGGTCACGACGTCGTCGGGATCGGCACCAAGCCCGGCCTCGTCAGCGGCCAGGAGCTCGGCGTCCGGCTGGCGCGGCCGCAGGAGTGGGCGCGCTACTACCGGCTGGCCCACGAGCGGCTGCGCCGGCTCGACCGGGTGCGGGTCGTCCACGGCGAGGTCACCGGCCTCGACGTCGGCGCCCGCACGGTGGCGGTGCGGATGCCCGACGGCGCGTCGACCGAGGAGCGCTTCGACCACCTCGTCGTCGCCACCGGCGTCAGCAACGGACTCTGGCGCCGCCCCGACCTGCAGGACGACGCGGCCGTCGACGCCGACCTCGCCGAGCCGCACCGCCGGCTCGCCGCCGCCGCGAGCATCGCGGTGGTCGGCGGGGGAGCCGCGGCCGTGAGCGCCGCCGCCAACCTCGCCGCCGCCCTGCCGGCCACCCGCATCGACCTCTGGTTCCCCGGCGAGCGCGCCCTGCCGCAGCACCATCCGCGGGTCTGGGCGCACCTCGCCGAGCTGCTCGCGCGCCGCGGCGTCGGCCTCCATCCGGGCCACCGTGCCGTCCTGCCCGAGCGCCTCGACGCGCTCGGCACCGGGCCGGTGCGGTTCGTCACCGGGCAGCCCGACGCCGCCGCCGAGGCCGTGCTGTGGGCGGTCGGACGGGTCCGGCCGAACACCGGCTGGCTGCCCGCCGCGCTGCTCGACGAGCACGGCTTCGTCGTGGTCGACCCCCACCTGCGGGTGCCCGGCGCCGACGGCGTGTGGGCCGTCGGCGACCTCGCCGCCACCGACCCGCTGCGCGGCTCGGCCCGCAACCGCGCCGACCTGCTCCTCGCGCGCAACCTCCACGCCTCCCTCGCCGGCCGTCCGCTGCGGGCCTACCGACCGGCCCGTCGGCGCTGGGGCTCGGTGCTCGGCGTCCAGGAGGACGGCCTGACCGTCTACACCCCCGGCGGACGCGGCGTGCGCATCCCGGCCCCGGTGGTGCGCCGCGTGCTGCAGCCGCTGGTGGTCAGGCGCGGCATCTACGGCGGCGTGCGGCCGCCCGGGTGAGGCCGTCCGCGGTGCCGCGCCCCTAGCGTCGATCGACATGAGCGACGCCCCCCGATCCGATCCCTCCGACACCACCACCGACCAGCCCGGCCCCGAGCACCGGCGTCCCGAGGGCGTCGACGACGCCACGGTCGAGGCGCTCGGCACGCTGAGCGAGGCCCTCGAGGCGGCGGAGGTCGCACGCGGCCACCTCTACGCCTTCCACCGGATGAGCGGCACCACCGACCTCACCGTCGGCAAGGCCGTCGATCAGCTGCGCGAGGCCGGCCACGCCGACCTCGCCGACCTGATCGAGCGCGAGCTCGTCGGCCGCAACGTCCTCGAGGGCCGCTGGACCTTCCAGATCGTCGAGGAGTACGACGACGGCTACCACGCGACCTTCCGCGAGCTCGAGCAGCAGGCCCGCGAGCGGCTCGTCGGAGGCCGGCGGCACCTCTTCGAGGCGGAGATGAAGGAGGACCGGCGCACGCACGGCCATCCGGCCCACACGGCCCGCCCGGCCGGCCCCCACGAGGACTGAGCGTCGGGGGCCGGCAGCGACAGTGGCGCCGACCAGCGGTCCGGAGGGCGAGCTGCTCCGGGTTCTGCGTGAGGACCCCCTCGCCCCCGGACCGCCGGTCGGCACTCCTCCTCTTCCCACGTCGCGCCGATCCTGATCCGCCCACTCGGGTGGTCTGCGGTTCACGCGGCGTTCGCCCGAGCCGCCTAGCCTGCGATCCCGTGATCACGCAGGTGCTCGCCGCCGTGCTCGGCGCCGCGGCCGCGGCCGTGCTGTTCGCCGGGTCCGCGGCGCTGCAGCAGTCGGCCGGCCGCGCCGACCCCGCCCTGCGCGCCGTGCTGACCACCCGCCGCTGGTGGCTGGGCTGGGGGCTCAACCTCGCCGGGTTCGCCCTGCAGGCCTGGGCGCTGCGACGCGCCTCGGTCGAGGTGGTGCAGCCGGTCGTCAGCCTCCAGGTGGTGGTCGCGCTGCTGCTGGCCGCGCGACGGCTGCGACGTCGTCCCTCCACCGTGGCCCTCGCGGCCGCGGCGATGCTGTGCGCGGGCGCCTTCGGGCTCGTCGCGGTCGTCGGTCCGCGCCCGTCGCTGGCGGCCACGGATCCGCGCCTGCCGGTGCTGCTGGCCGTCGTCGCGCTCGGCGCGATGGCGCTCGGCGTCGTCGGCTCCGGCCTGCCCGCCCCCGGACGCTGGGCGCCGCTGGCCCGGCGGGCGCGGGCCGCCCGTCCCGGACGCCGCCCGATCACGCTCGCCGTGGCCACCGGGTTGTGCTGCGCCTCCACCGCGGTGCTGCTCGACGTCGTCGCGGACGCCTTCGACCCCGCGCGGGCGCCGGCCCTGCTGCTGACCTGGCCGGTCTACGCGCTGCTGGCCAGCGTCGTCGCCTCGACGCTCCTCGGGCAGCGGGCCCTGGCCGCCGGTCACCTGCCGTGGACCGTGGCGACGCTCACCGTCGTCACGCCGCTGGCGAGCCTGCTCGTCGCCCGGCTGGCCGCCCAGGCCGCACCCGAGACCGTCGGCCAGGCCGCCGGCATCGGCGGGGCGGCGGCGCTGATGCTCCTCGGCGCCGTGGGCATCGCCCGGGGGGACGCGCCGGAGCCGCCTCAGGACCCGCCTCAGGCCGGGGAGAGTCGGAAGACCGGGATGAGCCGGTCGGTCTTCTCCTCGTACAGGCGGTAGTTCGGCCACACCGCGACCATCGCGGCCCACAGCCGCTCGCGCTCGGGCCCTGCGGGCACCTCCTCGGGCCGCACCGTCGTGCGGCGGCCCCCGATCGAGACCTCGGCGGTCTCGGCGGCCCGCAGGTTGAAGACCCACACCGGCGTCCTCGGCCCGCCGAAGTAGGAGCCGGCGATGAGCCACCCGCCCTCGAACGGCACGCACAGCAGCGGAGTGCTGCGCGGCAGGCCGCTGCGGCGCCCGGCGACGGTGAGCGTCAGGTTCGGCAGTCCGGCGACGTCGAGCAGGCTCACCCGTCCCCGGGTGGCGGCCTGCAGGTGCTCGTCGACCCACACGACCTGGGGGAGCAGGCGCGGCATCCAGGGCTGGGCGCCGATGCGCACCGCCAGCGGCGTGAGGAGACCCATGGCCGCAGGCTAGAGCCCGCGGCGAGGGCGCTCGGCAGGTGTTCCCTGAGCGGACGCCGCCCGTTCACGGCGAGGTCGGATCGTCAGGGGGCGCGGTCCCTAGCCTCGCCGAGTGCTGACCAGAGGACTGATCGGCAGCTCGCTCGTGCTCCTGGGCGGCCTGGTGATCTCGACCCTTCCCCCCTCCTCCGTGCCCATGGGCTGGACGGCGCTCCTCGAGCTGCGCGCCTCGCAGGCCGGACGGATGGTCGCGCTGTCGGTCGTGGTCCTCGGCATCGGCCTGCTGACGGTCGCCTGGCTGCGCCTGTGCCGTCACGTCGCCCACGCCGGCGAGCCCGGGATGGCCGAGCGCGACGACGCCCTGGCCCTGGTGCGGCACGCGGTCGTGGTGTGGTCGGCGCCGCTGGTGATCGCGCCGCCGCTGTTCTCCCGCGACGGCTGGTCCTACGCCGCGCAGGGGATGATGGTGCACCTCGGGGTCTCGCCCTACGAGCACGGCCCGGCCGTGCTGAGCGGCCCCATCATCGAGGCCGTCGACCCGATGTGGATCACGACGCTGACGCCCTACGGTCCGCTGCCGCTGGGCTTCGGCGCCCTGGCCGCCGCCCACACCGGCAACCCCTGGATCCTCGTGATCGCCCACCGGATGCTCGCCCTCGTCGGCCTCGCGCTGCTCGCCTGGGCGGTGCCGCGGCTGGCGTCCTGGACCGGCGTTCAGCCGGCCCTGGCCTCCGCGCTCGCCCTGGCCTCGCCGCTGATGATCGCCAACGGCGTCGCGGGCCTGCACAACGACCTGCTCCTCGTCGGGCTGCTGGCCTGCGCGCTGGTGGTCGCCGCCGAGCGCGGCTGGGTGGCCGGCGCCGTCGTGGGCGGCCTGGCGGCGGGGGTGAAGGCGCCGGCCGGCATGGTCTGCCTCGGCGTGGTCCTCGTGACGCTGCCGGTGGCGGCGCCGATGGTCGCCCGGCTGCGCCGCCTGGTCGGGGTCGCCGCGGTCTCGCTCGGCACGCTGCTCGGCCTCGGCGTCGTCACCGGCCTCGGCATCGGCTGGGTGCACGCCCTCACCGTCCCGGCCTCGGTGCCGACCGTCCTCAGCATCACCACGCTCATCGGCGGCGCGCTGGACTGGACGGCCCTCCACCTCGGCCTCGGCCTGCCCGACGCCGCGCTGCTGCAGCTGACCCAGCGGGTCGGCACGGTCGTCGCGCTCGGCGTCGCGGTCGGCGTCGCGCTGCGGGCGCCGACGGGCCGTCGCGACCGGGCGCTCGTGGCCACCGCCACCGTCATCGGGCTGCTCGTGCTGCTGAGCCCGGCGGTGCGGCCCTGGTACCTGCTGTGGATCGTGCCGCTGTGGTGCGCGATGCGGCTCTCCCGTCCGGCGTGGATCGGCCTGGTGGCCGTCAGCGTGCTCGGCGGCCTCATCGCGCCCCTGGACTCCTCGCTCTACGGCGCCTACCTGGCGATCGTCCTGGCCTCGATGCTGGCGGCGCTCATCGTCGTCGTGACGCTGCTGACGCGTCGCGCGCGCCTGCGGCTGCGGGGCCTCGAGGAGGCCCACGCCGTCGAGGTCCCGGCGCCGCTGCGTCAGCCGGACGCCGCCTGACCCGCCGACCCCGGCCCGGGGCTCGCGCGGGTCAGGCCGCCGCGGCGGCGCGGGTGGCCTCGTGCACCGCGAGCAGCCGCTCGACGGTGAGGTCCCACGGGAACCGCTCCGCGCGCTCGCGGGCGCCGACCCGCAGCCGCTCGGTCGGCCGCGCGGCCAGCCGCTCGACGGCGTCGGCCAGGGAGCGGGCGTCGGGGGCGCCCCACGCGCCGGAGGCGTGGTCGACGAGCTCGCGGGCGCCGCCGCGGTCGGCGGTGACCACCGGCGTCCCGCTGGCGAGGGCCTCGAGCACCGCGAGGCCGAAGGTCTCGCCCGGGCACACCGAGAGCGCGACGTCGGCCGCGGCGAGGCGCCGGGCCAGCTCCTCGCGGGAGTCGAGGTGGCCGTGGAAGACCACGGGCGACCCGGCGCCGATCTCCTCGAGCTCGTCGCGGTGCGGGCCGTCGCCGTAGACGTCCAGGCGCACCGCCCGCCCGCGCCGGTGCAGCTCGACGGCGGTCGCCACCGCGAGGTGGGGCGACTTCTCCCGCGAGAGGCGGCCGGCGAGCACGAGGCGCAGCTCCGGGGCCTGCCCAGAAGCCGGCTCAGACGCCGGGTCGGGGGTCGGCTCCGGGGCCCGGTGCGGGACGAAGGTCTGCAGGTCGACGCCGAGCGGGATCCGTCGCACCGGACAGCCGACGGCGTCGGCGACGGTGCGGAACTCCTGCTCGGCGTAGCGCGAGGTCACCACGACCGTGTCGACCGCGCGCACCAGCACCCGGTTGAGCAGGCCGATGGACGCGCGGGCGCCGACGTCGAGGCCGGTGCCGGGGGTGACGCCGGTGCGCAGCGCGAGCATGTCGTCGAGCCGCTCGTGGGAGATCAGCACGCTGCCCACGCCCTGGCGTCGCGCCCAGCGCGCCACCGGCAGCAGCGTCAGCTTGTCGCTCAGCTCCACCGAGGTGGGGGCGAACCGCTCGAGCACGTCGATGACGCGCCACGGCTCGACGATGAGGCGGTAGCCGCCCCCGACGCGCGGGGCGCGGACCTCGACGACCGTGCCGTGCTCGGTCTCACGGGTGGCGTCGACGGGGCCGGGCACCACGAGGAGCCGCTCGGCCCCGGCCTCCACGTAGCCGCGGCCGAGGGCGGCCACGGCCGTCCTCATGCCCCCGGAGGCGGGTCCGACGAAGTTGGCCAGCTGGGCGATGCGCACGTGGCGCAGGATCCCGGGCCCCGGTGAACGTCCGCCGACGCCGCCGCGTCGCGGGGATGACGGGGGTCAGTTACCCGGCTGACCGGGTAACTGACTCCCGCGCGGCGTGTCTCGCAGGTCCTGCGGCGCGCAGACCTGCGAGACACGCCCCGCGAGGAGTCGCTCAGGCCGCGACGACCGGCGGACGGCCGGTGAGGGTGCGGTAGGTGTAGACGGTGCCGAACAGCGAGACCGGCAGGGCGACGATCAGGCCGACGCCGCACAGGCACACGCCGGCGAGGATCAGCACGTAGCTGATGACGAACCACAGCAGCGTCGGGCCCAGGTTGTCCTTGCACAGGTTGAAACTGGCCTTCAGCGCCTCGACCGGCTCGAGGCCCTGGTCGACGACGAAGTAGGTCGTGTAGCTGAGCAGGAAGGCCGCGATCAGGCCGGGCAGGAAGCACAGGATCGTGCCGACGAGCACGGCCGCCGCGACGAGCAGCGCCGCGACGAGGATCGGTCCGAGCCGGCTGAGGTCGAAGAACCGCTCCAGGGTGAACGGCTGCCCGTCGGCCACGGGCAGGGCGGCGCGGGCGAACTGGGCCGCGATGATCGAGGAGGCCAGGAACGTCAGTCCGGTCTGCACGCCGCGGAAGGGCAGCGAGCCGAGGATCGAGCTCGGGCCGAGGGCGACGATGACCGCGCCGATGCCGGAGAGCACGGCGGTGACCACGAGGGCCACCAGGCCCGCGAGCAGCACGGGGCCGACGTTGGCGGTGAAGCCCTTCCAGCCGAAGGACACGGCGGTGCCGGCGTCCCAGCCCGACGGGGGAGCGCCGTAGCCGCCGGGGGCGCCCGGCGGCGGGCCGAAGCCGCCCGGCGGGGTGCCGTAGCCGCCCGGCGGGGGCGGTGGAGGCGGCGGCGTCGAGCCGTCGGACGGCGGGGTGGGCTCGCCTCCGTAGGGCGGCGGCGGGGGCGGTGGGATCTGCGACACGTCGTCTCCTCAGGGTCCGGCGCGGGTCCGGCGGATGGCGCGTGACCGGATCCGAGTCGTCCGGCCCCCGCGCTGATCCACCGCAACCTAGTGCAGTGGAGCGGGGCTGGTCACGGGGCTGATCAAGGGGCCGGGACGCCGGTCGCCACCCGGCCGCGGACCTCCCCGAGCTCCAGCCGTCCGCCGCCGGTGGCCGGAGCGGTGGCGGTGACGACGACCTCGTCGCCGTCGGCGAGCCACGATCGAGTGGGCGCGTCGACGGGCAGCACCGCGCGGCGCCCGCCCTCGGAGAGCTCCAGGAGGCAGCCGCGCTCGTCCGCGCCGGGGCCGCTGACGGTGCCCGAGGCGAGCAGGTCGCCGGTGCGCAGGGTGGCTCCGCCGGAGGTCAGGTGGGCGAGCATCTGGCCCGGCGCCCAGTAGGTGGTGCGGAACGGCGGCCGGCTGACGACGGCGCCGCCGACCTCGACGGCGAGGGCGAGGTCGAGTCCGCGGGCGGCGTCGGGGTCGAGGTGGGGGAGCGGACGCGGGTCCTGGCCGGGCAGCGGCACCCAGGCGGCCTCGAGCGCGGCCAGGGGCGTGACCCAGGCGGCGATCGACGTCGCGAACGCCTTGCCGAGGAAGGGCCCGAGCGGCACGTACTCGAAGGACTGCAGGTCGCGCGCGGACCAGTCGTCGACGAGCACGACGCCGAGGACGTGCTCGGCCAGCGCGTCGACGGCCACCGGACCGGCGGAGGGGACGCCGACGACGAACCCGACCTCCGCCTCGAGGTCCAGCCGCAGGGACGGCCCGAAGGCGGGCGCGCCGTCGACGAGCCGCTGGCCGTGCGGACGCCGCACGGGCGTGCCGGAGACCACGACGGTGCCGGCGCGGCCGTGGTAGCCGATCGGCAGGTTCCTCCAGGCCGCCGGCAGCGGCTCCTGGCCGGGGCGGAAGAGGCGTCCGACCGTGGTGGCGTGGTGCTCGGAGGCGTAGAAGTCGACGTAGTCGGCCACGGTGAAGGGCAGCACGAGGGCGACGTCGCCGAGGGGACGCAGGTGCGGCTCGACGAGCGCTCGGGCCTCCTCGTCGGCGAGCAGCTCCTGCAGGCGGGCGCGCAGGCGGGCCCACGCGTCGGGCCCGGCGGCCAGCAGGCCGTCGAGGCTCGGCGCGTCGAGCGTGGCGTGGAGGTGCTCGAGCCCGGAGCCGGGTGCGGCGGCGAGGGCGCGCAGGTCGACGACGTGCTCGCCGACGCGGGTCAGCGGTCCGGTGGCACCTCCGGGCGGGCCGCCGGCGCCGTAGGGCAGGTGGTCGACGTCGAAGCCCGAGCCGGCGGCTCCGGGCACCCAGGTGCGGGTGGGGGTGCGGGCGGGCGTGGTTGACACCTGACCTACCCTAGCGGTGATTACCGGACAGAGGCGTCCGATAGTCGAACAGGGAGGCATCGTGCACTACCGCCGCGTGGGGGACGTCCCCCGTCATCGTCACACCCAGCACCGCGACCCCGACGGGCGGCTCTACTCCGAGGAGCTGATGGGCGAGGAGGGCTTCTCCTCGGCCTCCTCGCTGCTCTACCACCGCGGCGTCCCCTCGGCGCTCGTGGCCGCCGACGTGTGGGAGCTCGGCGACACCTCGCTGACGCCCAACCACCCGCTGCTGCCGCGCCACCTGCGGCTCCCGGCGCTCGACCCGTCCGAGGCCGACGCGGCCACGATCGACGCCGTCACCGGACGCCGGCTGCTGCTCGGCAACGGCGACGTCCGGCTGCTCAGCGTCCTGGCCGGCGCGGCGTCGCCGCTCTACCGCGATGCGATCGGCGACGAGTGCGTCGTCGTCCAGGAGGGCCACGGCGTCGTCGAGACCGTCTTCGGCGTGCTGCCCTACCGGCCGGGTGACCTCGTCGTCATCCCGCGCGGCACCACCCATCGCTGGGTGCCGGCCGAGGTCAGCCGCCTCTACGTCGTCGAGGCCACCGGCCACATCGCGCCGCCGCGGCGCTACCTCTCGCGCTACGGCCAGCTCCTCGAGCACGCCCCCTACTGCGAGCGCGACCTCCACGGCCCCACCGAGCCGCTGCTGGTCGAGGGCGCCGACGTCGAGGTGCTGGTCAAGCATCGCGTCGGCGGCGAGCTGCTCGGCACCCGTCACGTCCACGCCACGCACCCCTTCGACGTCGTCGGCTGGGACGGCGCCCTGCACCCCTACACCTTCAACCTCGAGGACTTCATGCCGATCACCGGCAAGGTCCACCAGCCGCCGCCGGTGCACCAGGTGCTCGAGGGCGACCGGTTCGTGCTGTGCGCCTTCATGCCCCGCAAGGTCGACTACCACCCGCTCGCGGTGCCGACGCCCTACACGCACTCCAACGTCGACTCCGACGAGGTCATGCTCTACATGGCCGGCGACTACGAGGCCCGCAAGGGCTCGGGCATCGGCGTCGGCTCGGTGTCCCTGCACCCCGGAGGTCACGCGCACGGCCCGCAGCCGGCCGCCGTGGAGGCCGCGCTGGGCGCCGAGCGGTTCGAGGAGACCGCCTTCATGGTCGACACCTTCGCGCCGCTGCTGCTCGGCGAGGGCGCCCGCGCCTGCGAGGACGACGCCTACGCCTGGTCGTGGGCGGGCCGGAGGCTCTGAGCACCCACCGGGCGGCCCTGACCCCCCGGCGGGTGGTGGGGTGATCCGGGACGCCGATGCAGGATGGGACGCATGGGTCTCCTGCGACGCAAGCCCCCGGTCCACGACATCGACGAGTCCAAGGTCGAGGCGGGCGGCACCGCCCACGCCGCGGCCGGCGTCACCGCCGTCGCGGTGGCGATGAAGCACTCGGTGGAGCAGATGGGCGTCACGCGCACGGCGCAGACGCTGCTGCGGCTCAACCAGGTCGAGGGCTTCGACTGCCAGGGCTGCGCCTGGCCCGACCCGCCCGCCGGGCACCGTCACACCGCGGAGTTCTGCGAGAACGGCGCGAAGGCCGTCGCCGAGGAGGCCACCACCCGCCGCATCGGGCCGGAGTTCTTCGCCGCGCACCCCGTCGCCGAGCTGCGCGAGCGCAGCGACTACTGGCTGGGCCAGCAGGGCCGCATCACCGAGCCGATGGTGCTGCGCCCCGGCGCCACCCACTACACGCCCGTCTCCTGGGACGAGGCGCACGCCACGATCGCGCGCCACCTCAACGCCGTCAGCCCCGACGAGGCGATCTTCTACACCTCCGGCAAGGTCTCCAACGAGGCCGCCTTCGCCTACCAGCTCTTCGTGCGCGCCTACGGCACCAACAACCTGCCCGACTGCTCGAACATGTGCCACGAGTCCACCTCGGTGGGCCTCGCCGAGGTCATCGGCATCGGCAAGGGCTCGGTGAGCCTGCACGACGTCGAGACCGCCGAGCTCATCGTCGTCGCCGGCCAGAACCCCGGCACCAACCACCCGCGCATGCTCTCGGCGCTGGAGAAGGCCAAGCGCAACGGCGGACGCATCATCGCCATCAACCCCCTGCGCGAGGCCGGCCTGGTGCGGTTCAAGAACCCGCAGAAGGTGCGCGGCGTCGTCGGCAACGGCACCGGCATCGCCGACCTGCACCTGCCGGTGCGCATCAACGGCGACCTCGCCCTCTTCCAGGCCATCGGCGCGCTCCTGCTGGAGTGGGACGCCGTCGACCACGCGTTCATCGCCGAGCACACCGTCGGCTTCGAGGACTGGGCCGCCGGCGTCCGCGAGCTCGACTGGGCGCTGGTCGAGCGGTCCACGGGCCTCGAGCGCGCGCAGATCGAGGAGGCGGCGCGGATGTTCGCCGACTCCTCGGCCACCGTCCTGTGCTGGGCGATGGGCATCACCCAGCACCACAACGGCGTCGCCACCGTCAAGGAGCTCGCCAACCTCGCGTTCCTGCAGGGCAACATCGGCAAGCCCGGTGCGGGTCTGTGCCCGGTGCGTGGCCACTCCAACGTCCAGGGCGACCGCACCATGGGCATCTGGGAGAAGCCGCCGGCGCACTTCCTCGACAACCTCCAGGAGGAGTTCGGCTTCAAGCCGCCCCGCGAGCACGGTCTCGACGCCGTCGCCGCCGTCCAGGCGCTGCTCGACGGCGAGGCGAAGGTCTTCTTCGGCATGGGCGGCAACTTCGTCTCGGCGATGTCCGACACCGCCGTCACCGAGGAGGCGCTGCGCAAGGCCGCGCTCACCGTCCACGTCTCCACCAAGCTGAACCGCTCGCACGTCGTCCACGGCCAGGAGGCGCTGATCCTCCCGGCGCTGGGTCGCAGCGAGAAGGACCTCACCGGCGGCAGCCCGCAGCGGGTCACCGTCGAGGACTCCATGTCCGCGGTGCACGCCTCGAAGGGACCGCTCGAGCCGGCCTCGGAGCACCTGCGCTCGGAGGTCGACATCGTCTGCTCGATGGCCGAGGCCACCCTCGCCGGGCGCACCGACGCCACCGGCTCCCTGCCCTGGGACGCCTTCCGCTCCGACTACACCGAGATCCGGCGCCGCATCGCCCGCGTCGCACCGGGCTGCGAGGGCTACGACGAGCTCGTCGAGCAGCCGGGCGGGTTCGTCCTGCCGCACCCGCCGCGCGACAGCCGCACCTTCCCCACCGAGGTCGGCAAGGCCGTCTTCACCCGCACCCCGCTGGCGATCCTGGAGGTCCCGGAGGGCCGGCTGCTGCTGCAGACGATGCGCTCCCACGACCAGTTCAACACCACGATCTACGGCCTCGACGACCGCTACCGCGGCATCAAGAACGGGCGTCGGGTGGTGTTCCTGAACGCCGACGACATGGCCGAGCTCGGGTTCGCCGAGGGCGACCTCGTCGATCTCATCAGCGAGTGGCCCGACGGCTCCACGCGTCAGGCTCCGGCCTTCCGGGTCGTCTCCTACGAGCAGCCCCGCGGCTGCGCGGCGGCGTACTACCCCGAGACCAACCCGCTGATCGCGCTCAAGCACAAGGCCGAAGGCAGCAACCAGCCGGCGTTCAAGTCGATCATCGTGCGCCTGGAGCGCTCGACGACCACCGGCCCGGTGCCCAGCGACGCCGGCTCCTACACCGCCCACACCGGCGACGACGACCGCGAGCAGCGTCCGGTCTCGCCCGACCAGCTGAGCTGACCGACGGCCTAGGCTCGACGCCGTGAGCAATCTCGACGCCGACCCCGACGAGGTCGTCTGCGCGGCGGGCGGTGCGCCCGCCGCGCTGCAGGTCATGACGCCCCGGCAGGTGCCGCTCGGCGGTCCGCGGGCCATGACGGTGCGGCGCACCCTGCCGCAGCGCGAGCGCTCGCTGATCGGCGCCTGGTGCTTCGTCGACCACTACGGCCCCGACGACGTCGCGACCACCGGCGGCATGGTCGTCGCCCCGCATCCCCACACCGGGCTGCAGACGGTGAGCTGGCTGTTCACCGGCGAGGTCGAGCATCGCGACAGCGCCGGCCACCGCGCGATGGTGCGCCCCGGCGAGGTCAACCTGATGACCGCCGGACGCGGCATCAGCCACTCCGAGAACTCCACGCCCGGCACCACCGTCCTCCACGGCGCCCAGCTGTGGGTGGCGCTGCCCGACGCCGCCCTCGACGTCGCGCCCGCCTTCGAGCACCACGTCCCCGAGCCCGTGCGCGGGGAGGGTCACGAGCTGCGGGTCTTCCTCGGCGCCCTGGCCGGCGTCACGTCCCCGGTGGCCACCCACACGCCGCTGCTCGGCGCGGAGGTGCTCCTCGAGCCCGGCGCCGTCCTCGACCTCGACGTCGACTCCGCCTTCGAGCACGGCGTCCTGGTCGACCTCGGCGACGGCGCCTCGGCGCTGACCGTCGACGGCGAGCCCCTGGGCCGCAACGAGCTCGGCTACCTCGCCCCCGGCCGCTCCTCGCTGCGACTGGAGGCGGGAGCCGAGCCCGTGCGTCTGCTGCTCCTGGGCGGTCCGCCCTTCGAGTCCTCGATCGTGATGTGGTGGAACTTCGTGGGCCGCACCCACGAGGACGTCGCCGCCGCCCGCGAGGACTGGCAGCGTCAGGTCGCCGGCGGCCGGGCCGAGGACGGCCGCTTCGGCGTCGTCGAGAGCGAGCAGGAGCGCATCCCCGCCCCCGAGCTGCCCCACGTCCGGCTGCGCGAGCGTCGGTGACCTGTGGGACCTGTGGACGACGGGCCGATTGGTCAGGGGAACTTGGCCGTCAGGGCCCCCAACTTCCCCTGACCAATGAGAAGTTCCCCGGTCAGCCGGGGAACTCCTGGGCGCCACCCTGAGAGCAGCATCACCCCCAACCACCCGCCACCAGCACCCCGGGGTTGGAAGACTGCGCAGGTGCTGTGGGGACTCGTCGTGCTGCTGGCCTGCCAGGCCGCGGGCGAGGCGATCGTGACGGTCACCGGGCTCAGCGTGCCGGGGTCGGTCGTCGGGATGCTGCTGCTGTTCTCCTGGCTCCAGTGGCGGCGCCCGGACGCCTCGCCGCGCAGCGAGGTCGGCACGATCCGGGTGGCCGACGTCCTGCTGCGCCACATGCAGCTGCTCTTCGTGCCGCCGGCGGTCGGGATCGTCGCCTACCTGGGCACCCTGCGCGCCGACGCGCTGCCGATCGGCGTCGCGGTGGTGGGCTCGTGGGCGCTCGGACTGGCGACGGTGGCGCTGCTGACCTCGCTGTTCGACCGCGGGCACGACGTCGACGCCGCCGGTGCGGCGGGGGCGCCGGCCGACGTCGGCGACGCCGGGACGATCCCCGAGGGCGGCGCGGCCGGGACGGGGGCGTCGTGAGCGACCTGCTGGAGTGGGCGCGCACGTCCCCGCTGCCGATGGTGGGCCTGACGCTGGCCGGCTACCTCCTCGGCGTGCGCCTGCGCGACGCCACGCACGGCCACCCGCTGGCGCAGCCGGTGGTGGTGGCGGTGCTCCTCGTCGCGCCGGTCATGACGCTGCTCGACGTCGACTACCGCGCCTACCTCGACGACGTCTCGGTGCTCAGCTTCTGGCTCGGCCCGGCGACGGTGGCGCTCGCGCTGCCGCTGCACCGCCAGGCCCATCGGCTCAAGGGCTTCGTGGTGCCGATGCTCGGCATCGTCGCGCTCGGCGCGGTGGTGTCGGTGGTCAGCGGCGTCCTGCTGGTGCGGGTGCTCGGGGGAGCGGACGTCCTTCAGCGCACCATGGCGCCGAAGGCGACGACGACGCCGGTCTCGCTGGCCCTCTCGCACACCCTGGGCGGCATCCCCGAGCTGTCGGCGGCCCTGACGATCCTCGTCGGCATCCTCGGCGCGATCGCCGGCCCGACGCTCCTGACCCTGATGCGGGTGCGCGACCGCCGGGCGCGCGGCCTGGCGATGGGCTCGGTGTCCCACGGCATCGGCACCGCCCGGGTGCTCCACGAGGACGAGGTCGAGGGCGCCTTCGCCGGCCTCGGCATGGGGCTGACGGCGCTGCTCACCAGCCTGCTGATGCCGCTGCTGGCGTGGCTGCTGTTCAGCGCCCTGTGAACCGCGACGCCAGTCGCTAGGTTGCGTCCATGACGCGCCTGCACGCCTTCGCCGACGACGCCCTCGGCGACCTCGACGCCGTCGGCCTCGTCGAGGCCCTGCACGCCGGACGCGTGAGCGTCCCCGAGGTGGTGGAGGCCGCGATCGCCCGCACCGAGCGGGTCGCGGGCCCCCTGGGCGCGATGGCCCACCGCGCCTACGACCGCGCCCGGGCCGAGGCGCGCGACCCGCGTCCGGGCTGGTTCGCCGGCGTGCCCACCGTCGTCAAGGACAACGTCGAGGTGGCGGGGCTGCCGGCCCAGCACGGCACCGACGCCTTCCTCGCGCGCCCGGCCAGGGCCGACGGCGACCTCGCCCGGGCGCTGCTGGCCACCGGGCTGCTGCCGATCGGCACCTCCCAGCTCTCGGAGTTCGGCTTCTCCGCCTCCGCCGAGCACCCGCGTCTGGGTCCGGTGCGCTCGCCGTGGGACCTCGCGCGCACCGCCGGCGCCAGCTCGGCGGGCTCCGGTGCGCTGGTCGCGGCCGGCGCCGTCCCGATCGCGCACGGCAACGACGGCGGCGGGTCGATCCGCATCCCGGCGGCCGTCAACGGCCTCGTCGGGCTCAAGCCGAGCCGCGGCCGCCTGCCGCAGGACGCCCTCACCCGCCAGATGCCGGTGCGCATCGTCGCCGACGGCGTGCTCACCCGCACCGTCCGCGACACCGCGGCGTTCCTCCGCGAGGCCGAGAAGGTCTACCGGCCGCTGGCCCTGCCGCCCGTCGACGACATCACCCGCCCGGGACGCTCGCGCCTGCTCGTCGGCGTCAACACCGCCGGTCTGCTGCACCCGGCCGTGCCGGAGGTGGCCGCGGAGGTGCGGCGCGTCGCCGGCGTCCTGGAGTCGCTGGGCCACCACGTCGAGGAGGTCGACGACCTCGGCGTCGACGCGGGGTTCGCCGACGACTTCCTCCTCTACTGGGGCCTGCTGGCGCTGGCGATCACCCAGGGTGGACGCCTCACCTTCGGGCGCACCTGGGACGCCTCGCGCACCGACGCCCTCACCCGCGGCCTGGCCGCCCACGCACGGCGGCGGCTGCACCGCGTCCCGGGCGCCGTGCGGCGGCTGCGCCAGGCCCCGGCCCGCTCGGCGGCCTTCTACGAGCGCCACGACGTGCTCCTGACGCCGACCCTGGCCACGCCCACCCCGATGATCGGGCACCTGGATCCCACCCAGCCCTACGACGTCGTCGTCGAGCGGCTGCTCGGCTGGGTGGCCTTCACGCCGCTGGCCAACGTCACCGGCGACCCCGCCCTCTCCCTGCCCCTCGCGCAGGACGCCGAGGGCGCGCCGCTGGGGGTCATGCTGAGCGCCGGACTGGGTCGCGAGGCCCGCCTCCTGGAGCTGGCCTACGAGCTCGAGGAGGCCCTCCCGCCGGCCTCGATCCGGGCCGTCCCGGGGGTCTGATCGGGGTGTCCGCCGGGTTCGACGCCGGGGTCGCGGTGCCGATTTCTCCATCCCGGAGCGGTTGTGTACTGTTCTCGCTCGTTGCCCCTTTAGCTCAGTCGGCAGAGCGTCTCCATGGTAAGGAGAAGGTCTACGGTTCGATTCCGTAAAGGGGCTCTGGGAGACGGCCCCGGCCGGACCCTTGTGGCGGGGTAGCTCAGGTGGTTAGAGCACACGGCTCATAATCGTGGTGTCGCGGGTTCGAGTCCCGCCCCCGCTACCAACCAGCCGCTCCGGGTGGAGCATCCCAGAGCAACCGACGATCCCGAGGACTTCCCGTGGCCAGCAAGAGCAGCGACGTTCGCCCCAAGATCACGCTTGCGTGCGTGGACTGCAAGGAGCGCAACTACATCACCAAGAAGAACCGCCGCAACGACCCCGACCGGCTCGAGCTGGCGAAGTTCTGCCCCCGGTGCCGCACCCACACCGCGCACCGCGAGACCCGCTGACGCCTCAGCGCGACGTCTTCTCCGACAGGCCCCCGGGATCCCTCCCGGGGGCCTGTCGCATGTCCTAGCGCATGTTCGGGGGGCGCGCGGCGCGGCACTAGGGTGGAGGCCATGGCACTGGACGCGGACCTGGTCGGTCGCACCTTCGAGCCGACCGCCCCCTACCTGGTCACCGAGGAGCGCGTCCGCGCGTTCGCGGCGGCCACCGGCGGCACCTGGGACGGCGGCCCGGTGCCGGCCACCTTCCCGATCGTCGTCGCCTTCGACGCGATGAGCGCCTTCCTCGACGAGGTCGGCGTCGAGCTCTCCCGCATCGTCCACGGCGAGCAGCGCTTCGCCTACGAGCGGCCCGTCCGCCCCGGCGACGTCCTCACCGCCACCCTCGGCGTGGCCACCCTGCGCACCATCGGCGGCAACGACCTCATCGGCACCCGCAGCGAGATCCGCGACGCCGACGGCGCCCTCGTCTGCACCGGCTCGGCCACCCTGGTCCACCGGGCGGGGGAGGCCGCATGAGCGCCGTGACGCTGACCCCCGGCGCCGAGCTGCCGCTGCAGCGCTACCCCGTCACCCGCGCCGACCTCGTGCGCTACGCCGGCGCCAGCGGCGACTTCAACCCCATCCACTGGAACGAGCGCACCGCGGTGGCCGTCGGCCTGCCGGGCGTCATCGCGCACGGCATGCTCACCCTCGCCCTGGCCGCGCGCGCCGTGGCCTCCTGGACCGGCGACGCCGAGGTCCTCGAGCTCGGCTCGAAGTTCACCGCGCCCGTGCTCGTGCCCGACGACGACGAGGGCGTGGTCGTCGAGGTGCGTGGCAGCGTCAAGGCCGTCGACGACGGCCGCGCCACCCTCGCCCTCGAGGTCACCTGCGCCGGCGCCAAGGTGCTCGGCATGCCGAAGGCCGTCGTCGGTGTCTGAGCCGGCCCACGCCCCCACGCTGGCCGAGCGCACCACCCTCCGCCTCGGCGGTCCGGCGCGGGAGTGGGTGCGCGCCGACACCGAGGAGCAGCTCATCGCCGCCGTCAGCGAGGCCGACGACGCCGGCACGCCCGTGCTCGTGCTCGGCGGCGGCAGCAACCTCGTGGTCTCCGACGCCGGCTTCCCGGGCCGCGTCGTCGAGGTCGCCACCCGCGGGATCGTGCCCGACGTCGACGACGCCGAGGCGATCTCCTGCGGCGGCGTCCTGGTCACGGTCGCCGCGGGCGAGCCGTGGGACCCCTTCGTCGCGCAGGCGGTGCGCCGCGGCTGGATCGGCGTCGAGGCGCTCTCGGGCATCCCCGGCAGCGTCGGCGCGACGCCGGTGCAGAACGTCGGCGCCTATGGCCAGGAGGTCTCCGGCACCATCGCGAGCGTGCGCGCCTGGGACCGCCAGGCCCGCACGGTGCGCACCTTCGCCGCCGCCGACTGCGGCTTCGGCTACCGCCACTCCCGCTTCAAGGCCGACCCCGCCCGGCACGTCGTCCTCTCGGTCACCTTCCAGCTGCGCCGCGGCACCCTCGGCGAGCCCGTGCGCTACGCCGAGCTGGCCCGCACGCTCGGCGTCGAGGTGGGCGGGCGCGTCGAGCTGGCCGCCGTCCGCGAGGCCGTGCTCGGGCTGCGCGCCGGCAAGGGCATGGTGCTCGACGACGCCGACCACGACACCTGGTCGGCCGGCTCGTTCTTCACCAACCCCGTCGTCGCCCCGGCCCTGGTGCCCGAGGGCGCACCGGCCTACCCGCAGCCCGACGGCACCGTGAAGACCAGTGCCGCCTGGCTCATCGAGCACGCCGGCTTCGCCAAGGGTCACGGCAGCGGCGCGGCCCGGCTCTCGACCAAGCACACCCTGGCCCTCACCAACCGCGGCGGCGCGAGCAGCGAGGACCTCCTCGCGCTGGCCCGCGAGGTGCGCGACGGCGTCCGGGAGCGCTTCGGGATCGTCCTGGTCAACGAGCCCGTGCTCGTCGGCTGCACGCTGTAGCCCGCCCAGCGAGGCCCGGGCAGGCCCGGGCTCAGACCGATCCGGCGGTCGCGAGCCCGATCACGGCCACCACGATGATCAGCGCGATCACGGCCAGCACGGTGGCGATGACGCCCAGCACGAGGCCGATGAGCGCCTCCGTGGCGCCGGCCCAGCGCTGCGGCTCCTGGGCGATCCCACGACGCGCGGAGGCGCCGAGGAACACCGCCACCGGTCCGAGCAGGAACGGGAGGCCGCAGACGAAGCCGCCGAACAGCGCGATGCAGCCCAGTGCCAGGGCCGGGATGGCCCGCGGGTGGTTCTCCCGCGCCGGCGGCCAGGGCTGGCCCGGCTGGCCCGGCAGAGGCCCCGACCATCCGTCGGTCGGCGGCGGAGGCGGGGTCTGACCGTGGGTCGGCTGCCCGGAGCCGTCCTGCGGGGGCGGGTACCAGCCGCCGGGCGGCGGGGGCGGCGGGGGCGGCGGGGGCGGCGGGGGCAGGCTCATGGGTCGCTCCGAGGTGAGGGGGCGGCGAGCCAGGCGTCGACGTCGGCCAGCGCGGCGTCGCGCAGGTCGCTCGGCGCCCGGCTGCCGCGCAGGGACATCCGGGCCAGCTCGGCCAGGACGGCGTCGTCGAGGTCGTGGGCCGCACGCATCGTGGCGTACTGGCCGGCCAGGCGCGAGCCGAACAGCAGCGGATCGTCCGCGCCGAGGGCCACCGACGCGCCGGCGTCGAGCAGGGTCGGCAGCGGCACCGAGGTGAGGTCGGTGTAGACGCCCAGCGCCACGTTCGAGGTCGGGCAGACCTCCAGGGTGATGCCGCGGCGCGCGATCTCCTCCAGCAGGCGGGGGTCCTCGCTGCTGCGGACGCCGTGCCCGAGCCGGTCGGCGTGGAGCGCGTCGAGGCAGGTGCGCACCGAGCCGGGGCCGAGCAGCTCGCCTCCGTGCGGCACGAGCAGCAGCCCGGCGCGCTCGGCGATCGCGAAGGCTCCCGCGAAGTCGGCGGTGCGGCCGCGGCGCTCGTCGTTGGACAGCCCGAACCCGACGACCCCGCGGTCGGCGTACTGGGCGGCCAGCCGCGCGAGGGTGCGGGCGTCGAGCGGGTGACGGGTGCGGTTGGCCGCGATGACGACGCCGATGCCCAGTCCGGTGGCGTCCGTGGCCGCGCGGGCGGCGTCGAGCACCAGGTCGGTGAAGGCGGTGATGCCGCCGAAGCGGGCGCCGTAGCCGCTGGGATCGACCTGGATCTCCAGCCAGCGGCCACCGTCGGCGACGTCGTCCTCGGCGCTCTCGCGCACCAGGCGCCGCACGTCGTCCTCGGTGCGCAGCACGGAGCGGGCGAGGTCGTAGAGCCGCTGGAAGCGGAACCAGCCCTTCTCGTCGGCGGCGCTCAGGCGAGGCGGCCACTCCGAGACCAGCGAGTCCGGCAGTGCGATGCCGTCGCGCTCGGCCAGCTCCAGCAGCGTGGCGTGGCGCATCGAGCCGGTGAAGTGGAGGTGCAGGTGGGCCTTCGGGAGGCTGCGCAGATCCCGGCCGGCCGTCATGGCGTCATCGTAGGGGCGGGGGAGTCGTTTGGACGCCGTGCGCGTCGGCACCGTAGAGTGCCGGTGGCGGTCTTCCTCCAGTCTCTCGGCGTGCCCGCGAGGCCGGGACGGATCGTCGGAGGGCACTAGCTCAACTGGCAGAGCATCGGTCTCCAAAACCGAAGGTTGGGGGTTCAAGTCCCTCGTGCCCTGCAGCGCGGCTCCGCCCCGGGACTCCGATCCCGGGGCGGGCCGACGTACGGTGAGGACGAACCAGTCGTCGAACGAGGAACGAGGTGAGGGCGTGGCGGACAGCAAGGCGGTCCAGGGACCCCGCGACAGCAAGCGGGAGCGTCCCAGTGACAAGCGCACCAGCCTGCCCACCTTCTACCGCCAGGTCGTCGCCGAGCTGCGCAAGGTCGTCTACCCGACCCGCGACCAGCTGACCACCTACTTCATCGTGGTGATGGTCTTCGTGCTGGTCGTGATGGCGCTGGTCTTCGCCCTCGATCTCGGGTTCGGTCGACTGGCGCTCGAGGTCTTCGGCGGCCAGAGCAAGCAGTGAGCCAACCCCGGACGGTCCTCCCGACCGTCCACGGGCGCCGTCCGGCGTCCGGTGATCCGATGGAGCAGTCGTGACGGAGCAGCAGGACCAGATCGTGGACCCCGAGGTCGAGGAGACCGTCGAGGAGTCCCTCGAGGAGTCGGCCGAGGCCGACGTCGCCGACGAGGCGACCGACGAGGTCCCCGCGGACGTCGAGGAGTCCCCCGAGGACGCTGAGGACTCCGCTGACGAGGCCGACGACGAGGCCGACGAGGCCGCCGCTGACGACCCGCTCGAGGCCTTCCGCCGCGAGCTGTGGGCCAAGCCCGGCGACTGGTTCGTGGTGCACACCTACTCCGGCATGGAGAACCGGGTGAAGCAGAACCTCGAGAACCGCATCATCTCCCTCAACATGGAGGACTACATCCACGAGATCGTGGTCCCCACCGAGGAGGTCGCGGAGATCAAGAACGGCCAGCGCAAGATGGTCAAGCGCACCGTGCTCCCCGGCTACGTCCTGGTCCGCATGGACCTCACCGACGAGTCCTGGTCGGCCGTGCGGCACACGCCGTCGGTCACCGGCTTCGTCGGCAACAGCCACCAGCCCGTGCCGCTGACGATGACCGAGGTCGAGGACATGCTCGCCCCCGCCGTCGTCGCGCGCGCCGAGGCCGAGGCCGTCGCCGCGGGCACCGTCCCCGCCGGCACCACCGTCGCGAAGAAGCCCGTCGAGGTCGCCGACTTCGCCACCGGCGACTCCGTCATGGTCGTCGACGGCCCGTTCGCGACGCTGCACGCCACGATCACCGAGATCAACCCCGAGTCGCAGCGCGTCAAGGCGCTCGTGGAGATCTTCGGTCGCGAGACCCCCGTCGAGCTGAGCTTCAGCCAGATCCAGCGGGTCTGACGTCGTCGCCGGCGCCTCGTCGCCGGTGCACGTCGATTTCCCCCGCCGGGCGCGAGCCCGGCACACTAGTCCGGTTGCCCGGCTCGCCGGGCCCACCAGGTGGCAGAGGACGCGCGACGTCCTCGCTGACGACCACGAGACAGGAAGAGGAAGCCTCGATGCCTCCCAAGAAGAAGATCGCTGCGCTGGTCAAGGTGCAGCTGCAGGCCGGTGCCGCGACCCCGGCCCCGCCCGTCGGTACCGCCCTCGGTCCGCACGGCGTCAACATCATGGACTTCTGCAAGGCGTACAACGCCCAGACCGAGGCCATGCGCGGCAACGTGATCCCCGTCGAGATCACCATCTACGAGGACCGCACCTTCACCTTCATCACCAAGACGCCTCCGGCGGCTGAGCTGATCAAGAAGGCGGCCGGTCTGGCCAAGGGCTCCTCGGTGCCCCACAAGGACAAGGTCGGCAAGCTCACCCGCGACCAGGTCCGCGAGATCGCCAGCACCAAGCTGCCCGACCTCAACGCCAACGACATCGACGCCGCGATGAAGATCGTCGAGGGCACTGCCCGCTCGATGGGCGTCACCGTCGACTGAATCCGTGGGAGAGCCGCGCTGGCTCGCCGACCACATCTCCTCTGATCACCGAAGGAACCACCATGCAGCGCAGCAAGACCTACCGCGCCGCGGCTGAGGCGTTCGACAAGAACGAGATCCACAGCCCGCTGGCCGCGATCAAGCTCGCCAAGAGCGTCAGCAAGAAGAAGTTCGACGAGACCGTCGACGTCGTCATGCGCCTGGGCGTCGACCCGCGCAAGGCCGACCAGCTGGTCCGCGGCACCGTCAGCCTGCCCCACGGCACCGGCAAGACCGTCCGGGTCCTGGTGTTCGCGAACGCCGACAAGGCCGAGGAGGCCCGTGCGGCCGGTGCCGACATCGTCGGTGGCGACGAGCTCATCGAGCGCATCGCCGGCGGCTGGACCGACTTCGACGCCGCCGTCGCCACCCCGGACATGATGGGCAAGGTCGGCAAGGTCGCCCGCGTCCTCGGCCCCCGTGGCCTCATGCCCAACCCGAAGACCGGCACCGTGACGCCCGACGTCGCCAAGGCCGTCTCCGACATCAAGGGCGGCAAGATCGAGTTCCGTGTCGACCGGCACGCGAACCTGCACTTCATCATCGGCAAGGCCTCCTTCTCGGAGTCCCAGCTCGCGGAGAACTACGCCGCGGCGCTCGAGGAGGTCCTGCGACTCAAGCCGGCCAGCTCCAAGGGCCGCTACGTCAAGAAGGTCACCGTGTCCACCACCATGGGCCCGGGCATCCAGGTCGACCCGAACCGCACCCGCAACGTCGCGGTCGACGAGGAGCAGGCCGGCGCCTGACGCCTCCGCTCCACCTGCACCAACGCCACAGGGCGACGACCTCCGGGGCGTCGCCCTGTGGCGTTGCTGCGGCGACGTGGCACGCGAGGTGTCTGCTCGGCACACGACATCTCGCGTGCCGAGCAGACGATCACCCGGTCAGCCGGGTCATCGGCGGCCAGGCCCGCGTCAGCCCCGGGACAGCGCCTCGGCGGCAGCCAGCGCCACGCAGGTGGCGACGCCGGCCATGGCGGTCTCGACCTCGGCCAGGGCCGGGAAGGTGGGGGCGAGGCGGATGTTGCGGTCGCGGGGGTCCTGGCCGTGGGGGTAGGACGCGCCGGCGGGGGTGAGCGCGATGCCGGCGGCCTTGGCCAGCTCGACGACGCGGGTGGCGGTGCCGTCGAGGACGTCGAGGTTGACGAAGTAGCCGCCGATGGGGCGGGTCCACTCGGCGATCTCGAGGCCGTCGAGCTCGGCGGTGAGGGCGTCGTCGACGGCCGCGAACTTCGGGGCGATGATGTCGCGGTGCTTGCGCATGTGCGCGCGCACGCCGTCGGCGTCGCCGAAGAACTCCACGTGCCGCAGGTGGTTGACCTTGTCGGGGCCGATGGAGCCCATGCCGAGGTGCTGGAGGAACCAGGCCTTGTTGGTCTCCGACATCGCCATCACCGCGACGCCGGCGCCGGCGAAGGTGATCTTCGAGGTGGAGGCGAACAGCAGCGGGCGGTCGGGGTGGCCCGAGGCTGCGGCCAGGCTGAGCGGGTCGACCGACTTCACCTCGTCGTCGGTGAGGTGGTGCACGGCGTAGGCGTTGTCCCAGAAGACCCGGAAGTCCGGGGCGGCGGTCGGCATGCCCATGAGGGCGGCGGCCACCTCGTGGCTGCAGACCGCGCCGGTGGGGTTGGCGTAGGTGGGCACGATCCACAGGCCCTTGACGCTCGGGTCGTCGGCGACGAGCGCGCGCACGGCCTCGACGTCGGGGCCGTCGTCGTGCAGCGGCACGGTGACCATCTCGATGCCGAAGTCGGCGAGCATGGAGAAGTGGCGGTCGTAGCCGGGCACGGGGCAGACGAACTTGATCGTCTCCTCGTCCTTCCACGGCCGCGGGGAGCCCGGGCCGCCCCACAGCAGCAGGTCGGTGAGGGCCTGGTGCATGAGGGTCAGGGAGGAGTTGCCCTGACAGATCAGCTGGGCGGTCTCGACGCCGAGCAGCTCGGCGAAGATCTCGCGCAGCTCGGTGAGGCCCTCGAGGCCGCCGTAGTTGCGGACGTCGGCGCCCGAGCGGTCGCGGTGGCCGCTGGGCAGCCGCAGGAGGTCCTCGGAGAGGTCGAGCTGCTCGGCCGACGGCTTGCCGCGCGTGAGGTCCAGGCCCAGGCCGCGCTCCCGCAGGGCGGCGTAGGCCGTCTGCTTCTCGGCGAGGAACGCGGCGAGGTCGTCGGCGGACAGGGTGCGGAGCGGCACGCGCGAGGTCATGGCCACGATCCTGCCATCCGGGCGTGCGTCGGGCAGGCCCCTGCCCACGCTCCGGCGGGGGAGGGGCGCACCGATTTGGTGGCGATCGCGGCCCGCCCGTAGTGTTCTCCTCGTTACCAGAGACCGCCGGTCGTCGCTCAGCGTCAGCTGGGTGACCGAAGGCTCCGCAGCACTGCGGACGACCTGCGCAGGGAGCAGAGCCTGAAGCCCACCGCGAGGTGGACCCCACGCCCTGAGCCTGCGCTCAGGGCGTTCGTCGTTCTCGGGGCTGACGCGGGTGGTCTCTCCAGTTCCGGAAGGAGACCCATGGCGCGGGCAGACAGGCAGGCAGCCGTCGCGGAGATCGTTGAGTCCTTCAACGACGCGACCGGTGCCGTGCTGACCGAGTACCGCGGTCTCACCGTGAAGCAGCTCCAGGAGCTGCGTCGCTCGCTCGGTGAGAACGCCAACTACGCCGTGGTCAAGAACACGCTGGCCAAGATCGCCGCCAACGAGGTGGGCATCTCCGGCTTCGACGACCTGCTGACCGGCCCGACCGCGATCGCCTTCATCAAGGGCGACGTCGTCGAGGCGGCCAAGGGTCTGCGTGACTTTGCCAAGGCGAACCCCACCCTGGTCATCAAGGGTGGCGTTCTTGACGGCGACATCCTCGACGCCTCCGCGATCGCCAAGCTGGCCGATCTGGAGTCGCGCGAGGTGCTGCTGGGCAAGCTGGCGGGCGCGATGCTCGCCTCGCTCTCCCAGGCCGTCTACCTCCTCAACGCCCCGCTCGCCCAGGCTGCCCGGCTCGCCGGCGCCCTGGAGGCGAAGGCGCAGGAGGACCCCTCGATCCTCGCAGGTGGTGCTGGTGCGGCTTCGGCCGAGCCGGTCGCCGCCGAGGAGGCCCCGGCTGCTGCCGACGAGCAGCCCGCCGAGGCCCCCGCCGACGAGGCCCCGGCCGCCGAGGCCGCGACCTCCGACGAGGGCGACACCACCGAGGCCTGACCCTCCGGTCAGCCACGGTCCACACCACCTGAAACCCGGCCCACCGCGATCCTCGCGGTGTCAGGCCACCGAATGGAAGGAACCGCCATCATGGCGAAGCTCAGCACCGACGAGCTCCTCGACGCGTTCAAGGAGATGACCCTCATCGAGCTCTCCGAGTTCGTGAAGCAGTTCGAGGAGACCTTCGGCGTCACCGCCGCCGCCCCCGTCGCCGTCGCCGCCGCGCCGGCCGCCGGTGGTGCCGCTGGTGGCGAGGCCGCCGCCGAGCAGGACGAGTTCGACGTCATCCTCGACGCCGCTGGTGACAAGAAGATCAACGTCATCAAGGAGGTGCGCGCCCTGACCTCCCTCGGTCTGAAGGAGGCCAAGGACCTCGTCGAGGGTGCCCCGAAGCCGATCCTCGAGAAGGTCGCCAAGGACGTCGCCGAGAAGGCCAAGGAGGCCCTCGAGGCCGCCGGCGCCTCGGTCACCCTCAAGTGACCCTGGTCTGACGACCCCCGGGCGCAGCGCGCCCACACCGCTCACAGGGGCGGTCCGTCCACGGACGGGCCGCCCCTGTGGCGTTCCCGGAGCCCGTCCGTCGGCCCGGTCCGTGCCTTCCCCCGCGCGGGGGAGGGCACAGGTATGTCTCGTTTCCCGGAGTCCGAGTGACGGAGACTACAAACCTGCGTAACCTCGCGGTCGACCGAGCGTTGTTACTGACCAGTGCACCCGCGCGCGATTCACGCGCGTCATCGGGCTGCGCGGCGACTGGAACTGAGGGGTACCTGCCGTGGGCGTGGAGATCAAGGTCGATGGTCTGACCAAGAGCTTCGGCAAGCAGCTGATCTGGGGCGACGTCACGCTGACGGTGCCCGCCGGCGAGATCTGCGTGATGCTCGGCCCGTCCGGCACGGGCAAGTCCGTGCTCCTGAAGACCCTCATCGGCCTCCTCAAGCCCGACCGCGGCTCGATCATCATCGAGGGCACCGACATCGCCTCGTGCAGCGAGAAGGAGCTCTACGAGATCCGCAAGCTCTTCGGCGTCCTCTTCCAGGACGGCGCGATGTTCGGCTCGATGAACCTCTACGACAACGTCGCCTTCCCGCTGCGCGAGCACACCAAGAAGTCCGAGTCCGAGGTCCGCCGGATCGTCATGGAGAAGATGGACCTCGTCGGCCTCCTCGGCGCGGAGGACAAGCTGCCCGGCGAGATCTCCGGCGGCATGCGCAAGCGCGCCGGCCTGGCGCGCGCCCTGGTGCTCGACCCCGAGATCGTGCTCTTCGACGAGCCCGACTCGGGTCTGGACCCCGTCCGCACCGCGTTCCTCAACCAGCTGATCGTCGACCTCAACGCCCAGATCGACGCGACGTTCCTGATCGTCACCCACGACATCAACACCGCCCGCACGGTGCCGGACAACATCGGGCTGCTCTACCACCGCCACCTGGCGATGTTCGGCCCCCGCGAGATGCTCCTCTCGAGCGAGGAGCCGGTGGTGCGTCAGTTCCTCAACGCCCAGCGCGTCGGCCCCATCGGCATGTCCGAGGAGAAGGACGCCGACGAGCTCGCCGCCGAGGCCGGCCAGGAGCTGCCGCCCCTGCCGCCCATCCCGATGCAGCTCGAGCCGTCCAACGGCATCGCCCGCCGCTCCCAGCGTCCGCCGGGGGAGTGGTGCCGCCTCAACGGCATCACCCCGCCTCCGGGCTCGTTCGAGGAGAACATGACCATGACCATCGGCTCCTGAGGCCCACCACGTGTCCTCTCTGACCTCCGCGCGCGTCCTCGCGCCGATCGGCACCGCAGGCAAGCTGTTCGCCTTCGGTCTCGACGTCGGCCGCGGGCTGTTCCGCCGCCCCTTCCAGCTGCGGGAGTTCATCCAGCAGGCCTGGTTCATCGCCTCGGTGACGATCATCCCGACGGCGCTGGTCGCCATCCCCTTCGGCGCGGTCATCGCGCTGCAGGTCGGCGGCCTCATCAAGCAGTTCGGCGCGCAGTCCTTCACCGGCTCCGCCTCGGTGCTCGCGGTCATCCAGCAGGCGGCGCCCATCGGCACCGCGCTCCTCATCGCCGGCGCCGGCGGCTCGGCGATCGCCGCCGACCTCGGCGCGCGCAAGATCCGCGAGGAGCTCGACGCGATGATGGTGCTGGGCATCGACCCCATCCAGCGCCTCGTGGTGCCGCGCGTGCTCGGCTGCATGCTCGTCGCGGTCTTCCTCAACGGCATGGTCAGCGTCGTCGGCGTCGCGGGCGGCTACGTCTTCAACGTGATCCTGCAGGACGGCACTCCCGGCGCCTACCTCGCCAGCTTCACGGCCCTGGCCCAGCTGCCCGACCTGTGGATCGGCCTGCTCAAGGCCCTGATCTTCGGCCTCATCGCCGGCGTCGTGGCCTCCTACAAGGGCATGAACGCCGGAGGCGGCCCGAAGGGCGTCGGCGACGCGGTCAACGAGTCCGTCGTCATCACCTTCCTCCTCCTCTTCGTCGTCAACTTCATCCTCTCCACGATCTATCTCCAGATCGTGCCGCCGAAGACGGGCTAGGACATGGCGAGCATCCGCGGCATCTACCAGCGACCCCTGGGCTTCCTCGACAACCTCGGGGAGCAGGTCGCCTTCTACCTCAGCGTCCTCAAGGCGCTGCCCCGCTCGGTGGCGCGCTACCCCAAGGAGATCCTGCGCATCCTGGCCGAGGTCACCCTCGGCTCGGGCGCGCTCGCGGTCATCGGCGGCACGGTCGGCGTCATCATCGGCATGACCTTCTTCACCGGCGCCCAGGTGGGCCTCTCGGGCTACGCCGCGCTCAACCAGCTCGGCACCGCCGCGCTCACCGGCTTCGTCTCGGCCTACTTCAACACCCGTGAGATCGCGCCGCTGGTCGCGGGCATCGCGCTGGCCGCCACCGTCGGCTGCGGCTTCACCGCCCAGCTCGGCGCCATGCGCATCTCCGAGGAGGTCGACGCCCTCGAGGTGATGGCGATCCCCTCGATGCCGTTCCTCGTGGCCACCCGCGTCATCGGCGGCCTGATCGCGATCATCCCGCTCTACGTCGTCGGCCTGCTCGCCTCCTACACCGCGAGCGCCCTGGTGGTCACCCAGTTCTACGGGCAGTCATCAGGCACCTACGACCACTACTTCGGGCTGTTCCTGCCACCAGCGGACGTCCTGTGGTCCTTCGGCAAGGTGCTCGTCTTCGCGGTCACCGTCATCCTCATCCACTGCTACCACGGCTACAACGCCTCCGGCGGCCCGGCCGGCGTGGGCGTGGCCGTGGGTCGCGCGGTGCGCACGAGCATCGTGGCCATCAACGTGATCGACCTGTTCCTCTCGATGGCCATCTGGGGAACCACGACCACCGTGCGATTGGCGGGGTGAGGGCATGCGACTCCTCGGCGGCTTCAAGGTCCTCGGCATCGGCTTCCTGGCGCTCCTGCTGGCGCTGGTGTGGCTGACCTACGCGATCTTCACCAAGCAGTTCAGCAGCTACGACGAGGTCACCCTCAAGACCTCGACGATCGGCCTGCAGCTGCCCTCGCGCGCGGACGTCAAGATCCGCGGCGTCATCGTCGGCGAGGTGCTCGACGCGACCACCGACGGCGACGGCGCCACGGTGACGCTCGGCATCTACCCGAACGACCGGCACCTCATCCCGAGCAACGTCACCGGCTCGATCGTGCCCAAGACCCTCTTCGGCGAGAAGTACGTCTCCCTCGTCGTGCCGGAGGGCGACACCGCCAAGCCGATCAGCACCGGCGCGGTCATCGAGCGCACGCAGGTCTCCACCGAGGTCGAGCAGGTGCTCTCCGACCTCTACCCGCTGCTCACGACGGTGAAGCCGGCCCAGCTCAACATGACCCTCAACGCGCTGGCCACGGCGCTCGAGGGCCGCGGCGAGCTCATCGGCAAGAACCTCGAGACCGTCGACTCCTACCTCAAGCGGCTCAACCCGCAGATCCCGAAGCTCGTCGACGACCTGCGCCTGACCTCGCAGGTCTCCGACACCTACGCCCAGGTGCTGCCGCAGGTCGGCCAGATCCTGCGCGACACCGTGAAGACCACCACGACGCTGGAGGGTCGCGAGCAGAAGCTCAGCAAGCTCTTCACCGACGTCACCGCGTTCTCCAACACCACCCGCGGGTTCCTCGACGTCAACGGCGACAACCTGATCCAGCTCGGCAAGATCGGGCAGCGTCAGTTCGAGGTGCTCTCGCGCTACTCCCCGGAGTTCGCCTGCCTCTCCCAGGGCATCTACAACGCCGGTCGCCCCTTGGCCCAGGCCTTCCGCGACTACATGCTGCACATCGTCCTGGAGACCCTGCCGAACCAGCCGCGCGCCTACGACGCCGGGGACACCCCGGTCTTCGGCGAGAACCGCGGTCCGAACTGCCTGCACCTGCCGAACCCGCCGTGGAACCAGAAGAACCCGGTCCGCGCGCAGCCCAACTTCGCCGACGGCGTCAACCGCCCCACCGGCAAGGGCACCAGCCGCGTCGCGCCCAGCTACTACTTCCGTGACGGCTCGATCGGCGACGGCTACATCGCCAGCCCCCAGGAGAACGCCCTGCTCCGCAGCCTGCTCGCCCCCGGCCTCGGGGTCTCCGACGCCGACGTGCCCGACCTCGGCCCGCTGCTGGTGGGCCCCCTCGCCCGGGGAGCGAAGGTGAGCCTCGGATGAGCGCCCGCAGCCTCCTCGACAAGAAGACCACCGGCGACCTCGTCCGGCTCGGCATCTTCATGCTCGTCACCGCCCTGGCCACCAGCCTGCTGGTGATCGTGATCGGCAACTTCACCTTCCAGCGGTCCAGCCAGTACCGCGCGGTGTTCTCCGACGCCGCCGGCGTCAACAAGGGCGACGACGTCCGCATCGCCGGCGTCAAGGTCGGCACCGTCAAGGACGTCGCGGTGGCCGACGACGGCGACCGCGCGCTGGTCACCTTCTCGGTGCAGGACTCCGCCGAGCTCACCGGCGCCACGCACGCGACGATCCGCTACCGCAACCTCGTCGGCCAGCGCTACATCTCGCTGACCCAGGAGGGCGACGACGCCACCCGGCTCAAGCCCGACTCCACGATCGGCGTCGACAAGACCCGCCCCGCGCTCGACCTGACGATGCTGTTCAACGGCTTCAAGCCGCTGTTCCAGGCGCTCTCGCCCGACGACATCAACAAGCTCTCCTACGAGGTCGTCCAGGTCTTCCAGGGCGAGGGCGGCACGCTCGAGGACCTCCTGCGCAGCACGGCGTCGGTCACCAACACCCTCGCCGACCGCGACCAGGTCATCAAGGCGCTCATCACCAACCTCGACGACGTGCTCGCCAACCTCGGCGACCGCAACACCCAGCTCAGCCGCCTGATCGTGAACTTCCGGACGCTGGTGGCCGGCCTCAAGGCCGACCGCAAGCCGATCCTGGACTCCCTCGACCAGATCTCCGCACTGGCCGTGCAGACCGCCGACCTCGTCAAGGGCATCCGCAGCCCGTTCACCGAGGACATCAAGCAGCTGCGTCGCTTCAGCGCGAACCTCGACCGCAACAAGGGCGAGATCGACCGCGCGCTGCAGGTGCTGCCCCAGAAGCTCAACAAGGTGGGCCGCACGGCCACGTACGGCGCCTGGTTCAACTTCTACCTGTGCCAGGTGCCGGCGGTGGTGCTTCCCGTCCTCGGCCGCATCCCGGTCAACTATCAGTCCAAGCAGGATCGGTGCTCGCTGCGATGAAGCCCTTCCGAGAGCGCAACCCCGTGGTGGTCGGGGCGGTGAGCATCGCCGTCCTGATCGGCCTGTTCCTCGCCGCGTTCCGCGCCCAGGACCTCCCGCTGATCGGCGGCGGCGACACCGTCTACGCCGAGTTCGCCGAGGCCGGCGGCCTCAAGGCCAACGACCCCGTCCGCATCGCCGGCGTCCGCGTCGGCAAGGTCGACTCCATCGACCTCGACGGCGGTCACGTCAAGGTGGCCCTGCGCATCGACACCAAGACCCGCCTCGGCGACGCCACGCGCGCCGACATCAAGGTCGCGACGCTGCTGGGCTCGATGTACGTCGACCTCGCGCCGGCGGGCTCCGGCAGCCTCGACGACGGCTCCCGCATCCCGGTGGCCCGCACGAGCTCGCCCTACGACGTCGTCGACGCCTTCTCCGGCCTCGCCGACACCGCGTCGCGGATCGACACCGACCAGCTCGCGAAGTCGCTGACCACGCTGGCCGATCTCACCCGCAACACCCCCGAGGAGTTCCGCTCCGCGCTCCAGGGCGTCTCGGCGCTCTCGGCGAACATCGCGGCGAAGAACACCCAGATCAACTCGCTGCTGAAGAACCTCCAGCGGGTCAGCACCACCCTGGACGCCCGCGACCAGGACATCGTGTCGCTGATGAAGGACGCCGACGTCCTCTTCCGCGCGCTGGTGGCTCGCCGCGACGCCGTCCACAACCTGCTCGTCTCGACCTCGCAGGTCTCGCGCCAGCTCAGCGGGCTGGTGCGCGACACCCGCGCGGACCTCAAGCCGGCCCTGCAGAACGTGGAGCGCGTGCTGGCGGTGCTGAACAAGAACGAGGACAACCTCGACGAGTCGCTGCGCCTGCTGGCGCCCTTCTACCGGGTCTTCGCCAGCACCCTCGGCGGCGGCCCCTGGTTCGACACCTACATCCAGAACCTGCTGCCGATCCCGAACCTCGGAAACGGAGGTGGCGTCGGATGAACGCCTCGGTCCTGCGCCGGGCCGCGGTGCCCGTCGTCCTCGTCGTCCTCCTCGTCACCGCCGCGATCGTGATGGTGCGCGGCGACGGAGACAAGAAGCTCACCGCCGAGTTCCCGCGCACCGTCTCGGTCTACGTCGGCAGCGACGTCCGCGTGCTGGGCGTGCCGGTCGGCAAGGTCACGAAGGTGACCCCGGCCGGCACCAAGGTCGAGGTCGAGATGACCTACCGCGACTCCCTCAAGGTGCCCGCGGACGCCAAGGCCGTGATCATCGCGCCGTCGATCGTCGGCGACCGCTACATCCAGCTCACGCCCGTCTACACCGGCGGCGCCGTGCTGGCCAGCGGCAAGGTCCTCGGCGAGGACCGCACCGCGGTGCCGCTGGAGCTCGACCAGATCTACTCCAGCCTCGACGACCTCACCGTCGCCCTGGGCCCGAAGGGCGCCAACTCCACCGGCGCGCTGAGCGACCTGCTCAAGACCACCGCCAAGAACTTCGGTGGCCAGGGCGAGCGGTTCAACCAGACCATCGGGAACTTCTCCAAGCTCTCCGCGACCCTCGACGCCAACAAGGAGGAGCTCTTCGGCTCCACCAAGGCGCTGGGCCAGTTCGTGAAGACCCTCGCCGACAACGACACCACGGTGCGCCGCTTCAGCCAGTCGCTGGCCGACGTCAGCACCCAGCTCTCCGGCGAGCGCGAGGAGCTCGCGGCGTCGCTGCGCAACCTCGGCATCGCGCTCACCGACGTCTCGGACTTCGTGAAGACCAACCGCGACGTCCTCGGCCGCGACATCAAGGGCCTCAACCGCGTCGCCAAGGTGCTGGTCAAGCGTCGCGACCAGCTCGACGAGTCCCTCAAGGCCGGCCCGCTGGCGCTGAACAACCTGGCGCTGACCTACAACCCGCAGGCCGGCACCCTCGACACCAACGCCAACGTCGGCCTGCTCGGCAAGCAGCTGACCCAGAACCCGGCGCTGTTCCTGTGCACCTACCTCGAGGACGCGGGCGCCCCCGCGAGCCTGTGCAACCTGCTCAAGGGGATCCTGCCGCGGCCCGGCGCCGTCGCCGCCCTCAAGGGCCAGACCGTGCCCGACGGCCGGGATCGCTTCGATCCCTCCCTCGGCGGCCTCGTGGAGGTGGCCCGATGATCCGCCGCACCGCCCGTCCCGGTCGCCTGCGTCGCGCCGTGCGCCTGGGCGCGGTCGTCGCGCTCGGCTCGGTGCTGCTCAGCAGCTGCCAGTTCGACGTCTACGAGATGCCGCTGCCCGGTGGCGCGAACACCGGCTCGGACCCCATCACGGTCACCGCGGAGTTCCGCGACGTCCTCGACCTGGTGCCCAAGTCGACGGTGAAGGTCGACGACGTCACCGTCGGCGAGGTCACCAAGGTCGATCTCGTCGGCTACCACGCCAAGGTCACGATGAGGCTCAAGCGCTCGGTCGACCTGCCCGACAACGCCATCGCCGACATCCGCCAGACCAGCCTGCTCGGCGAGAAGTTCGTGTCGCTCTCCCCGCCGCTCACAGCGCCCAGCCAGAACCGCCTCGGCAACGGCGACACCATCGACCTCGACCGCACCGGCCGCAACCCGGAGGTCGAGGAGGTCTTCGGCGCGCTGAGCCTGGTGCTCAACGGCGGCGGCGTCGCCCAGCTCAAGACCATCGCCGGCGAGCTCAACAAGGCCCTCGACGGCCGTGAGGACTCCGCGCGCAGCGTCCTGACCCAGATCAAGACGCTCACCACGAACCTCGCCGACAACAAGAGCGACATCGTCAACGCGATCGAGTCCCTCAACCGCCTGGCGCTCTCGGCGAAGAAGCAGCAGACGAACATCAACCTGGCGCTCGACGAGCTGCCCAGCGCGATCTCCTCGATCAACCGCCAGCGCGACGACCTCGTCAAGGTGCTGCAGGCGCTCAACCGCCTCGGCGACGTCGGCGTCCGCGTCATCAAGGCGGCCAAGGACTCCACGATCGAGACCGTCCGCCAGCTGCAGCCGGTGCTCACCGAGCTCGCCAACTCCGGCGACGCGTTCGTCAAGGCCTTCAGCGCCTTCCTGACCTTCCCGTTCGTCGACGAGGTCGTGGGCCGCAACCCGCAGGTCGCCAAGACCCTGCCCATGGGCGACTACACCAACCTCTCGGTCGAGATCGACCTCTCCGGCGGCGCCGGCCTGCCCACGGGCATCCCGACGCTCCTGCCCTCCGACCTCGACCCCACGGTCGTGATCGGCGACGTCCTCGCCTGCCTGCGCAGCGGCAGCCTCACCAGCGCGGCCTGCAAGCGGGTGCTCGCGAAGCCGCAGCTGCTGCTGCAGCTGCGCAAGGAGTGCCAGAAGCCGGCCAACAACGGCGTCCTGGTCTGCACCCTGCTCAACGCCATCCCCGGCCTGCCGCAGCTCCCGGGCCTCGGCTCGGGTCTCTCCGGCTCGACCGGCTCCGGCGGCCTGCTCGGCGGCCTCGGCTCGGCGCTCGGCAGCACCCTCGGCCTCAACCGACCCGGGCTCGGCTACGTCGATCCCCAGCGAGGACCCACCATGCGCCAGATGACCGAGGCCTTCGACCCCGGCCTCGTCGAGCTCCTCGTCCCCGGGATGGTGGCCCGATGATCACCCGTCGCACCAAGCTCCAGCTGCTCGTGTTCGTGCTGATCACGCTGCTCGGCGTCACCTACGTCGGCGCGAAGTACGCCAAGCTCGACCGCTTCGTCCGCACCACCGACTACCCCGTCACGGTGCACCTGGCCTCCTCCGGCGGCCTGTTCGCCGGCAGCGAGGTCACCTACCGAGGCGTCCAGATCGGTCGCGTCGACCGCCTCGAGCTCACCGAGCAGGGCGTCGACGCGAAGCTGTCGATCGAGAAGGCCTACGACACGATCCCCGCCGACACCCTCGCCGTGGTCGGCAACCGCTCCGCCGTCGGCGAGCAGTACCTCGAGCTGCAGCCGCAGACCGACGACGGCCCCTACCTCAAGGCCGACAGCCAGGTGAAGGTCGCGGACACCCGCACCCCGCTGCCCACCGAGAAGCTGCTGGCCGACATCAGCGACACCGTCTCCTCGGTCGACCAGCAGGCGCTGAGCACCACCGTCGACGAGCTCGGCAAGGCCTTCGCCGGCACCGGTCCCGCGCTCCAGCGCCTCATCGACACCGGCACCTCGTTCATCAAGACCGCGAACGACAACTTCGAGACCACCACGGCGCTGATCCGCGACAGCAACAAGGTCCTCACCACCCAGGTCGACCAGACCACGGCGCTGAAGACCTTCGCCAGCCAGCTCTCGCAGTTCAGCTCGGTGCTGGCCGGGGCCGACCCCGACCTGCGCCGCCTCATCGACAACGGCTCGGGCGCGGCCATCGAGCTGCGCACGTTCATCGAGGACAACCAGGTCGAGCTCGGCTCGCTGATCAACAACGCCGTCACCACCGGCAAGGTCATCGTGCAGAACATCCCGGGCATCCAGCAGTTCCTGGTGATCTACCCCTACGTCGTCGAGGGCGCCTTCTCCGTGGTCTCCAAGACCGCGGCCACGGGCCTCTACGACGCCCACTTCGGCCTGATCCTCAGCACCAAGAACCCCTGCGAGGCGGGCTACCAGGGCACCAAGCAGCAGACGCCGCAGTCGAAGACCCGCTTCGACGACCTGCCGATGAACACCGCCGCGCGCTGCACCGAGCCGCCCACGAAGAGCAACGCCCGCGGCGAGCAGAACCTGCGCCCGCGCGTCGGCGCCGACTACTCCGGCGGCACCGCTCCCACCGTCGCGTCCTTCGACCCGGCCACCGGCCGCCTCACCTGGGGCGACCCGGCCGACGACCCCCGCACGTCCGCTCAGGTGCCCGCAGGTAGCGTGGCGCCGGCGACGCTCGGAGAGGACTCGTGGAAGTGGTTGTTCCTGCAGCCCCTGACGGCCGGTCGGTGACCCCGCCGGGAGGCTCCCGGCTCCGGGTGGTCCTGCTGGCCGTCCTGCTGGTGGTGGCGCTGGCCTCGGCCGGCACCCTCGTCGCCCTGCTGGTGCGCGGCGGCGGCACCAACAGCCAGGCCGAGCGCGACGCCACGATGAAGGTGGCGCGGGACTTCATGGTGCGCCTGAACACCTACGGACCCGACGACCTCGACGCCCAGAGCAAGCAGATGCCGGCCTATCGCAAGGCCGTCACCGCGCTGATCACGCCGAAGTTCAAGGCCTCGTTCGAGAAGAGCGTCAGCCTGGCCGAGCAGACCGTCGCCCAGGTGAAGCTGGACCGCAAGGCCGACCTGTTCGGCGCCGGCGTCTCCTCGCTGGACTCCGACTCCGCCACGGTGCTGGTCGCAGGCTCCTTCACCAACGCCTACGACCAGGCCGACGGCAAGCGGTTCACCGACGAGCCCGCGCCCTTCCGCGTCGCGGTCCAGCTGGTGCGCATCGACGGGAAGTGGCTCGTCGACGACTTCGCCCCGGTGAGCGCGGCCGACGCCGGCGACGGCACCTCCGGCTCCACCGACGCCCCGTCCGGTGCCGCCAGCCCGTCGTCCAGCCTGTCGTCCAGCCCGTCGTCCAGTCCCTCGGCCGGCACGAGCGAGGGGAGCGCCCCGTGACCCCCAGCTGGTACGACGTCCTGGGCGTCGAGCCCGACGCCGACGACGCCGCCATCCGCGCCGCCTGGCGCGGCCAGATCGCCGAGCTCGACCCCAGCGACCGGCGCTTCCGCACGCTCAACCAGGCCGCCGAGGTGCTCCTCGACCCCGTCGCCCGCGCCGCCCACGACGCCGAGCTCTCCGGCTCCGCTGCTCCTGCTGCCTCGGATCCGGAGCCGGCGGTCGGGCCCACCCCGACGTCGGCCGAGGAGTCGAAGCCCGCCACGCCCGCCGAGCCCGCCAAGGCGCCGAAGCCCGCGAAGGAGCCGAAGCCCGCCAAGCCGGCCAAGGAGCGCCGTCCGCTCCCGCAGGTGCCGGGATGGAGCCTCGTGGTGGCCGCCGTCGCCGCGGCCGCGCTGCTGGCCGGCGCGCTCGTCGTGGGGCTGACCCGCGGCGGGGGCGAGGTCGACGACGCCGGGGCCGACCAGGCCGAGGCCGTCGCCGTGCGCTCCCTGGGCCCGGTGCTCTCCTACGACTACAAGACCCTCGACCAGGACGCCGCCGCCGCGCGCAGCTACCTGACGTCGTCCTACGCCAAGGACTACGACAAGCTGTTCGCGGTCATCAAGCAGAACGCCCCGGGCCTCAAGGCGGTCGTGCAGGCCAAGGTCGTCGACGCCGGCGTCGTGCGCACCGGCGAGGACCGCGTCGAGGTGCTGCTCTTCGTCGACCAGACCACCACGAACGCCAAGACCACCGCGCCGGTCGTCTACAAGAACCAGGTCACCGCCACGATGGTGCGCCAGGACGGCGAGTGGCTCGTCGGGGACCTCACCACCTCCTGAGGCTCCTGAGGCTCCGAGGCTCCTGACCGCGGCCACCGGGGGAGAGGTGCTTGACCGCCGGCCCCCGGCGGGCGATCATCATCGCGGTGGTTTGACGCCGGTCTTGTCGCGCGCCCGGAAAACGGGTACCGTAGCGCTTTGCGTCTGCCCTCAGATGCCCTCTGCCTGTCCGGTGGCCGAGTGGTGGGGGGTGGCGCCGTCGACGAGCCGACCAGCCGAAGGATCCCTCTTGGCCGCGCGCACCGCCTCTGGTTCCAACCCCCGTCGCATCTCTTTTGCGAAGATCAAGGAGCCGCTCGAGCTCCCGCAGCTCCTCGCCCTGCAGACCGCCAGCTTCGACTGGCTGATCGGCAACGACCGCTGGACCTCCGTGGTCGAGCGCCGTCGCTCCGAGGGCGAGGACGTGTCCGAGAAGTCCGGTCTCCAGGAGATCTTCGAGGAGATCTCCCCGATCGAGGACTTCTCCGAGACCATGTCCCTCTCGTTCGAGAACCCGGTCTTCTACGACCCCAAGTACACGGTCGAGGAGTGCAAGGAGAAGGACTTCACCTACTCCGCGCCCCTCTACGTCTCCGCCGAGTTCACCAACAACGACACCGGCGAGATCAAGGGCCAGACGGTCTTCATGGGCGACTTCCCGCTCATGACCGACAAGGGCACCTTCGTCATCAACGGCACCGAGCGCGTCGTCGTCTCCCAGCTGGTCCGCAGCCCGGGCGTCTACTTCGAGCGCACCGCCGACAAGACCTCCGACAAGGACATCTACACCGCCAAGCTCATCCCGAGCCGCGGTGCCTGGCTGGAGTTCGAGATCGACAAGCGCGACCTCGTGGGCGTGCGTCTGGACCGCAAGCGCAAGCAGAACGTCACCGTCCTGCTCAAGGCGCTCGGCTGGACCAACGAGCAGATCCGCGAGGAGTTCGGCGAGTACGAGTCGATGATGCTGACCCTGGAGAAGGACTCCACCCAGGGCCAGGACGACGCGCTGCTCGACATCTACCGCAAGCTCCGCCCGGGCGAGCCGCCCACGCGTGAGGCCGCGCAGACGCTGCTGAACAACTACTACTTCAACCCCAAGCGCTACGACCTCGCCAAGGTCGGCCGCCACAAGATCAACAAGAAGCTGGGTCTCACCCAGGCCTTCGACCAGCAGACGCTGACCGTCGACGACATCGTCGCCGCGATCAAGTACATCGTCGCGCTGCACGACGGCCGCGAGGAGCTCCCCTTCGCCGAGGCGCCCGCCGAGGGCCCCGAGGCGCTGCCGATCCTGGCCGACGACATCGACCACTTCGGCAACCGTCGCATCCGCACGGTGGGCGAGCTGATCCAGAACCAGCTCCGCACGGGCCTGGCCCGCATGGAGCGCGTGGTCCGCGAGCGCATGACCACCCAGGACGTCGAGGCCATCACGCCGCAGTCCCTGATCAACATCCGCCCGGTCGTCGCGGCGCTGAAGGAGTTCTTCGGAACCTCCCAGCTCTCGCAGTTCATGGACCAGACCAACCCGATCGCGGGCCTGACGCACAAGCGTCGTCTCAACGCCCTCGGCCCCGGTGGTCTCTCCCGCGACCGCGCCGGCATGGAGGTCCGCGACGTCCACCCGTCGCACTACGGCCGCATGTGCCCGATCGAGACCCCTGAGGGCCCGAACATCGGTCTGATCGGCTCGCTGGCCTCCTTCGGTCGGATCAACCCGTTCGGCTTCATCGAGACGCCGTACCGCAAGGTCACCGACGGCCAGGTCACCGAGCAGATCGACTACCTGACCGCCGACGACGAGGACCGCTTCGTCATCGCCCAGGCCAACGCCGTGGTCGACGCCGAGGGTCGCTTCACCGACGAGCGGGTGCTGGTGCGCCAGCGCGACGGCGAGGTCTCCGAGGTCCTGCCGGCCGACGTCGACTACATCGACGTCTCGCCGCGCCAGATGGTCTCGGTCGCCACCGCGCTCATCCCGTTCCTCGAGCACGACGACGCCAACCGCGCGCTCATGGGCGCCAACATGCAGCGTCAGGCCGTCCCGCTGATCACCAGCGACAGCCCGATCGTGGGCACGGGCATCGAGTACCGCGCCGCCGTCGACGCCGGTGACGTCGTCACCGCGACCGCGGCCGGCGTCGTCCAGAACGTCTCGGCGGACCTCGTCGAGACCATGAACGACGACGGCACCTACTCCGCCTACCGCCTGGCGAAGTTCCGCCGCTCCAACCAGGGCACCTGCATCAACCAGCGTCCGCTGGTCTCCGCGGGCGACCGGGTCGAGGTCGGCAGCCCCATCGCCGACGGTCCGTGCACCGACGACGCCGAGATCGCCCTGGGCACCAACCTGCTCGTGGCGTTCATGCCGTGGCAGGGCCACAACTACGAGGACGCGATCATCCTCAGCCAGCGCCTGGTGCAGGAGGACGTCCTCACCTCGATCCACATCGAGGAGCACGAGGTCGACGCCCGCGACACCAAGCTGGGTCCGGAGGAGATCACCCGGGACATCCCGAACGTCTCCGAGGAGATGCTGGCCGACCTCGACGAGCGCGGCATCATCCGCATCGGCGCCGAGGTCACCACCGGTGACATCCTCGTCGGCAAGGTCACGCCCAAGGGCGAGACCGAGCTGACCCCCGAGGAGCGCCTGCTCCGCGCGATCTTCGGCGAGAAGGCGCGCGAGGTCCGCGACACCTCGATGAAGGTCCCGCACGGCGAGTCCGGCACCGTCATCGGCGTCCGGGTCTTCGACCGCGAGGACGGCGACGAGCTGCCGCCGGGCGTCAACCAGCTGGTGCGCGTCTACGTCGCGCAGAAGCGCAAGATCTCGGTCGGCGACAAGCTCGCCGGACGCCACGGCAACAAGGGCGTCATCGCCAAGATCCTCCCCGTCGAGGACATGCCGTTCATGGAGGACGGCACCCCGGTCGACGTGATCCTGAACCCGCTGGGCGTGCCGCGACGCATGAACATCGGCCAGATCCTCGAGCTGCACCTGGGCTGGCTGGCCAAGCAGGGCTGGGACCTCAACCTCACCGGCGACCCCAACGACGAGGAGTGGAAGCGCCGCCTCATCAAGATCGGCGCCGACAAGGCCGAGCCGAACAGCAAGGTCGCGACCCCGGTCTTCGACGGTGCCCGCGAGGACGAGCTCATCGGCCTCCTCGGCGCCACCATCCCGAACCGCGACGGCGTCCGCGTCGTCGGCGAGGACGGCAAGGCCCGGCTCTTCGACGGTCGCTCCGGCGAGCCGTTCCCGGACCCGGTCTCGGTGGGCTACATGTACATCCTCAAGCTGCACCACCTCGTGGACGACAAGATCCACGCGCGCAGCACGGGCCCGTACTCGATGATCACCCAGCAGCCGCTCGGTGGTAAGGCGCAGTTCGGTGGCCAGCGCTTCGGCGAGATGGAGGTGTGGGCCATGGAGGCCTACGGCGCCGCCTACGCCCTGCAGGAGCTGCTCACCATCAAGTCCGACGACGTGCCCGGTCGCGTCAAGGTCTACGAGGCGATCGTCAAGGGCGAGAACATCCCCGACTCCGGCATCCCGGAGTCCTTCAAGGTGCTCGTCAAGGAGATGCAGTCCCTCTGCCTCAACGTGGAGGTCCTCTCCCAGGACGGCTCGAGCATCGAGCTCCGTGACGCGGAGGAGGACGTCTTCCGCGCCGCCGAGGAGCTCGGCATCGACCTGTCCCGTCGCGAGCCCAGCTCGGTCGAAGAGGTCTGATCCGATCGGCCGGCCCGTGACGCCCAGGCGTCGCGGGCCGGCCGCCGGGTCGACATCCCGCCTACCTCTCAAGCCTTAGAACCAACGAAGGGTTGCAGCCACCGTGCTCGACGTGAACTTCTTCGACCAGCTTCGGATCGGCCTGGCCACCGCGGACGAGATCCGCCAGTGGAGCCACGGCGAGGTCAAGAAGCCGGAGACCATCAACTACCGCACGCTCAAGCCCGAGCGTGACGGCCTCTTCTGCGAGAAGATCTTCGGTCCCACCCGGGACTGGGAGTGCTACTGCGGCAAGTACAAGCGCGTGCGCTTCAAGGGCATCATCTGCGAGCGCTGCGGCGTCGAGGTGACCCGCTCCAAGGTGCGTCGTGAGCGCATGGGCCACATCGAGCTCGCCGCGCCCGTCACGCACATCTGGTACTTCAAGGGCGTGCCCAGCCGCCTGGGCTACCTGCTCGACCTGGCGCCGAAGGACCTCGAGAAGGTCATCTACTTCGCCGCCTACATGATCACCTCGGTCGACGAGGACGCCCGTCACCGCGACCTCAGCACCCTCGAGGGCAAGGTCGGCCTGGAGCGCGAGCGCCTCGAGCGTCGTCGCGACCAGTCCCTGGAGGACCGCGCCAAGAAGCTCGAGGAGGACCTCGCCGCCCTCGAGGCCGAGGGCGCCAAGGCCGACGCGCGCCGCAAGGTCCGCGACGGCGCCGAGCGGGAGATGAAGCAGCTGCGCGACCGCGCGCAGCGCGAGATCGACCGCCTCGAGGAGGTCTGGGACACCTTCAAGTCGCTGAAGGTCCAGGACCTCATGGGCGACGAGCTGCTCTACCGCGAGATGAAGAACTGGTTCGGCAAGTACTTCGAGGGCCACATGGGCGCCACGGCGATCCAGAAGCGCCTCCAGGACTTCGACATCGCGGCCGAGGTCGAGAACCTCCGCGAGACCATCGCCACGGGCAAGGGCCAGAAGAAGGTCCGCGCCCTCAAGCGCCTCAAGGTCGTCGACGCCTTCCGCAAGACCGGCAACCAGCCGATCGGCATGGTGCTCGACGCCGTCCCGGTCATCCCGCCGGACCTGCGTCCGATGGTGCAGCTCGACGGTGGCCGCTTCGCGACCTCCGACCTCAACGACCTGTACCGCCGCGTCATCAACCGCAACAACCGCCTCAAGCGACTGCTCGACCTCGGTGCACCCGAGATCATCGTCAACAACGAGAAGCGGATGCTGCAGGAGGCCGTCGACTCGCTGTTCGACAACGGCCGTCGCGGTCGCCCCGTCACCGGCCCGGGCAACCGGCCGCTGAAGTCGCTCTCCGACATGCTCAAGGGCAAGCAGGGTCGCTTCCGTCAGAACCTGCTCGGCAAGCGCGTGGACTACTCGGGCCGCTCGGTCATCGTGTCGGGTCCGCAGCTGAAGCTGCACCAGTGCGGTCTGCCCAAGCAGATGGCGCTGGAGCTGTTCAAGCCCTTCGTCATGAAGCGCCTGGTCGACCTCTCGCACGCGCAGAACATCAAGTCCGCCAAGCGGATGGTCGAGCGCGCGCGTCCGGTCGTGTGGGACGTGCTGGAGGAGGTCATCACCGAGCACCCCGTGCTGCTCAACCGTGCCCCCACCCTGCACCGCCTCGGCATCCAGGCCTTCGAGCCCCAGCTGATCGAGGGCAAGGCCATCCAGATCCACCCGCTGGTCTGCACCGCCTTCAACGCCGACTTCGACGGCGACCAGATGGCGGTCCACCTCCCGCTCTCCGCGGAGGCGCAGGCCGAGGCCCGGATCCTGATGCTCTCGACGAACAACATCCTCAAGCCGTCCGACGGCCGCCCGGTGACGATGCCGACCCAGGACATGATCGTGGGCCTGTTCTTCCTCACCACCGAGCGCGAGTCCGCACCCGGCGCGGGTCGCGTGTTCTCCTCGCAGGCCGAGGCGATCATGGCCTTCGACCGCGGCGAGATCAGCGTCCAGAGCCCGGTCCGGATCAAGTTCGAGGGCGAGCTCCTCGAGACCACCCTGGGCCGCACGCTGTTCAACGACACCCTCCCGGCGGACTACCCGTTCGTGAACTACGCGGTGGGCAAGAAGCAGCTCGGCGCCATCGTCAACGACCTCGCCGAGCGCTACGGCAAGGTCGAGGTCGCCGCCTCCCTCGACGCCCTCAAGGACGCCGGCTTCCGCTGGGCGACCTTCTCCGGCGTCACCGTGTCCATCGACGACGTCACGACGCCGGCGGACAAGGTCGAGATCCTCTCCGGCTATGAGAAGCAGGCCGCGAAGATCCAGAAGGACTACGAGCGCGGCCTCATGACCGAGGAGGAGCGCCGTCAGGAGCTCGTCGAGATCTGGACCGACGCCAGCCGCAAGGTCGGCGAGGCGATGGAGAAGGCGTACGACCGCGCCAACCCCATCTTCATGATGGTCGACTCCGGCGCGTCCGGAAACATGAACCAGATCCGTCAGGTCGGCGCCATGCGAGGCCTGGTGGCCAACCCGAAGGGCGAGATCATCCCGCGTCCGATCAAGGCCAACTTCCGTGAGGGCCTCTCGGTGCTGGAGTACTTCATCTCCACCCACGGTGCCCGCAAGGGTCTGGCCGACACCGCGCTGCGCACGGCCGACTCCGGCTACCTCACGCGTCGTCTGGTCGACGTGTCGCAGGACGTCATCATCCGCGAGGACGACTGCGGCACCGAGCGTGGTCTGCCCAAGCGGATCGCGGTGCGCCAGGAGGGCGGCTCGGTCGTCAAGTACGAGAACGCCGAGACCGCCGCGTACGCGCGGTCGGCCGCGGTCGACATCGTTCACCCGGCGACCGGCGAGGTCCTCGTGACCGCCGGCTCCGACATCGGCGACGTCAAGATCGCCGAGCTCATCGAGGCCCAGATCGAGGAGGTCAAGGTCCGCTCGGTCCTGACCTGCGAGGCCCGCACCGGCACCTGCGCCAAGTGCTACGGCCGCTCGCTGGCCACCGGCAAGCTCGTCGACATCGGCGAGGCGGTCGGCATCATCGCCGCCCAGTCGATCGGCGAGCCCGGCACGCAGCTGACCATGCGCACCTTCCACACCGGTGGTGTGGCGTCGGCCGACGACATCACGCAGGGTCTGCCCCGCGTCGTCGAGCTCTTCGAGGCCCGGTCCCCGAAGGGTCGCTCGCCGATCTCCGAGGCCGCCGGCCGGATCCAGATCGAGGACACCGACAAGGCCCGCAAGGTCCTCGTCACCCCCGACGACGGCTCCGAGGTGCAGGAGTACCCGGTCTCCAAGCGTGCGCGTCTGCTGGTCGCCGACGGCGACCACATCGAGGTCGGCCAGAAGATCACGGTCGGCACCGAGGACCCGCAGGACGTCCTGCGCATCCTCGGCGTGCGTCGCGCCCAGGAGCACCTGGTCGACGAGGTGCAGAACGTGTACCGCTCGCAGGGCGTGTCGATCCACGACAAGCACATCGAGATCATCGTGCGCCAGATGCTGCGTCGGGTCACGGTCATCGAGTCCGGCGACACGAACCTGCTGCCGTCCGACCTCGTCGACCGCGTGATCTTCGAGGAGGAGAACCGTCGCGTGGTCTCCGAGGGCGGCAAGCCGGCCTCGGGTCGCCCGGTCCTCATGGGCATCACGAAGGCCTCGCTGGCGACCGAGTCGTGGCTCTCGGCGGCCTCCTTCCAGGAGACCACCCGCGTGCTCACCGACGCCGCCATCAACGGCCGCTCCGACAGCCTCCGCGGCCTGAAGGAGAACGTGATCATCGGCAAGCTGATCCCGGCGGGCACCGGTCTCGAGCGCTACCGCAACGTGCGCGTCGAGCCCACCGAGGAGGCCCGTGCGGCCGCGTACGCCGTCACCGGCTACGACAGCTACGACTACGAGTTCGGCTCGGCCGGTCAGGCCGTCGCCCTGGACGACTTCGACTTCGGGTCGTACCAGAACTGATCGCAGTCATCGAACGGCCCGTCGGGGGAGACCCCGGCGGGCCGTTCGCCCGTTCCTGGGGTCCGGCGGGCACGCCGGGACGTTCAGGAAGATCTCAGGAGATCGGCGACAACCCCGCGGCATCGGGGCGGGTCACATCACTGGAACGACCGAGAGCCGGTCGTGAAGACACCAGGAGATGATCCGCATGATCCGGTCCACCCAGACCGACGCCGAGCGCCCCGCCCGCCGCGTGACCCGCGCGCTGGCCGCCGCCGGGATCCTCGCCGCCACCGCCGCCGTCGCGGTTCCCGCAGTCAACGCCTACGCCAACCCCTCCGACCTCGCGCCGTCCTCCGCCCGGGCCACCACGCCGTCGGCGTGCACCCCCGGTGACGTCTCGGTCTCCTACCGCGTCACCGACGCCGGCGCCGGCCAGCGGTTCGGCAAGCTCGTCGTCACCAACACCTCCGGCAGCGCGTGCAGCATCCGCGGCTACGGCGGCCTGTCCTACGTCGGCGGTGGCGACGGCACCCAGATCGGCGCCTCGGCCACGCGCACCAGCGGCACGGTGCGCACCGTCGTCCTGGCCCGCGGCGCCAAGGCCGTGAGCGAGGTGCAGGAGAGCGTCTCGAAGAACTACTCCGTCGGCGCCTGCCAGCCGCGCAAGGTCGACGGCCTGCGGGTCTACCTGCCGGGCGCCACCGCGTCGACGTACGTCGCGCACCCGACCACCGGCTGCGCGTCCACGAAGATCCACCTGCTCAGCCACACCCCGTTCCGCGCGGCCGCCTGATCCTCACCACCACGAGGTCGGGGTCACCCGAGGCCTGACACAATGGCAGGGTGATCCCGACCTCGACCGACGTGCTGGTCGTCGGCGCCGGCCCGGCCGGCTCGGCGGCCGCGGCGTGGGCGGCCCGCGAGGGCGCCGACGTCGTCCTCGCCGACGCCGCGGTGTTCCCGCGCGACAAGACCTGCGGTGACGGCCTCACGCCGCGCGCCGTGCACGAGCTCTCCGAGCTCGGCCTCGAGGACTGGCTGCGGGCCCACACCGTCAACCAGGGCCTGCGGGCGCACGGCTTCGGCCAGACGCTCCTGCTGCCCTGGCCGGGCGGGTCGCTCCCGTCGTGGGGCAGCGCCGTGGCCCGCACCGAGCTCGACGACCACCTGCGCACCGTCGCCCTGAAGTCCGGCGCCGTCGGCGTCGACGGCCTGCGCGCCGTCGACGTGCGGATGAGCGCCGGGCGCGTCACCCACGTGATCTTCGAGCGCCGCTCCGGCGAGCGTGGTGCGGGGCGCACCAGCGAGACGGTCGAGATCGCCTGCCGGCGGCTCGTCGTCGCCGACGGCGTCCGCTCCCCGCTGGGCAAGGTGCTGGGCCGCGAGTGGCACCGCGACACCGTCTACGGCGTCGCCGGCCGCTCCTACGTCGCCTCCACGATGAGCGACGACCCGTGGATCTCCTCCCACCTCGAGCTGCGCGGCGAGCAGGGCGAGATCCTCTCGGGCTACGGCTGGATCTTCCCGCTCGGCACCGGCGAGGTGAACGTCGGCGTCGGCACCCTGGCCACCGCCAAGCGTCCGGCCGACATCGCCGTGCGCCCGCTCATGCAGTTCTACGCCGACCAGCGGCGCGAGGAGTTCGGCCTCTCCGGCGAGCTGCGGGCCCCCGCCTCGGCCCTGCTGCCGATGGGCGGCGCGGTGTCCGGCGTCGCCGGCCCCAACTGGGGCCTCATCGGCGACGCCGCCGGCTGCGTGAACCCGCTCAACGGCGAGGGCATCGACTACGGCCTCGAGACCGGTCGGATGATCGCGCGGCTGCTCGTCGAGCAGCCCGATCGCGAGCTCTCCGAGATCTGGCCCAATCTGCTGCGCGAGCACTACGGCGAGTCCTTCTCCATCGCCCGGCGCCTGGCCGGCCTGGTCACCGTGCCCGGTCTCCTGGCCGCGCTCGGCCCCGCCGGCATGCGCTCGGACCTGCTGATGACCCTCGCGCTGCGCTGGATGGGCAACCTCGTCACCGACGAGGACCGCGACCGCTCGGCTCGCGTGTGGCGCTGGGCCGGCCGTCGCTCCCTGGCGCGCGACGCGCGTCCGCCCTTCGCCTAAGCCGGTGACCCGACGCGAGCGGTGGTACGACCGCAGCATCCGCACCGGCGAGCGGCTCTTCGCCCGCCTGCATCTCGACGTCCGGATCGAGGGCGCGCGGCACATCCCGCTGCACGGTCCCGTGGTGCTCGCCAGCACGCACTCCTCGTTCCTCGACTTCCTCTTCGTCGGCCAGGCCGGGGTGAGCCGGGCCCGCTACGTGCGGTTCCTGACGCGCCACGACATCTGGAACGCGCCGCTCGTGGGCCGGGTCATGGACGACATGCGGCACGTGCCCGTCGATCGCGCGGCGCCGGCCGCGGCCTACCTCCGCGCGCGCCGGCTGCTGCGCGAGGGCGAGGCCGTCGGGATCTTCCCCGAGGGCGGGGTGGCCTTCTCCTCGACCGTGCGCCACCTCATGCCCGGTGCCGCCGCCCTGGCCGCCGAGACCGGTGCGCCCCTGCTGCCCGTGGCGGTGTGGGGCGGCAACCGGCTCTGGCCCGCCGGTCCGAAGGTGAACGGCCGCATCCCCGCGCCCGACCTCACCCGCGGACGTCGGGTCGACGTGCTCGTCGGCGAGCCGATCCTCGTGGCGCCCGACGCCGACCCGCGTGCGGTCACCGCCGACCTCGGTCCCGTGCTCACCACGATGCTGGAGTCGCTGCAGCGCGCCGAGCACCATCGTCCGGCTCCCGACGACCACGCCTGGTGGCACCCGGCCCACCTCGGCGGGCATGCGCCGGACCCCGTGGAGTCCTCCAGCACCCTGGAGAACCTGCCGTTCGGTGCGGTGCCGCCCACCTGGGGACCCTGGCCGCACTAGCCTGGAGGGCATGGAGAGCGCACCTCGGCACCAGCGCCTGGCGGCCTACGCCGTCGTCGTCTCCGCGCATCGGGTGCTGCTGTGCCGGCTCTCCGAGCGCGTCACCGACGTCGAGCTCTGGACGCTGCCGGGCGGCGGCGTCGAGCACGGCGAGCACCCCCGCGACGCCGTCGTGCGCGAGGTGCACGAGGAGACCGGCCTCGACGTCGTCGTCGGCGAGACCGCCCGCGTGCACTCGGTGCACCACCCGGACTTCGAGCGCGACGGCCGCTGGGACTACCACTCCGTGCGGCTGGTCTACGACGGCCGGGTGCCGGACGACGCCCCCGAGCCGCGGGTAGTCGAGGTCGACGGCACCACCGCCGAGGCCCGCTGGCTCCCCCTCGCCGCGGTCGTCGCGGGAGAGGTGCCGCTGGTGCCGCTCGCGCGGGCCGAGCTGATCGGACGTGAGCCGGTGCGCAAGCAGCGTCTCGCCGCCGTCGCCCTGGTCACGCGGCCGGGGGAGCGGGGCGAGGACGTCCTGCTGGCCCGGCTCGGGCCCACCGCCCCGCACGCGGGCCGATGGACGCTGCCCGGCGGCGGCGTCGAGCACGGCGAGGCCCCGCGCGACGCCGTGCGTCGCGAGCTGGCCGAGGAGTGCGGCGTCGAGGCCGAGGTCGGCGCGCTGCTCGACGTCGTCGACCGGCACTTCGAGGGCCGAGCGCCCTCGGGACGGCAAGAGGACTTCCATGCCGTGCAGCTGGTGTTCGCGGCGCGGGTCGACCCGGCGGCCGAGCCGCGGGTCGTCGAGGTCGACGGCACCACCGACGCCACCGCCTGGGTGGCGCGGGCCGACGTGGAGGCGGGCGTCGTCGAGGTCACCGACCTCGTGCACGCGGTGCTCGCGGCCTCCGGGGCGAGCTGAGCCTCTGCCGTGGCCTGAGCGCTGGGAGCGCTGGGAGCGCGGTCAGCGCTCGGCGGTGCGGCGGGCGGTGATCGAGGTGACGCCCTGAAGGTGCTCCTCGAGGGCCTCGACGCCCCGCAGCGCGGTGCGACCGAGGCGATCGAGCTCCGCGGCGCGGGCCAGCTGCTCCTCGCTCGGCACGCCGACCTGGCGACCGGCGTCGGCGAGGAGGGCGTGGGAGTCGCGGCGGGCGTAGAGGCGGATGAGCTCGGCGTCGAGCTCGGCCTGGGCGACCGCCAGCTCGGCGCGGCGGCTGGCCTGGGCCTCGACGGCCGCGGCGTGCTCGCGGGCGGCGGACTCGATGGCGCGCAGGCGGCACACCAGGCGCTGGGACATCTGGTCGATGCTCCAGGCGTCGAGCGTGGCGTCGACCTCCTCGCCGTCGGCGAAGGCGTCGGTGGACGAGACGGTCACGTGCTTCTTCCTCCCCATGGACTTCCTCCTCACCAGGGTGGACCGCGGACCTCGACGCCGCGGCCACAGCGCGTCCACCCTCGGGTAACGATTCGGCGCTCGGGCGATGGCCTAGGGTCGGCAGGGTGAGCGAGACCGTCTTCACCTACGCCGCCCCCGCCTTGAAGTTCGGATCCGGCGCGAGCGCCGAGATCGGCCACGACCTGCGCGGCCACGGCGCTCGGCGCGTCCTCCTGGTCACCGATCCGGGCGTCGCCGCCACCGGGCATCCGGCGCGCATCGCCGAGCAGATCGGTGGCTACGACATCGAGGTCGTCGTCTTCGACCGCGTGCACGTGGAGCCCACCGACGCCTCGATGGAGGAGGCCATCGGGTTCGCCCGCGACGCCGGCCCCTTCGACGCGATCGTCGCCGTCGGCGGCGGCTCGGCCATCGACACCGCGAAGGCCGTCAACCTCCTCACCACCAACCCCGGCGACCTCATGGACTACCTCAACGCGCCGGTCGGGCGGGCCCAGGCGCCGGTCAACCGGCTGCTGCCGCTGGTGGCGGTGCCCACCACCACCGGCACCGGCTCGGAGAGCACCACCATCTGCGTCCTCGACGTGCTCTCGCTGAAGGTCAAGACCGGCATCAGCCACCAGGCGCTGCGGCCCACGCTCGCCGTCGTCGACCCGCAGCTGACCCTCGGCCAGCCGTCGATGGTCACCGCCGCGGCCGGCATGGACATCCTCTGCCACGCCCTGGAGAGCTACACCGCGAAGTGGTTCGGCGACTTCGACGCCAAGCGCCCCGAGCAGCGCGTGCCGTACTGCGGCTCCAACCCGATCGCCGACCTGTGGTCGGAGAAGGCGATGTCGCTGCTGGCCGGGGCCTTCCGCGACGCCGTCGCCGACGGCACCGACGAGGTAGCCCGCGAGCAGATGGCGCTCGCCGCCACCTTCGCCGGCCTCGGCTTCGGCAACGCCGGCGTCCACATCCCGCACGCCAACGCCTACCCGATCGCCGGCCGCGTCCGCGACTACCGGCCCGCGGGCTACCCGCAGGACGAGGCGATCGTGCCCCACGGGATGGCCGTCTCCCTCACCGCGCCCGAGGCCTTCCGCTTCACCTTCGGCGCCGCCCCCGAGCGTCACCTCGCCGCCGCCCGGCTGCTCGACCCCGCCGGCGTCGACGTCTCCCTCGGCGCCGACGCGCTCCCCGACGTCCTGCGGCGCCTCATGCGCGACATCCACATCCCCAACGGCCTGGGCGAGGTCGGCTACGGCGAGTCCGACGTCGACGACCTCGTCGAGGGCTCGCTCAAGCAGCAGCGCCTGCTCGCCACCGCCCCCGTCACCCCCCGCGACGAGGACCTCGCCCGGATCTTCGCCGACTCCCTGACCCACTGGTGAGCGCCGGCGTCGGCATGTAACGCGGAGTCCCGTGCACTTCCCACCGGTCATAACCCGTGGGAAGTGCACGGGACTCCGCGTTACAAGCGGCCGGGGGCCCGCGATGACCGAGCGATGACCGTCACGCGCGGGACGCTGGGGGCGGATGGGAGAATGGGACGGTGAGCAGCCGTGCACCCGAGACCGACGTGACGTCGTCCTCCCCGGCGGCCACGGCCCCCGCCGACGAGCTGGTCGCGGCGCTGCGGCGCCGGGGCGTCGAGGACGTCAGCGACTCCACGCTCACCCGGGCGCTGTACTCCACCGACGCCTCGCTCTACCGGATCCTGCCGCAGGCGGTGGCGCGACCGCGCTCGACCGACGAGATCCTCGCGATCCTCGACGCCGCGCGCGAGCACGGCGTGCCGGTGACGATGCGCGGCGCGGGCACCTCGGTGGCCGGCAACGCGGTCGGCCCGGGCATCGTCGTCGACACCGTCAAGCACCTGAACCGGGTCAAGGGCATCGACGCCGAGCGCGGCACCGCGCTCATCGAGCCCGGCGTCGTGCACGCCCGGCTGCAGGCGCAGGCGACGCCGCTGGGCCTGCGCTACGGCCCCGACCCGTCCACGCACACCCGCTGCACCGTCGGCGGCATGATCGGCAACAACGCCTGCGGCTCGCGCGCGCTCGGCTACGGCCGGGCGGCCGACAACGTCGTGGCGCTGCGCACCGCGCTCGGCACCGGCGAGGTCATCGGCGGCCTCGTGGGCGGCCCGCGTCCCTACGGCGAGGCCGGCGACGCGCTCGGCGCCCTGGCCGACGCCCACCTCGCCCACCTGCGCACCGAGTTCGGCCGCTTCGGCCGCCAGGTGTCGGGCTACTCCCTCGAGCACCTGCTGCCCGAGAACGGCCGCCACGTCGACCGCTTCCTCTCCGGCTCGGAGGGCACGCTGGGCGTGATCCTCGAGGCCGAGGTGCGGCTGGTGCGCGACGCCCCGGTGCGCACCCTCGTCGTGCTCGGCTACCCGTCGATGGCCGAGGCCGCCGACGCCGTCCCGGCGCTGCTCGCGCACCCGATCGTCGCCTGCGAGGGCCTCGACGCCCGGATCGTCGACATCGTGCGGGCCTCCGGCAAGTCCGTCCCCGACCTGCCGCGCGGCGCCGGCTGGCTCTTCGCCGAGCTCACCGGCGAGAGCGTCGCCGAGACCGAGGCGCTGGCCGCCCGGCTCGTCGCCGAGGCCGGCGCGCTCGAGCACCGCGTGGTCGTCGACCCCGCCGAGGCCGGTCCGCTGTGGCGCATCCGCGAGGACGGCGCCGGCCTGGCCGCGCGCTCGCTGTCGCGTCCGGCCTACTCCGGCTGGGAGGACGCCGCCGTGCCGCCCGAGCACCTCGGCGCCTGGCTGCGCGACTTCGACGCGCTGCTGCGCGAGCACGGCCTCGACGGCGTCCCGTACGGCCACTTCGGCGACGGCTGCGTGCACGTGCGCATCGACTTCCCGCTCGTCGACGAGGCCGGCGCGCAGCGCACCTTCCGCGACTTCATGGAGGCCTCGGCCCACGCCCTCAAGGGCTACGGCGGCTCGCTGTCGGGCGAGCACGGCGACGGCCGGGCCCGCTCCGAGCTGCTCTCGGTGATGTACGACCCCGAGTCGATCCGGCTCTTCGAGGCCGTCAAGGCCATCTGCGACCCCGGCGACCTGCTCAACCCCGGCGTCCTCGTGCGACCCGACCCCTTCGACGCCCACCTGCGCGCCGACCGGCCGCGTCGCGAGCCCCCGGTGGCGCTGCGGTTCCTCCACGACGAGGGCTCGATGGCCAACGCCGTGCACCGCTGCACCGGCGTCGGCAAGTGCGTCGCGGGCCCCGGCCCCGGCGTCATGTGCCCCTCCTACGCCGCCACCCGCGACGAGAAGGACGCCACCCGCGGCCGCGCCCGCGTGCTGCAGGAGGCGCTGGACGGCTCGCTGGTGCAGGGCCTCTCCGACCCCGCCGTCGGCGAGGCGCTCGACCTCTGCCTGGCCTGCAAGGGCTGCGCCCGCGACTGCCCCACCGGCATCGACATGGCCACCTACAAGTCCGAGGCGCTGCACCAGACCTATCAGGGCCGTCTGCGTCCGCGCAGCCACTACGTGCTCGGACGCCTCCCGATGTGGGCGCGGCTCTCCGCGCCGGTCTCCGGCCTGGCCAACGCCTCGCTGCGGCTGGGCCCGGTGGCGCGCCTCGCGCGGCGCACCGCCGGCATCGACCAGCGACGCTCCATCCCGACCTTCGCCGACCGCACGCTGCGGCGTCAGGCCCGGGCCCAGGAGCGCGCCCGCACCCGCGCGGGCGCCGTCCGCGACGACGCCCCCGACGTCTGGATCTGGGCCGACTCCTTCACCGACCACTTCCAGACCTCCTCGGGTCTGGCCGCGCTGGCGTTCCTGGAGTCGGTGGGCCTGCGCGCGAAGGTCATCGACGAGAAGGCCTGCTGCGGCCTGACCTGGGTCACCACCGGCCAGCTCGACGCCGCCCGCCGCATCGTCGGCAGGGCGGTGGCCACCCTCGCGCCCTACGTCGAGTCCGGCGTCCCGGTGGTGGGCCTGGAGCCCTCCTGCCTGGCGACGCTGCGCAGCGACGCCCAGGAGCTCACCGACGACCCCCGCGCCGCCACCGTCGCCGCGGGCATGCTCACCTTCGCCGAGCTGCTCACCCGCCTCGAGGTGCCGCTGCCCGACCTCAGCGGCGTCGAGATCGTCGCCCAGCCGCACTGCCACCACGCCTCCGTGCTGGGCTGGGCGGCCGACGAGGCGCTGCTGCGCAAGGCCGGTGCCCAGGTCACCCGCGTCGGCGGCTGCTGCGGCCTCGCGGGCAACTTCGGCGTCGAGGAGGGCCACTACGAGGTGTCGGTGGCGGTCGCGGAGACCCAGCTGCTGCCCGCGGTGCGCTCCCATCCCGACGCCGTCGTCCTCGCGGACGGCATGAGCTGCAAGATCCAGCTCGACGACCTCGCCGACGTGCGCGCCCTGCACCTCGCCGAGCTGCTCGCCGAGCGGTCCGGAGCGGTCGCGGGGGAGGCCCGATGAGCCCCCAGCTGAGCCCTCAGCAGCGTCGCCTGATCATCCCGATCGCGCTCGGCCTGCTGCTGCTCATCGTCGTGCTCGCCTCCGTGCTGGGTGGGCGATGAGCGAGCCGCTGCTGCGCGTCCTGAACCGGATGCGCGGGGAGGTCCTCGACCCCGACCTTCTCGTGCGAGCGGTGCTCTCGGGACGGCAGAAGGGCACGACGCCGCGCTGGCGCCGCGTCGAGCTGCGCTACGTCGATCTCAAGGCCGGTCGCCACCTCCAGGTCACCGCCTACGACGCCACCCAGGCCCACACCACCAACCACCCGGTGGGCGAGGCCGCCCGCGACGCCGTCGACGACCTCGTCGACGAGCCGTTCGGCAGCTGGCACGTCGAGACCACCACCCAGACCCATCAGGTGCGCGTCACCAAGCGGCTCGAGGCGGTCGTCCACACCACCGAGCGGGCCACGCCCGTCACGCTCGAGCGCGGCCACGACCGCGACAAGGAGCGACTGATCCCCACCGACGACCCGCTCTACCGCGAGCTCGGCCTCACCGACGCCGAGGGCCGCGTCAAGCCGTCGCGGCAGGCCAAGCTGCGCCAGGTCGAGGAGTTCCTGCGCCAGCTCGACGTCGCCGTCACCGAGGCGCTCGCCAAGGGCCACCTGCGCGCCCCGACGGCCGAGGACCCGCTCCGCGTCGTCGACCTCGGCTGCGGCAACGCCTACCTCACCTTCGCCGCCCACCGGTTCCTCGCCGGCGTGCGCGAGCTTCCGGTGCGGGTGATCGGCGCGGACGTCAAGGAGCAGTCGCGCGAGCACAACACCGCCGTCGCGCAGCGCCTCGGCGTGGCCGACGCCTGCGAGTTCGTCGTCGGCACCATCGACGCCGTCGAGCTCGACCCCGCGCCCGAGGTGGTCCTCGCCCTCCACGCCTGCGACACCGCCACCGACGACGCCCTCGCGCGCGCCGTCGGCTGGGGCTCCCCGGTGGTGCTCGCCGCGCCCTGCTGCCACCACGACATCGCCGCCCAGCTGCGGCGCTCGCCGACGCCCTCGCCCTACGCCCTGCTCACCCGACACGGCATCCTCCGCGAGCGCCTGGCCGACACCCTCACCGACGGCGTGCGCGCGGCGCTGATGCGGCTGCGCGGCTACCGCGTCGAGGTCGTGCAGTTCGTCGAGAGCCAGCACACGCCGCGCAACACGCTGCTGCGCTGCGTGCGGGCCGGCTCGCCGGTGGCCGGCGGCTCGCTGCGCACCGAGTACGACGACCTCGTCGACACCTGGGGCGTCAGCCCCCGTCTCGCCACCCTGCTGGAGGGATGAGCGTGCTCGACCGGATCCTCGGCGCCCTGGCCACCGTGCCCTTCGCGGTCGGCGCCTCCACGACCCCCACCACGCCGCCGGCCGAGAAGGTCGCGGTCGTCTCCGACACCTCGATCACCGAGGCCTCCGGGCTCGTCGTCGACCAGGGCCGCTACGTCACCACGAACGACTCCGGCGACACCGGCCGCGTCTTCACCCTCGACGCGACCGGCCGCACCGTCGGCGTCACCTACTGGAAGGCCGAGCCCACCGACGTCGAGGCCCTCGCCCCGGCCGGGGCCGGCCAGGTGTGGGTGGGCGACATCGGCGACAACCGGCGTCGACGCGACACCATCGAGGTGGCCCGCGTGCCGGTCGGCCCGGGCACCCGCCGCGTCGAGCCCACCACCTACCGGCTGGCCTACCCCGACGGCGCCCAGGACGCCGAGAGCCTGCTCGTCGACCCCACCACCGGCCGGCTCTACGTGATCACCAAGGGCTTCATGGGCGGGGTGGTCTTCGCCGCGCCCGAGGCGCTGAGCGCCACCGGCGTCAACCCGCTGCGGCCGGTCGGCGACGCCCCCGCCATCGCCACCGACGCCGCGTTCTTCCCCGACGGGCGCCACCTGATCGTCCGCGGCTACGGCGAGGCCACCGTCTACGCCTTCCCGAGCCTGGACCGCGTCGACACCTTCGACCTGCCCTCCCAGCCGCAGGGCGAGGGCATCGCGATCGACTCCCGCAACCGCGTCTACCTCAGCAGCGAGGGCCGCGACCAGCCGATCCTGCGCATCACCCTGCCCGCCGCGGTGCGGGCCGCCGTCGGCGCCGGCGCGTCGGCGTCGAGCGCCCCCGCACCCGTCCCGACCCCCACCCGCGCCGGCGACGCCAGCCCCGGCATCGCCATCAGCGGCTGGGGTCTGTGGGCGATGTGGGGAGCCATCCTCATCGGGGGCGTGTGGGTGCTGCGCCGGGCGCTGCGTCCCAACTGACCTCGCGGCCCCGTGCACCTTGGTGGGGGAGGACGTCGCCCGTCCGCCGCCCCTAGCGTGGGCGGGTGCCACGCCTGCGCCGGACCTCCCCTGACCAGCCGGGGTGGACGCGTCGGCGCGCCGGGAGCGGGTTCACCTACCTCGACGCCGACGGCGGGCGTCTGCCCGCGGAGGCCGTGGAGCGCATCCGCGCCCTGGTGATCCCGCCCGCCTGGGAGGACGTCTGGATCACCCCGCACGCGCACGGCCACCTGCAGGCCGTCGGCACCGACGCCGCCGGGCGACGCCAGTACCTCTACCACCCGGACTGGCGGGCGCGGCGCGACGCCGAGAAGTTCGAGCGCATGGAGCGCTTCGGCCGCAGCCTGACCCGTGCCCGCGAGCGGATGGCCGGCGACCTCGGCAGCGCCGGGATGCCGCTCGAGCGCGCCTGCGCGGCCGCGGTGCGACTGCTCGACCTCGGCTACTTCCGCATCGGCAACGACGTCTACGCCGACGCCCACGGCTCCTTCGGCCTCACCACGCTCGAGCGGCGTCACGTGCGTCGCCGCGGCGAGCTGCTGGTGTTCTCCTTCGTCGGGAAGTCCGGCGTCTCGCACCGCATCGAGATCGACGACGCGGTGGTCGTCGAGGCGATCGAGGTGATGCGCCGGCGGCGCGGCGTCGACGCCCGGCTGCTCTCCTACCAGGAGGCGCGGCGGTGGCGCTCGATGCTGCCCGAGCTGGTCAACGACTACATCCGCGACGCCACCGGCATCACGGCCACCGCGAAGGACTTCCGCACCTGGCACGCCACCGTGCTCGCAGCCGCCTCCCTGGCGCAGACCGACGAGCCGGGCCAGACCGCGGCGTCACGACGTCGCGCGGTCTCGGCGGCGATGAAGGACGTCTCCTCCTTCCTCGGCAACACCCCGACCCTTGCGCGCAGCTCCTACGTCGACCCGCGGGTGGTCGAGGCCTACGAGGAGGGGCGCACCATCGCGGGCACCACGCGGCGCCACCACGACGGCCCCGACCTGCGGCAGGCGGCCCTGGAGCGGGCCACGCTGCGACTCCTCAGGGAGTCGTGACCCGCTCGATCACCCAGTCCAGGCAGGCGGTCAGCGCGCGGACGTCGGCCGGCTCCACCGCCGGGAACATCGCGATGCGCAGCTGGTTGCGGCCCAGCTTGCGGTACGGCTCGGTGTCGACGACGCCGTTGGCGCGCAGCACCGCGGCCACCTGCTCGGCCGGCACCGAGGCGTCGAGGTCGACGGTGCCGACGACCAGCGAGCGGTGCTCGGGATCGGCGACGAAGGGCGTCGCGAGCGGGTGCTCCTCGGCCCAGCGGTAGAGGTGGGTGGAGGACTCCGTGGTGCGCGCGACCATCGCCTCGAGGCCGCCCTGACCGTTCATCCAGTCCAGCTGCTCGGCCATCAGGAAGATCGTGGCCAGCGCCGGGGTGTTGTAGGTCTGGTCGAGGCGCGACTGCGCCAGCGCGGTGCGCAGGTCGAAGAACGCCGGCACGTGGCGTCCCGAGGCGCCGATGCGCTCGATGCGCTCGATCGCCCGCGGCGAGACCAGCGCGAACCACAGGCCGCCGTCGGAGGCGAAGCCCTTCTGCGGCGCGAAGTAGTAGACGTCGGCCTCGGCGAGGTCGACCGGCAGCCCGCCCGCGCCCGAGGTGGCGTCGACGACCACGAGCTGGTCGTCCCCGGCGCCGGCGGGGCGCACGACCGGCGCCATGACGCCGGTGGAGGTCTCGTTGTGCGCCCAGGCGTAGACGTCGACGGCCGCGTCGGCCTCCACGGCGCAGCGCGAGCCGGGAGCGCTGGAGAGCACCGACGGCGTCTCGAGCCAGGGCGCGTCGGCCGCGGCGGTGGCGAACTTCGAGGTGAACTCGCCGAACACCAGGTGCTGGCTGCGCCGCTCGATCAGGCCGTAGGTGGCGACGTCCCAGAACGCCGTCGAGCCGCCCAGGCCGAGCAGCACCTCGTAGCCCTCGGGCAGCGAGAACAGCTCGCCCAGCCCGGCGCGGACCCGGCCCACCAGCGAGCGCACCGGCGCCTGCCGGTGCGAGGTGCCCATGAGGCTCGCGCCGGTGTCGGCCAGCCGCTGCAGCCGCTCGACGGGGATGCGCGAGGGACCGGAGCCGAAGCGGCCGTCGGCGGGCAGCAGGTCGGCGGGCAGGCGCAGGTCCGGCGTCGTCACCGCCCCATCATCCCAGGGGCGTCCCGCGCCCGGACCGGGTGGACCGGATGGTGACGGCGCCGTCGTAGGCTCGGCGCCGTGACGGCGACCGAACCCCTGGACGGCTGGGTGCTCGAGCGTGTGGCCTTCGGCCATCCCGACGCCGTCCTCCTCATCGAGGAGGTGCAGGCCGAGTACGTCCGCCGCTACGGCGGCCCCGACGACACCCCGCTCGACCCGCTGATGTTCGAGCCCCCGGCCGGCTCGTTCTTCGTGGCCCGCATCGACGGCGTCCCCGCCGTCACCGGGGCCTGGCGACGCAGCGACGTCGTCGCCTTCGGTCTGGCGCCGACCGCCGAGGTCAAGCGCATGTACGTCCGCCCGGCCTTCGCCCGCCGCGGCCTGGCGCGCCGCATGCTCGCCCACCTCGAGGCCGACGCCGCCGCCCATGGCGCCCGGGCGATGGTCCTCGAGACCGGGCTCGCGCAGCCCGAGGCGATCGCCCTCTACGAGTCGTCGGGCTACGTCGCCATCCCCGGCTTCGGCTACTACAAGGACGCGCCGCTGTCGCGCTGCTTCGGCAAGTCGCTGCAGGTCTGACCGATCGGACGACGCCCGCCCCGAGCGGGTCAGGGCCCTTCGGTCAGGGCGCCTGCGTTGTCGGCGATTCGCCTGTGGACCCGACATACGGTCGCCGGGTTCCGGGGCCCCCGGAGCCGCCTGCATCCCCCCGCTCGCAGGCGCCTCGATCCTCTTGGAGACGACCGCATGAGCGTCCGTTCTCAGCAGCACCCGCACGTCCCGGCGACGGCCCCTGCGCCCGCCGCCACGACCCGCACCACGACCCGCACCACGACCGGCACCCGCCGGCCCCGCCTGCGCCGGCTCGTCCGCGCGCTCGCCGTCCTCGCCGTCCTGCTCGGCACCGCCGCCCCGGCCCTGGCCCGGGTGGCGCCGATCGAGGACTTCGCCCCTTACCAGCCGCAGACGAGGTGCTCGCCGAAGCCCAAGCCGGGAGCGGCCTACCTCATGCGCTACCTCGACTGGCGCTTCGAGGGCACGCCCGGCGGCATCTCCCGCGCGTGCGACTCCGGTGGTCGCTCGGAGCACAAGGAGGGCCGCGCCCTCGACTGGATGGTCAGCGCCCGCACCGCGCACGGCCGCGCCGCGGCCCGCGAGGTGCTCGACTGGCTCTTCGCCACCGACGGCCACGGCGAGGTCGCCGCGCGCGCCCGCCGCCTCGGCGTCATGTACGTGATCTGGAACGACCGCATCTACTCCAGCTACCGCCAGTTCGCGCCCGAGCCCTACCTCAACGCCGGCTGCAAGAGGCTGAAGGGCTGCTCGGACACCCTGCGCCACCGCGACCACATCCACATCTCGCTGGACGTCGACGGCGGCATGGGCCGCACGAGCTGGTTCCTCGGCCGCCTCGTGGAGGTCGTGACGCCGAGGTCCTAAGGGGTCCTGAGGTCCCCTGCACCGACCGACGACGAAGGCCGTCCCCGCAGCTGCGGGGACGGCCTTCGTCTGCGTGGTGCGAGGGGTCAGGCGCCCCAGGCGGCGTTCCAGCCGTCGACGGCGTCGGCCGGGCGCGCGGCCGGGCCGGTGTAGATCGCCGAGGGGCGGATCAGGCGGCCGGTGCGCTTCTGCTCCAGGATGTGCGCCGACCAGCCTCCGGTGCGGGCGCAGGTGAACATCGAGGTGAACATGTTGGCCGGCACCTCGGCGAAGTCCAGGACGATCGCGGCCCAGAACTCGACGTTGGTCTCGAGCACGCGGTCGGGACGACGCTCGCGCAGCTCGGCCAGGGCGGCCTTCTCCAGCGCCTCGGCGACCTCGTAGCGGGGCGCGTCGAGCTCGCGGGCGGTGCGGCGCAGCACGCGGGCGCGGGGGTCCTCGGCGCGGTAGACGCGGTGACCGAAGCCCATCAGGCGCTCGCCGGAGTCGAGGAGGCCCTTGACGTAGGCGGCGGCGTCGCCGGTGCGCTCGACGTCCTCGATCATGCCGAGCACGCGGGACGGGGCGCCGCCGTGGAGCGGGCCGCTCATCGCGCCGATGGCGCCGGAGAACGCGGCCGCGACGTCGGCGCCGGTGGAGGTGATGACGCGGGCGGTGAAGGTGGAGGCGTTCATGCCGTGCTCGGCGGCGCTGCTCCAGTAGGCGTCGATGGCCTTGACGTGCTTGGGGTCGGCCTCGCCCTTCCAGCGGATCAGGAACTTCTCCGCGAGGGTGGCGCCCTCGTCGACGACCTTCTGCGGGACGACCGGCGCGTGCAGGCCGCGCGCGGACTGGGCGGCGTAGGAGAGCACCATGACGGCGACGCGGGCGAGGTCCTCGCGGGCCTGCTCGTCGGTGATGTCGTAGGTCTGGCCGAAGCCGAAGGCCGGGGCCAGCATGGCGATCGCGGCCTGGACGTCGACGCGGACGTCGCCGGTGTGGACCGGGAGGTTGTAGGCCTCGGCGGCCGGCAGGCCGGGGGCGTAGGAGCCGTCGATCAGCAGGCCCCACACGTTCTCGAACGGGACGCGCCCGACGATGTCCTCGATGTCGACGCCGCGGTAGCGCAGCGCGGAGCCCTCCTTGTCGGGCTCGGCGATCTGCGTCTCGAAGGCGACGACGCCTTCCAGTCCGTGGTGGACCTCGGCCATGAGCTGGCTCCTCGTGATGGTCTGGTAATGGTCTGCGGCAAGTCTCGGGGTATCGGCCGCATTCTGCACCACCCCTTACCGTCGACGTCATGGCGTCCGCTGCTGACCACGAGCCGACCGGTGTCCACCTCGATCTCGCGGCGCTGCGCGAGGACTACGCGCGCGCCGGCCTCGACGAGGCCGACGTCGCCGCCGACCCGCTCGTCCAGTTCGGCCGGTGGTTCGACGACGCCGTCGCCGCCGGCCTCCACGAGCCCAACGCGATGGTCGTCGCCACCGCCGACGCCGACGGCGCCCCCTCGGCGCGCATCGTCCTGCTCAAGGAGCTCACCGAGGACGGCTTCGTCTTCTACACCAACCACGGCTCCCGCAAGGGCCACGCGCTGGCCGCCGAGCCCCGCTGCTCGCTGCTCTTCCCCTGGCACCCGCTCGAGCGGCAGGTGCGCGTCGAGGGTCGCGCCGAGCCGCTGCCCCGCGACGTCGTCGCCGCCTACTTCGCCGTGCGCCCCCGCTCCAGCCAGCTCGGCGCCTGGGCCTCGCAGCAGTCGTCGACGATCGCCTCGCGCGCCGAGCTCGAGGCGTCCTACGCCGCCGCCGAGGAGCGCTTCGCCGGCGGGGAGGTGCCGGTGCCCGAGGAGTGGGGCGGCTACCTCGTGCGTCCCGACGTCGTCGAGCTGTGGCAGGGCCGCACCGGGCGTCTCCACGACCGGCTGGTCTATCGGCGCGGTGCGGACGGCTGGGGGATCGAGCGGCTGGCGCCGTAGATCTGGGTGTTGAAAGCTTCGGCGGCCAGCCGCCGAACCTTGCGGTTGGCGTCCGAACCTTCGAACTCCAACCGTGCGTTTCAGCGGTCGGCCGCTGAAGCTTCCGCCGGTCCGAAGCCCACTTGTGAGTGAGCACTCACTCACTTACGCTGGTCGTCATGACCACCACCTCCCGTGTCCGCGCTCGGCGCATGGCGCCCGAGGAGCGCCGCGAGCACCTGATCGACGTGACGCTGCGGCTGCTGCGCGAGCACGGGCGCGAGGTGACGACGCGGCAGATCGCCGAGGCGGCCGGCGTCGCGGAGGGCACGATCTTCCGGGTCGTGGAGAGCAAGGAGGAGCTCGTCGAGCTGGCGATCCTGCGGGCCTTCGAGCCGGGCGACATCGAGCGCCGGGTGGCGGAGATCCCGCGCGACATCCCGCTCGAGGGGCGGCTGCTGCTGCTCGTCTCGATCCTCCAGCAGCGGTGGCGCGCCACCTTCGACCTCATGCGGCGCGTGGGGCTGGTGCGCCCGCCCCACCGCGAGGGCGACGGCGCCACGGCCGCGGACCATCAGGCGGCGCACGACGCCATCCGCGCGCGGCAGCGCCAGATCGTGCTCGACGTCGTCGCCCCCGACGCCGACCTGCTCGACGTCGACCCCGAGCAGTTCGCCCACCGGCTGCGCCTGCTCACCTTCGCGGGCAGCCACCCGCACATCAGCGACGGTCACCTCCTGACCCCCGAGGAGATCGTCGCGACCCTCCTGCACGGGCACCTCCGTGCGGAGCCCTCTCGGGATCAGTGAAGACAAGGAGTCACGGATGCTTCTCACGCTGCTGCGTCAGCGGCTCACGCCCTACCGGGCGTGGCTGCTGGCCGTGCTGGTGCTCCAGGGGGCCGGCGTCGTCGCCATGCTCTACCTGCCCAGCCTCAACGCCCGGATCATCGACGAGGGCGTCGTCACCGGCGACACCGGCGCCATCTGGCGCCTGGGCGCGATCATGCTCGGCGTCTCGGTGCTGCAGATCCTCTGCTCGCTGGGCGCCGCCTGGTTCGGCGCGCGCACCGCGATGGCCTTCGGCCGCGACCTGCGCCGCGACCTGTTCGCCCGCGTCGGCACCTTCTCCCAGCGCGAGGTGCAGCGCTTCGGCGCCCCCTCGCTGATCACCCGCACCACCAACGACGTCCAGCAGGTGCAGATGCTGGTCGTGATGGCCTGCCTGATCGCGGTGTCCTCGCCGATCATGATGGTCGGCGGCGTCATCATGGCGCTGCGCGAGGACGTCGGCCTGGGCTGGATCCTGCTCGTCGTCGTGCCGGCGCTCTTCGTCTCCGTCGGCTTCGTGATCAGCAAGATGGTGCCGAGCTTCCGGGAGATGCAGGGCCGCATCGACGAGGTCAACCGGGTGCTGCGCGAGCAGATCACGGGCATCCGCGTGGTGCGCGCCTTCGTCCGCGAGGAGCACGAGGCCGCCCGCTTCGGCGGCGCCAACGACGAGCTCACCGACGTCGCCACCCGCGCCGGCCGCTGGATGGCCACCATGTTCCCGCTGGTGATGCTGGTCGTGAACGTCTCCAGCGTCGGCGTCATCTGGTTCGGCGGCCACCGCGTCGACGACGGCCTCATGCAGCCCGGCGCGCTCACCGCGTTCCTGGCCTACCTGCTGCAGATCCTCATGTCGGTGATGATGGCGACCTTCATGCTCATGCAGGTGCCGCGCTCGGCGGTCTGCGCCGACCGCATCACCGAGGTGCTCGACACCGAGACCTCCGTGCGTCCGCCCGAGGCCCCGCAGGCCCTCGACGCCGCCCGTCGCGGCCACCTCGACCTCGAGGGCGTCACCTTCGCCTACCCCGGCGCCGAGGAGCCGGTGCTCCACGCCGTCGACCTCACCGCGCGGCCCGGCGAGACCGTCGCCGTCGTCGGCTCCACCGGTGCCGGCAAGTCGACGCTGGTCAACCTCGTGCCGCGGCTCTTCGACGCCACCGGCGGCACCGTCCGCGTGGGCGGGGTCGACGTCCGCGACCTCGACCCCGAGGCGCTGTGGGCCGAGCTCGGCCTGGTGCCGCAGAAGGCCTACCTGTTCAGCGGCACCGTGCGCTCCAACCTCGCGCACGGCGCCCCCGACGCCGACGAGGCCGCGATGTGGCGGGCGCTGGAGATCGCCCAGGCGCGCGACTTCGTCGAGGCGCTGCCCGAGGGGCTCGACGCCCCGGTGGCGCAGGGCGGCACCAACTTCTCCGGCGGTCAGCGTCAGCGGCTCGCGATCGCCCGGGCCGTGGTGCGCGACCCCTCGGTCTACCTCTTCGACGACTCCTTCTCCGCCCTCGACCTGGCCACCGACGCGCGGCTGCGCGCGGCGCTGCGCCCGGTCACCCGGGAGGCGACGGTCGTCGTCGTCGCCCAGCGGGTCTCCACGATCCGCGACGCCGACCGCATCGTCGTCCTCGAGGACGGCCGCGTCGTCGGCACCGGCACCCACGAGCAGCTGCTCGCCGGCTGCCCCACCTACCGCGAGATCGTCGACTCCCAGGAGAGCGGCCTCGCCGAGCGCGCCGAGGAGGTGCTGGCATGAGCACGACGCCCGAGAACGGGAAGCCCGCCGACAAGTCGGCCGGCTTCAAGGCCACCGAGCGCATCGAGGCGCCCGGCGGCGGAGGCGGCCCGCGCGGCGGCCCGATGGCCGGCGCCATGGTCGGCCAGAAGGCGATGACCTTCGGCCCGTCGGCCAAGCGCCTCGTCCGCCGGATGCGCCCCGAGATGGGCCCGACCCTGGCGGTGCTGGCGCTCAGCGTCGTCAGCGTCACCCTGATGTCGGTCGGCCCGCGCCTGCTGGGCCACGCCACCGACCTCGTCGTCCGCGGCTTCCTCGGACGCCGGCTCGCGGGCGTCCCGGAGTCGCAGCTGCCCGACATCGCCCGCGCGCAGGACGTCGTGCCCGGTGTGGGCGTCGACTTCGGCCAGGTCGGCCAGTGGCTCGGCCTGACGCTCGCCGTCTATGCCCTCGCGGCGCTGCTCGGCTGGCTGGCCGGCTACCTGCTCAACGGCGTCGTGCAGCGCACGGTGCGCCGGATGCGCCAGGAGGTCGAGGACAAGATCCACCGGCTCCCGCTGTCGTACTTCGACCGCTCGCCGCGCGGCGAGCTGCTCAGCCGGGTCACCAACGACATCGACAACGTCAGCCAGACCCTGCAGCAGACCATGAGCCAGCTGCTCACCTCGATCCTGACGGTGGTCGCGGTGCTGGCGATGATGTTCTCGATCTCGCCGACGCTGGCGCTCATCGCGCTGATCAGCGTGCCGGTCTCCCTGCTGGTCACCCGCGCGGTGATGAAGCGCTCGCAGGGTCAGTTCGTCGCGCAGTGGCGCCGCACCGGCCAGCTCAACGCCCACATCGAGGAGTCCTACTCCGGCCACGCGCTGGTCAACGTCTTCGGGCGCCGCGGCGAGGTCGAGGACGCCTTCGCCGAGCACAACGCCGGGCTGTTCGACGTCAGCTTCAAGGCCCAGTTCATCAGCGGCCTGATCATGCCGCTGATGATGTTCATCGGGAACCTGAACTACGTCGTCGTCGCGGTCGTCGGCGGCCTGCGGGTGGCCTCGGGCCAGCTCTCGGTGGGCGACGTGCAGGCCTTCGTCCAGTACGCCCGCCAGTTCAACCAGCCGCTGACGACGGTGGCCTCGATGGCCAACCTGCTGCAGTCGGGCGTCGCGTCGGCCGAGCGGGTCTTCGAGCTGCTCGACGCCGGCGAGGAGCCGATCACCGGCGAGGCCGCCCCGGCCCGCGAGGGCGAGCGGGGCGAGGTCGCCTTCGAGCACGTCGACTTCTCCTACGACCCCGCCCGACCGCTGATCACCGACCTCTCGCTGGTGGCCCGGCCCGGGCAGACGGTCGCGATCGTCGGCCCCACGGGCGCCGGCAAGACGACGCTGGTCAACCTGGTCATGCGGTTCTACGACCTCGACGGCGGACGCATCACGCTCGATGGCGTCGACATCGCGAGCCTCTCGCGCACCGCGCTGCGCAGCCGCATCGGCATGGTGCTGCAGGACACCTGGCTCTTCGAGGGCACCATCCGCGACAACCTCGCCTACGGCCGCCCCGGCGCCACCGACGAGGAGATCCGGGCGGCGGCGAAGGCCACCTTCGTCGACCGGTTCGTGCACTCGCTGCCCGACGGCTACGACACGGTCGTCGACGAGGAGGGCTCCAACCTCTCCTCCGGCGAGCGGCAGCTGCTGACGATCGCGCGGGCCTTCCTCACCGACCCCGCCCTGCTGATCCTCGACGAGGCCACCTCGTCGGTCGACACCCGCACCGAGGTGCTGGTGCAGCAGGCGATGGCGGCGCTGCGGGCCGACCGCACGTCGTTCGTCATCGCCCACCGGCTCTCCACGATCCGCGACGCCGACCTCATCGTCGTCATGGAGGAGGGGCGCATCGTCGAGCAGGGCACCCACGAGGAGCTGCTGGCCGCCGAGGGCGCCTACGCCCGCCTGCACGCCAGCCAGTTCGAGGCCGCCCTGGCCGTGTGAGGGCCGTGTGAGGGCCCTCTGAGGGATCCCCTCAGAGGCGCCCGGAGAGGAACATCCCGGACTCGGCGGGAGCCACCAGGCCGCCGAGGGCGCCGGCCACCACCGCGAGGAGCAGCACGCCCCGCAGCGGTGCGCGGCCGGCGTCGGGGTGCGCGCGCCACCACGCGGTGATCGAGGAGAACCGGACGGCGAGCAGCCCGGCGAGCACGCCGATCATCAGCACCAGGTCGAGGACGTCGAGCGGTCCCTCGACGCCGGCCGCGCTCGCGGCGAGCGCCAGCGTCACCAGGATCGCGACGACGACGGTGCGGCCGGTGCGGCCGCGCACGACGCCGGAGGAGAACCAGCCGACGATCAGCGCGCCGAGGACCATGCTGATCGGCGTCCCCACGTTCAGCTCGGTGGTGCCGCGGTCGGCCAGCGCCACGAGCTGCAGGGCCACCGAGCAGAGGCCGACCACCCAGGCGCCGGCCGCGACCGGCGGCGGCGACTCGGCGGCAGGGGCGGGCACGGCTCCGAGTGCAGCGGTGGGGCGCATGCCGATCACTCTGGCATCCGCCGCGGCCCGGCGACAGCCCCTGCGCCGGGCTCAGCCCACCAGCGCCTCGGCGATCTGCGCCACCGACTCCGCGTACGCCAGCTCCTCGCCCGGCGCCGGGCCGCCGGAGAGGTTCACCCCCGCCAGGCCGAGGTCGAGCAGGTCGCGCCCGAGCGCGATCGCGGCTGCGACGCCGGCCCGCCGCGTCGCCGCCGGGTCGGGTCCGGCGGCGAGGATCCGCTCGGCGTAGCCCGGCGGCATCGGCGAGGTCGGGAAGGAGCGCATCACCGCGGCCGAGCCGGCGTCGAGCACGATCGGCACGCACGCCACCAGGCCCAGGCCGACGCCGGCGCGTCGCACGTCGTCGGCGAACGCGGCCACCGCCTCGACCCCGCCGCAGTGGTTGACGAAGCACAGGTCGGCGCCGGCGCGCTCCTTCTCCCGCAGCCGGGCCGCGCGCTGCGCCACCGGGGGAGCGACGGGCGACTCCGCCACCGAGACCAGGTGCCCGGCCGCGCGGGCGAGGGCCGCCAGCGCGGTGCTGTCGAGGTCGAAGACCGGCTGCGCGTCGGGTCGGTGACCGGTGGCGGTGTGGTCGCCGGTGACGCAGTGGACGCCGGCCACCCCGACGTCGGCGAGCCCGGCCAGCTCGCCCTCCAGGGCCACCCGGTTGCGGTCGCGGCAGTTGAGCCCGGTCCAGGTGCGCAGCCCGGCCTCGCGCAGCAGGTGGGCCCGATAGGCCGGCGGCAGCTGGACGCGCGCCTCGCCGGAGTCGCCGGCCAGGACGGCGTCGACCCGGCCGCGGAGCACCTGCCCGCACGCGGCGATCGAGGCCGCCGAGAGCGGCGCCGCCGGCAGATCGACGACGACGATCGGCCGCGTCGCGAGCAGGGCCCGGGTCTCCTCGGCGCCGGCGTGCCGCGGGGCGGCGGGCCGCTCACCGGCCCAGCGGGTCGGCGTCAGCGGCACGAACGGGCAGGGCGTGGGCGCCACCTCGCAGGTGCCGTCGAGCCCGACGCCGCCGCACGGCCCGTGCACCATCGACTTCGGGCAGGCGGCCGTGGCCGCGTGCACTGCCGCGTCGAGCACCTCAGCCGGCACGGACCTCGACCCGCCAGCCGTCGACGTCGCGCAAGTAGGCCACCCGACGGCTGCACGCGTCGGGCCTCCCGGTCCACAGGACGATCCGCTCGGGGCGCACCCGGCGTCCGGTCCAGGTGGGCGGCGCCTCGAGCGTGGGGTGCTCGGCCTCGAAGCGGGCCCAGGCGGCCACCCGCTCGGCCTCCGGGCGGACCGCGAGCTCGGGGGTGTTGAGCCAGGCCAGCACCTGCAGGTAGCGCGAGCGCCGGGCGTAGGCGTCCTGCTCCTCCGCCCGGGTCTGCGGCTCCACGGTGCCCTGGACGACGACCTGTCGCGCCTGCGCGGGCAGGTGCACGGTGAGCGCGGCCCGGCCCGACGCGTCGGCCTCGGCGATCTTGGCCGAGCGAGCGTCGGCGTGGAAGGTCGGCCCCCGCTCGTCGATCGAGCTGAGCAGCACCGTGCGGGCGTTGGGCCAGCCGTCGGGGTCGACGGTGGCCAGCGTCATCAGCGGACGCTCGGGCTCGTGGTCGCCCGGCAGCCAGTCGAGCAGCACGGGCCAGGGATCGGGCCAGGGATCGGTCTCGGGATCGCTCACGGCAGCACGGGCGTGACGTCGGCCGGGCCGGAGGTCGGCACGTGCGGCTCGACGAGCTTGCCGGGGTTGAGCAGCCCGTCGGGGTCGGTGCTGCGGGCCAGCGCGCGGCTGCGGTCGGGCTCGTAGTCGACGTACCACTGGTGCGGGTTGTGGAACCCGACGCCGAGCGCGGTGAGCCGCTCGAAGCCGGCCCACACGTCGTCGGCGCCGGTGTAGGGCGCCATGAGCATGCCGATGGGCCGGCCGTTCTGGCCCTCGAGGTGCAGCATCGCGCCGGGGTAGACCCGGTGCACCTCGTCGATGCGGTCGATGAGCGCGTCGCCGCCGACCTCGACGTGGAACCAGCGCTCGTCGGTGGAGCGCATCATCCACTCCACGGGGTGGTTGTAGCTCAGCGTCGAGAGTCGCGCCGACTGCTGCAGGCCCTCGCGCACCGCCTCGACGCGTCCGCCGGCGGCCTCCACGAGCGCGGTGGCCTCGGCGACGGTGGCGGCGTCGAGGATGGCGCGCAGGCTCGCGCGGCCCTCGGGCAGCGCGTCGTCGGGCGGGAGCGCGGCGGTGACGCGGGGGAGGTCGGCGGAGACCAGGCGCGGCGTCGGGTCGAGGGCGACGAGGGGCCGCACGAGGTCGAAGGCGTCGTGGAAGTCCTCGAAGCTGGCGTAGAACGCGCGCCAGTCCTGCAGGGGCTCCAGCCGCACCGAGACGCGGGCGATGATGCCGGCGGTGCCGTAGTTGTGCAGGTACGGCTCGGTGGCGGCGCCCTCGAGGTGCACCAGGGTCGCGTCCGGCACGGCGTGGACGACGTCGAGCGCGGTGACGTAGCCGGTGTGCAGCATGCCGTGCTTGATCGAGCCGGTGCCGCCGGAGCCGCCGGAGACGAAGCCGCCGATGCTCGACTGCACGGTGGAGGGGTACATCAGCACCTGCTGGCCCGAGCGCTGCGCGGCCTTCTCCAGCGAGAGCAGCGGTGCCCCGGCGTCGGCGGTGATGATGCCGTCGCCGACCTCGACGATCGTGCGGGCCCGCGACATGTCGAGCACCAGACCGCCCGACATCGGGATGGCCTGGCCGTAGTTGCCGGTGCCCTTGCCGCGCGGGGTCACGGGGACGCCGTGGCGCACCGCCGCGCCGACGACCACCGCGATCTCCTCGGCCGTCGTCGGGTGGGCCACCAGCTGCGCCCGGCCCAGCGGCAGGAGGTCCTTGATCACCGGCGACATCGCGGAGCCGTCGACGGAGGCGCGCTCCAGCACCGACTCCTCGTCGGAGACGGCGTCGGGGCCGAGCAGGTCGCGCAGCTCGGCGGCGAGGGCGGTGACGCGGTCGGCGTCGATCGCGGGCAGGACGGTCATGGGGTTCCCTTCGACGGCACGGCGAGGTCGAGCTGGACACGGCTGGCGGCGACGAGGCGGCCGCGGTGGAGGACGAAGCGGTCGGGGCTGGCCTCGGCGACGACCGCGCCGGGCCGGGTGCCGCGCACGGCGAGCAGCTCGGCGGCGGCGCCGGGACGCGGGCCGGCCTCGGGCAGCGACATCACCGAGCGGGCGCCGTCGGTGATCGCGTCGAGCGCCTCGTCGAGGGTGAGGTGGCCCGCGGTCACCAGCAGCGACGCCGTCTCGAGGGCGTCGCTGCGGCCCACGGGGTTGAAGGGGTCGCGGACGTTGTCGGCGCCCGCGCCGACGCGCACCCCGGCGTCGAGGAGGGCGCGCAGCGCGGTGAGGCCGCGCGGCGTCGAGACCGGGTGCTCCCAGCCCTGCAGGTAGAGGTTGGTGATGGGCAGGCTGACGATGCCGAGGTCGGCGGCGACGAGCGCCTCGACGACCTCCGCGAGCTCCTCGGGCTCCATCGTGCCCAGCCGCACGCAGTGGCCGGCGGTCACCGGCTGCGTCCAGTCGCGCACGCGACGGGCGAGCTCGAGGATCGTCACCGGGCCGTGGAGCGACTCGTCGGTGTGCAGGTCCACCGGGGCGCCGAGCCGCTCGGCGATGGAGAGCTGGCGGTGCATCTCGCCGAGGGGGTCCTCGGCCATGTGCGGAGCGCCGCCCACGAGGTCGACGCCGAGCGCCATGGCCTCCTCGTAGCAGGCGTCGGAGGCGTGCTCGTGGCCCAGCGCGACGAGCTGGAGGTCGACGAGGTCGGCCAGCTCCTCGCGCACCCGCACCAGCGCCCGCACCCCGCACAGCGGATCGGCGTGCCGCTGGAGGTCGACGTGGCTGCGGATCGCGGTCGTGCCCTGAGCCACCATGCGCAGCACCTGCGCGCGGGCCCGGGTCGCGACATCCTCCTCGGTGATCGTGGCGGTGTAGGCCACCCAGGAGTCGACGGCGCGGTCGAGGTCGCCCATCGGCGGCTCGATGAGGTCCCAGCTGCCGGCCTTGTCGAGGTGGGCGTGCGGCTCGGCCGGGGCGGTGAGCAGGGTGAAGCCGGTGAGGTCGAGCTCGGCGTCGGGGGTGCTCGCGGCGGGCGCGGAGCCGGCCGGCAGCACGGCGGCGACGACCTCGCCCTCGAGCACCACGTCGGCGGTGCCGCCCTCGCGCAGCGTGGCGTGGCGCAGCACCTCGATCCGCCGTGGCAGCGGGGGTGGGAGCGAGCCGGACGGCGTCACGCGGGACCTCCTCGAGCCTGTTGGTGCCATCAACATCGCCGACGCTAGGCGGGCCCGATTCCTCGTCGATGACGTCTTCGTTGCGAGCCCGTTACGCCTGGTCTCCCGGCCCGATCGCCGTTCTACGGTGACGCTGCCGAGCCCCAGAGCACGCCGAGGGAGGTGCCCATGACGCCGGTCTCCGCGCCCGCCGACCGTGCCGTCGACCGTGCCTCCGACCAGGTCGGCGAGCGCATCCGCGCGCTGCGCCGGGCCCGCGGGATGACCCTCGTGCAGCTGGCCGGGAGCGCCCACCTCTCCCACCCGTTCCTCAGCCAGCTCGAGCGCGGCCTGACCCGCCCGAGCCTGGCGTCGCTGGAGCGGATCGCCCACGCGCTGGGCACCAGCCAGGTCGAGCTGCTCACCTTCGACGCCGGCGTCCACGCCGCGCCCGCCGAGGCCGCGCAGGTGCTGCCCGCCGACGCCGGACGCGTCGGCCCGTACGGCCTCGACGGCACCGCGCGGGTGCTGCTCGGCGGCGCCGGGCCGTTCCGTGCGCTGGAGGTGCGCGCGGAGAACACCGCCTACGGCGCCGTGTTCGCCCACGCCGAGCACGAGTGGGTCTACCTGCTCGCCGGCGCGATGGAGATCGAGCTCGACGGCCGCGCCGAGCGCCTGGCGCCCGGCGACTCCGCGTCGCTGCCCGGCGGCGTCGCCCACCGGTGGCGCTCGGCCGACGGCGCGCCCTACGCCCTCCTCGTCGTCAAGGAGCAGGTGCGCACGCCCTGAGCCCCGGCTCCCGGTCCACCCATGCCGAACCCACGCGGCCACGCCGCCCGACACCCCAGGGGTGCCCATGAGCAGTCTCCTCGTCCGCAACGCCCGCCTGATCACCGTCGCCGCGGGCGCGGAGGACCTCGGCCACGTCGAGCGCGGCTGGATGCTCGTCGACGACGGCGTCATCGTCGAGCTCGGCGCCGGCGACCCGCCCGCGGAGCACGCGGCCGCCGCGAGCGAGGTGCTCGACGTCGACGGCTCCTTCGTCGCGCCCGGCTTCGTCTCCACCCACAGCCACCTGTTCACCAGCGCCTCGCGCGGCCTCGGCGTCAGCGAGACCCTCTACGGCTGGTGCGACTCCATGCTCGGCCTGATCCGCCACGCCAGCGCCGAGGACGTCTACTGGACGACGCTGCACGGCTCGCTGGACTTCCTCGCCAACGGCGTCACCACCGCCTACGACTTCACCGACCCCCGCATCCCGTGGGAGCCGATGATCGCGGGGGTGCGCCAGGAGAGCGACCGGCTGCGACCGGTCGACTACCAGCTGCGCCAGATCGACGCGAAGGTCGACGCCGGCCTGCGGTTCGTGAACTCCACGCCGATGGACGACGCCGTCGGCACCTCCGAGGAGGTCCTCGAGCGGCTCGAGGAGGTCGTCGACCACCTGCGCAAGGCCGACCCGCTGCTGGCCCTCGGCGGCGCGGTGAGCGGCAGCGTCCAGTGGTCGAATCGGCCCGACGGCGCCGAGCTGGAGGTCGAGGCGATGCGTCGCTTCGGGCTGATCAACCAGGCGCACTTCCTGGAGACCCGCGAGGCCGTCGAGCACCAGCGCTCGAAGTTCGCGCGCTACGAGCAGGCCGGCGCGCTCGGCCCGGGCATGATCTTCGGCCACTTCATCCAGACCACCCCCGAGATCATCGCCGCCGCGGCGGCCGGGGGAGCGGGCATGTCGTGGCAGCCGTCCTCCAACGGCCGCCTGGCCTCGGGCACCGCGAAGGTGCCGCAGATGCTGGAGATGGGGATGACGGTGGGGATGGGCCTCGACGACCAGGCCTGCACCGACATCGCCGACCCCTGGCAGAACATGCGGATGGGCATGTTCCTCGTGCGCGGCGAGACCGGCCGGCCGCTGGACATGATGCCGGAGACGGTGCTGCGCCTGCACACGCTCGACGGCGCCCGCCTGCTGGGCGTCGACGACCGCGTCGGCTCGCTGGAGGTCGGCAAGCAGGCCGACTTCGTCGTCGTCGACCCGATGCGTCCCGACATCGGTCCGCTGTGGCACCCGGTGCGCAGCTACGTGCTGGCCTGTGGGCTGCGCAACCTCAAGGCCACCTACGTCGGCGGGCAGCTCGTCGCGGCCGACGGAGTCTCGACCAACCCCCTCGCCGCCGAGGCCTCGGTGCGGGTGCGCGAGGCCCTGCTGCCGCTGGCGCGGGCCCAGGGCTGGCCGGCCTGAAACGAACGATTCACCGGCCGCGACCCGATGCAATCGACGTTCACGGCGGTGACACGGCGCCGAAATACGGCGTCCGTAGCGTCACGACCGCAGCCCAGCACGAGCCCAGAGCCAGCCCGAGCAAGAGCCCAGTCGCCCCACCCGGAGAGCGAGAACCGTGGTCACCACTCCCGTCAGCGCCCCCGCGGCACCCGCCGCGACGGCCGCGCCGCCCGGCACCCTCATCGACTTCCGCGACGTCGCGATGCGCTTCCCGAACGGGACGGTCGCGCTCTCGGGCGTCGACATCAACGTGCGACGCGGCGAGTTCGTCACCGTCGTCGGCCCCTCCGGCTGCGGCAAGTCGACGCTGCTGCGCATCGCCTCGGGCCTGGAGAAGGCCAGCGAGGGGCAGGTCACCGTCAACACCGACCGCATCGGCTACGTCTTCCAGGACGCCACCCTGCTGGCCTGGCGCGACGTGCTCGGCAACGTCGAGCTGCTCGCCGAGCTCAACGGCATGACCAAGGCCGGCCGCCGCAAGGCCGCCCAGGACGCCATCGAGCTCGTCGGCCTCAAGGGCTTCGAGAGGCACCTGCCCAAGCAGCTCTCCGGCGGCATGCGGATGCGGGCCTCGCTGGCCCGCTCGCTGACGCTCGACCCCGAGCTGTTCCTCTTCGACGAGCCCTTCGGCGCGCTCGACGAGATCACCCGCGAACGCCTCAACGACGAGCTCCTGCGGCTCTTCGTCGAGCAGCAGTTCGCCGGCATGTTCATCACGCACTCGGTGTCGGAGGCGGTGTACCTCTCCACCAAGGTCGTGGTGATGTCGGGACGTCCGGGCGCGATCGTGCGCACCTTCGACGTGCCCTTCGCCATGCCGCGCGACCCCGAGATCCGCTACACCGCCGAGTTCGCGGCGCTGGTGGGCGAGGTCTCCCACGCGCTGCGGGAGGGACACCGGTGAGCGCCGTGGCCGAGACCGTCACCCCCGAGATGCCGGTCGAGATGCCGGCCGACGCCGTCGCCGGACCGCGTCGTCGCGCGGAGGGCCGGCGTCCGCTGGCCGGGATCGCGCGGCGCGCCGTCAGCCTGCTGCCGCCCCTGCTGGTGTTCGCCGGCATCGTCGGGGTCTGGTACGCCGTGCACGCGGCCCTGGGCACCAACGGCTTCCTCGTCCCGACCCTCGACGAGGTGCTGCGCGACGGCTTCGGCGACGCCATCGTGCGCCAGCAGATCCTCGACGCGCTCGTGCAGACCACCAAGGTCACGATCACCGGCCTGGCGATCGCCGCCGGCATCGGCATCGTGTGGGCGGTCGGCATGGCCTCGGCCCGCTGGATCGAGCGCTCCTTCTACCCCTACGCCGTGCTCCTGCAGACCATCCCGATCCTCGCGATCGTGCCGCTCATCGGCGTCTGGTTCGGCTACGAGTTCAAGGCCCGCGTCGTCGTCACCGTCATGATCGCGCTGTTCCCGATGGTGGCCAACACGCTCTTCGGCCTGCAGTCGGTGGACCGCTCCCAGATGGAGCTCTTCCGCCTGCAGAAGGCGGGACGCCTCACCGTGCTGGCCAAGCTGACCTTCCCCGCGGCGCTGCCGTCGGTGTTCGTGGGCCTGCGCACCTCCGCGGGCCTGGCGGTGGTGGGCGCGATCGTCGGCGACTTCTTCTTCCAGCGTGGGACGCCCGGCCTCGGCGCGCTCCTGCAGACCTACGCCCGCACCCTCGACTACAGCTACCTCTTCGCCGCGATCTTCGTCGCCGCCGGCCTGGGCATCGCGGTGTTCGCGATCTTCGGCCTGCTCTCGCGGCTGGTCGTCGGCCGCTGGTACGAGTCCGCGTCCTAGACCTCGCCGGACGACGCCGCCGTCGCCGTCCCCGGCCCTCTCGGGAACCCCACACCCTGCAGCAGAGAGCGAGACCGTCCATGTCCTCAACTCCTCGTCGCCTCCTCGCCTCCGTCGGCGCGCTGGCGCTGTCGGCCACGCTCCTGGCGGCCTGCGGCTCCGACTCCGGCAGCGACGCGCCGGCGGCCGCCGCGGCCACCGGCAAGGACGCCGTCGACCTCAAGGCGGCCGGCTGCCCCTCGACGATCGTGGTGCAGACCGACTGGAACCCCGAGTCCGAGCACGGCCACCTCTACGAGATGTTCGGCGACGACGCGGTCATCGACGCCGGCAAGAAGTCGGTGTCGGGCACGCTCTACTCCGGCGGCGAGTCCACCGGCGTCAAGCTCGAGGTGCGCGCCGGCGGCCCGGCCATCGGCTACACCGGCGTCGCGGCGCAGATGTACACCGACAAGTCGATCACGATGGGCTACGTCACCACCGACGACCAGATCGCGAACTCCGCCAAGACGCCCACCAAGGCGTTCTTCGCCCCGCTCGACCTCAGCCCGATCATGGTCATGTGGGACCCGGCCACCTACCCCGACGTCCAGGGCATCGACGACATCAAGGACGCCCTGGCCAAGAGCGGCGGCGTGTGGCGCTACTTCGCGGGCTCGGCCTACCAGGAGTACCTGGCCGACGCCGGCTACGTCGACAAGAAGAACCAGGACTCCAGCTACGACGGCACTCCTGCGAACTTCGTCGCCGCCGGCGGCAAGGACATGCAGCAGGGCTTCGCCTCCGCCGAGCCCTACATCTACGAGAACGAGATCAAGAAGTGGGCCAAGCCGGTGAAGTACGCCCTGGTCTCCGACGCCGGCTGGAACCCCTACCAGTCGTCGATGGCCGTGCGCAGCGCCGACTTCGACTCGCTCTCGGGCTGCCTCAAGGCCCTGACGCCGGTGCTGCAGCAGGCTGAGGTCGACTACTTCGCCGACCCGAAGAAGGCCAACGACCTCATCCTCGAGCTGGTCAAGCAGTACAACACCGGCTGGACCTACAGCCAGGGCGTGGCCGACTACGCGGTGAAGACGATGATCGACGACAAGCTGGTCGGCAACGCCGACAACTTGGCGCTCGGCGACTTCGACGACGCCCGCATGAGCAGCTTCTTCGAGAAGGCCAACGGCGTGTTCACCAAGCTGGGCACCGACGTGAAGCCGGGTCTGAAGGTCGAGGACCTCTACACCAACGAGTTCGTCGACCCCTCGATCGGTCTGCCGAACTGACCTCGCCGCCGATCCCCGACACCGTCAGCGCATGACGTCGCACGCCCCGGGCCCGCGCTGGGCCCAGGGCGTGCGACGCGTCAGGAGCCTCCCGTGACCCGTCATCTCGCCGAGCTCACCGGTCCGCAGACCCGTGAGGTCCTCACCCCCGACTCCCTGCTGCTGGTGCCCATCGGCGCCATCGAGCACCACGGCCCGCACCTGCCGCTGGTCACCGACGCCCTCATGGCCGAGGCGGCCGTGCACGCGCTGGTGCCGCAGGCCGTCGACGCCGGCCTCGACGCCTGGATCATGCCGACGCTCTCCCTCGGCAAGTCCGACGAGCACCACTGGGCCTCGGGCACGCTGTGGCTCACCGCCACCACCCTGCTCGAGACGCTCGTCGACCTCGGCCGCTCGGTGGCCACGACCCCCGCCCGGCGGCTGGTGTTCGTCAACGGCCACGGCGGCAACGTCGCGCTGCTGCAGGTGGCCAACCGCGAGCTGCGACGCCGCTTCGGCCTGCAGGTCTTCACCATGGGCGCCCTGCCGGTGCCCGCCGGCGCCGGCAGCGGCACCAGCATGGGCCCCACCGCGCCCGACGAGCTCGGCCTGGGCATCCACGGCGGCTGGGCCGAGACGTCGATCGTCATGCACCTGCGCCCCGACCTCGTGCGGCCCGAGCACTTCGCCCGCAGCGTCCCCGAGGAGGTCGCGGAGTACCGCCACCTCGGGTTCAACGGCCGCCCGGTCACCTTCGGCTGGCTCTCCGACGACTTCGGGCCCTCCGGGGTCATCGGCGATCCCACCGGCGCCACCGCCGAGGCGGGCCGCGCGCTCTTCGAGGCCGGCATCGCCACGGGTCTGGAGGCGCTCGACGAGATCGCGCGGTTCCGTCAGCCCGTCCGCGCCCCGGAGCCGGGGGCGTGAACCGCTTCGCCGACGCCGGCGTGGTCGTCGCGGGCGGCAGCAGCGGCATCGGCGCCCGCATCGCCGAGCGGTTCGCCGCCGAGGGCGCCCGCGTCGTGGTGCTCGACCGCGTCGCGCCCGCCTGCACGGCGGCGCTCGACGGCGCGGTGGAGGCCGACCTGGCCTGCGAGGACTCGCTCGTGCGGGGCTTCGACGCCGCCGTCGCCCGGCTCGGGGCGGTGCCGATCGTCGTGAACTCCGCCGGCGTCCACCTGCGCGCGCCGCTGGTGGAGACCAGCCTCGCCGACTGGCAGCGGGTGCAGGACGTCAACGCCCGCGGCACCTTCCTGCTCACCCGCGCGGCCGGCGCCCACATGCTGCGCGCGGGCCTGCCCGGGCGCATCGTCAACATCGCCAGCATGGCTGCCAAGCAGGGCGGCGCCGCCGAGGCCGCCTACGCCGCCAGCAAGGCCGCCGTCGTCGCGCTCAGCCGGGTGGCCGCGCTGGAGTGGGGCTGCCACGGCATCACCGTCAACGCCGTGTGCCCGGGCTACGTGCCCACCGCGATGGGTGCTGAGCACCGCAGCGAGGAGGACGTCCGCCGCTGGTCGGCGCTCTCGCCGCTGGGCCGGCTCGGCACCACCGACGACGTCGCCGGGCTGGTGCTGTTCCTCGCCTCCGCCGAGGGCGGCTACATGACCGGGCAGGCCCTCAACGTCACCGGCGGGATGGCGACGCACTAGAGCCCAGCCGGGCCGCCAGCCGGGCCGTCAGCTCGCGCTCGTCGGCGGTGAGCAGGACGCCGTCGCGCACCACCACCCGGCCGCCGACGACGACGTGCCGCGGCCGGCGTCCGGGGGAGGCCCACAGCAGGCCGGCGACGGGATCCGCGACGCCGGCGTCCGCGACGCCCGAGACGTCCCAGACCGCGAGGTCCCCGCCGCTCAGCCGCCCGAGCTCGGGGCGTCCGAGGCCGGCCGCGCCGCCCGCGGTGGCCAGCGCGAGCACCGTCCGCGCCGGCAGCTGAGGCCCGACGAGGGCCGAGACCTGCATCGCCAGCCGGGCGTCGGCGAGCAGGTGGCCGGCGTCGTTGGAGCCGCCGCCGCTGGTGCCCAGGCCCATCGTCACGCCGGCCTCGAGCAGCGCCGCGACCGGCGCGACGCCCCAGCCCATCGGCACGTCGCAGCCCGGCGCGTGGGTGCCGGTGACGCCGCGCTCGGCCAGCAGCGCGATCTCCTCGGCGGTGAGGTCGACGAGGTGGGCGAGGGTGACGTCGGGCGCCAGCCAGCCCCAGGCGTCGAGCAGCTCCAGCGGCCGGCGGCCGTGCCGCTCCCATGCGATCGCGACGTCGACCTGCTCGTTGGCCTGGGTGCGACGCCGCAGCCCGTGCGCGCGGGCCACCTCGCCGAGCGCCGCGAAGGTCTCCTCGCCGTCGCTGTGCACGCCGGCCGGACCGACCGCGACCTGCAGCAGGCCGTCGTCGGTGACGCCGCCGTGCGGCACCAGCGCCCGCGCGATCGCGTCGGCCGAGGCGGCCGCCCGGGCGGCGTCGTCGCGCGCCGAGCCGCGCACGTAGACCAGCCGGGAGCCCAGGGTGCGGGCGGCGTCCGCGATCGCCTGCGCGATCTCGACGGTGCCCTCCACCGAGGCGTCCTGCGGCCAGCTGAGGTGATGGTCGGCCACCGTGGTGACCCCGCACAGCAGCCCCTCCGCGACGCCGACGGCCGCCGTCGCCGCCACCAGCGCCGGGTCGATGCCGGCGGCGCCGTAGGCCGCGGCCATCGTCGGCAGCCACTGCGCCATCGGCACGCCGCGGGTGCCGGGCAGCGTCCGGAACCCGCTCTGCAGCAGGTGGTGGTGGGCGTTGACCAGGCCCGGCGTCACGACGCAGCCGCTGACGTCGAGCTCGGTGCGGGCCTCGGAGCCGTCGGCCACCTCGAGGTCGCCGGCGGACTCCCCGTCCACGTCCCACAGGGCCAGGGCGTCACGCAGCAGCAGGGGCACGCCGCGACGCTAGCGGCCGCGGACCGGGGGCTGGTTTCGTGCGGGTTTCGGTCGCGGTCCGTGGCAGAGTCGGACTCCGGGGGCGTCCGGGCAACGACGGGCGTTCAGGACGTGAGGAGAGCACCGTGAGCGCACAGCGATACGACGCCATCGTCGTCGGCGCCGGACTGGCCGGCCTGGTGGCCACCCACGAGGCCGCCCTGGCCGGACGCCGGGTGCTGGTGATCGACCAGGAGAACCGCGCGAACCTCGGCGGCCAGGCGTTCTGGTCGCTCGGCGGGCTGTTCTTCGTCGACAGCCCCGAGCAGCGCCGCATGGGCATCAAGGACTCCTACGACCTCGCCTGGCAGGACTGGCAGGGCTCGGCCGCCTTCGACCGGCTCGACGACGAGGACTCCTGGGCGCGGCGCTGGGCGGAGGCCTACGTCGGCTTCGCCGCCGGGGAGAAGCGCTCCTACCTGCGCGCGCTGGGCCTGCGCAGCATCCCGATGGTCGGCTGGGCCGAGCGCGGCGACGGCTCGGCCACCGGCCACGGCAACTCCGTGCCCCGCTTCCACCTCACCTGGGGCACCGGACCCGGCGTCGTCGACGCCTTCCTGCCCTCGGTGCTCGACGCCGAGAGCCGCGGGCTGGTCACCTTCGCCTTCCGCCACCAGGTCGACGAGCTGATCGTCGAGGGCGGCGCCGTGGTCGGCGTCCGCGGCACCGTGCTCGAGCCCACCGACGCCGCCCGCGGCGTGAAGACCTCGCGGCAGGGGGTCGGCGAGTTCGAGCACCGCGCCGACGCCGTCGTCGTCTCCTCCGGCGGCATCGGCCACAACCACGAGCTGATCCGCCGCAACTGGCCCACCGACCGTGTCGGCCCGGCCCCGCAGCACCTCATCTCCGGCGTCCCGGCGCACGTCGACGGCCGGATGCTGGCGATCACCGAGGCGGCCGGCGGCCGCATCGTCAACCGCGACCGCATGTGGGCCTACACCGAGGGCATCCACAACTGGGACCCCATCTGGCCCGACCACGCCATCCGCATCCTCCCCGGCCCGAGCTCGATGTGGTTCGACGCCGAGGGCCGGCGGCTGCGCGGCATGTCCGGCGTGCCGGGCGCGGACTCCATCGGCGCGATGACGCAGATCCTCGCCACCGGGCACGACTACTCCTGGTTCGTGCTCACCCAGACCATCATCGAGAAGGAGTTCGCGCTCTCCGGCTCCGAGCAGAACCCCGACCTCACCGAGAAGGACCTCAGGCTCCTCCTCAAGACCCGCACCGCCAAGGGCGCCCCGCCGCCGGTGGAGGCGTTCAAGCAGCACGGCGAGGACTTCGTCGTCGCCGACACCCTCGCCGACCTCGTCGCCGGCATGAACAAGCTGGCCCGCGGCCCCGAGCTCGAGCTCGACGAGATCGAGCGGCAGATCGTCGCGCGCGACCGCGAGCTGGAGAACTCCTTCAGCAAGGACGTCCAGCTCATGACGATCGCGAACGCCCGCCGCTCGCGCACCGACAAGATCGTCCGCGTCGCCAAGCCGCACCGGATCCTCGACCCCGAGCACGGCCCGCTCATCGCGGTGCGCCTCAACATCCTCTCCCGCAAGACCCTCGGCGGCCTGCAGACCGACCTCGACAGCCGGGTCATCGGCGCCGACGACGCCCCCGTCCCCGGGCTGTTCGCGGCCGGCGAGGCGGCCGGCTTCGGCGGTGGCGGCGTCCACGGCTACAACGCGCTCGAGGGCACCTTCCTCGGCGGCTGCATCTTCTCCGGCCGCAACGCCGGCCGGGCGATCGGTCGCGGCTGATATCGCGGCTGAGATCGCGGCGGGGCGCACGGGGTCGGGTCGGGTGCACCGCCTCTCGCGGACCGACGCCCGCCGCGTCGCGGTGCGCGCCCAGCTGCTGGGCGACGCCCCGAGCCATGGGCTGCTCCCGACGCTGCGCCACCTGGCCGGCGTGCAGATCGACCTGACCACCGCCGTCGCCCGCAGCGCCGACCTGGTGCTCCGGGCCCGGGTGGCCGACCACGCTGAGGGCGATCTCGACGACGTCGTCGACCTGCGCGAGGTGCTCGACCTGCACGGCTTCTGGCGGCCGGCGGAGGACCTCGCCCTGTACGCCGCGGAGATGGCCGCCTGGCCGGGGCCGGAGCCCACGGAGTGGCAGCGTCAGCGCGTGGCGTGGGTGGAGGCCAACGCCGAGGCGCACCGCGGCATCCTCGCCCAGCTCGCCGCGGACGGACCCACCCGTCCGCGCGACCTCGACGTCCGGTGCGCCCGGCCGTGGCGCTCGAGCGGCTGGACCGACGGCAAGGACGTCCAGCAGCTCGTCGAGATGCTGCTGCGCCGCGGCGAGCTGGCCGTGGCCGGACGGCGCGGACGCGACCGGCTGGTCGACCTCGCCGAGCGGGTGCACCCCGACGTCGAGCCCATCGCGCTCGAGGAGGCGCTGCGCGAGCGCGACCGCCGTCGGCTCGCCTCGCTCGGCATCGCGCGGGCGCAGCGTCCGCTGACCCCGGGGGAGCCCGACCACGTCGGTTCCGCGGGGGAGGCGGCCGTCGTCGAGGGGGTCGCGGGTCAGTGGCGGGTCGACCCGCAGGCCCTCGACGCACCCGACGTCGAGCCGCTGGCCGTGGCCCTGCTCAGCCCGCTGGACCGCCTTGTGATGGACCGGGTGCGTGCCCGCGAGCTGTTCGGCTTCGAGTATCGGCTGGAGATGTACCAGCCGGCGGCGCGCCGCCAATGGGGCTACTGGGCGCTGCCGGTGCTCTGCGGTGACCGGCTGATCGGCAAGGTCGACGCCGCGGCCGACCGCAGGGCCGGGCTGCTCCGCGTCCACGCGGTGCACCGCGACGCCGACGGGCCGATCGTCTGGACGCCGCAGGAGGTCGAGGCCGTCGACGCGGCGCTCGACGGGCTCGGTGCTTTCCTCGGGCTCGACGTCGTCCGGGCCTGAGCCCCCGGACGCGGACGGACCCGGCCCCGTCGACGCAGCGCTCGACGGGACCGGGCCCGGGGACGGGGGATCAGCGCGCGTACGCCGCCAGGGCGGGCTCGCGGGCGACCTTGGGGGCCAGCAGCAGCTGGCGCCCGGCCTCGGCCGTGACGCGGGCGAGGTTCACCGGCGCCAGGAGCGGGTCGACGCCGGGGAAGAACGCCTGCAGGCACACCGAGCGCGAGATGCGCGCGGGGTTCGCCGTGCCGGGGTTGTCGAGGGCGTCGATGGCCAGGGCGTAGCCGACGGGGTCGGTGGTGCCCATCGAGAGGTGCTCGGAGATGTGCACCGGGCAGATCGACTGGACCAGGACGTTGCGGATGTCGCCGTCGCCGGTGGTCAGCGGGCTGCTGGCCACGGGGTCGAAGTTCGGGAACACGACCTCGTCGGTGGCGGTGTAGATCTGCGTGTAGCTGATGCCCGCCCAGGTCTCCGGCCCGCTGTTCAAGGCGCCGAGGAAGTTCGAGCCGACCTTCTGCTGCCAGATCGACGGGGCGCAGGTGAGCAGGCAGACCGGGATCGCGGACGCCGTGCCGTGGTTGGAGGCGTCGAGGCTGACGAGGTCGTCGACGAGCTGGCGGGTGTCGGGCCAGTACTTCAGCGACCACCGCGGCACCATGCCGCCCTGGCTGAAGCCGAGGACGTCGATGCGACGCTCGCCGGCCTTCGCGTAGGTCGTGCGGATCGCCCGCGTGACGTACTCGGCGGCGACCTGGATGTCCTGCATCCCACTGGCCGGGAGGTCGACGGCGCACCAGGGGCGGCCCTGGGCGGTGAAGACCTTCTCGTAGTTCCAGGAGAAGTTGAGGTTCGCGGTGAGGGTGGTGCCCGGCACGAGCAGCACCGGGGCCTGGGAGGCCCCGGCGAGGTCGCCGCGGCAGGTGACGGCGGCGTCGAGGGTGGCCACCGGCACCGAGAGCGCGGGGCCGCTGGGGGCGGGCGCGGCGTTCGCGGGGGCGGTGGCGCCGACGGCGACCAGCGAGGCGGCGACGCCCACGAGCGCGCCGGCGACGGACAGGAGACGGTGGCGGGAGATCGCGGAGCGATCGTGGCGGCGCAGACGGTTCCGAGTACGACTGTTCACAGCATCGGAGCGTAGCGACCCGGGTGAGCCACGTCACGGGCCCTTTGGCTCTGGTGGGAGAGGCGCCCTAGGGTGCCGAGGTCGACGCGTTCGCGCCGGCGGACCCCATCTCGAGGAGTACCCCATGACCACCGCCCGGATCGCCCGCCCCCTCGGTGCCGCGCTGGCCGCCCTCGCCCTCACCTTCTCCGTCTCCGCCTGCGGTGGCGGCGACGACCGCCCCACCAAGAGCGAGGTCGCCGACTCCATCAAGTCCGGCAAGTCGGTGCTCGGCGACGAGGAGGCCATCAAGAACTTCACCGACAAGCAGCGCGACTGCATCGCCGGCGCCCTCGTCGACTCCGACCTCTCCGACAAGGCCCTCAACGCCTTCGTCAAGGGCGATGACAACTACAAGGGCTCCTCCAAGGAGGAGAAGGTCCTCACCGACCTCGGCTCCGACATCGCCAAGTGCGCCAGCTGACCTGAGCCCGCCGCGTCCGCGCCCGTCACCCACCCGGGTGGCGGGCGCGCGTGCGTTGCGGCACTGCTGCGTGTGCGGGGGTCTCGACAGGCTCGACCACCGGGGTCTGATGGTGATCGAGCTCGTCGAGATCCGGTGAGCCGACTGGCGTCAGGGAGTGGGCGGCCCGGACGACCGCTCTGCCAGGTGCGCCTCTCGGCCCGAGCGGACGGCGGGACGACCCACCCGCGGATAACCCGTTGAGCGCCGCCGACGAGCGACCTACGCTCTCAGGACACGGGAAAGGAGGTGATCCGCAGAATGATTTCTGATCGGACGCGTGAGGTGGCTGCTCGCTAGCAGCCCGCAGCATCCGCTGCTGGCGAATCCACCAGTGGCCACCCGGCCCGCAGGCGCCCCGGATCGTCCACCGGGGCAGGCGCTCATCCGAATGTCGAGCCTGCGGGCCGTTCCGTGTCTCCGGGCGATCCCGAGGCTCCCGCGCCGTCGTCGGCCTGGGGTGGACGCGGCGGCTCGCCGACCATCATCTCCAGCACCGAGAGCGCCAGCCAGACGCCGACGAGCACCACCAGGTAGCGCTCCAGCACCGGCTCGAGCGCGCGCTCGCCGGTGACCAGGCCCTGCCAGAGCATGGGCGAGGTGACCAGCGCGGAGACCGCGAGCACGGGCGCGGAGAGGATCCTCATCGCACCGGCTCCATCGCCCGCTCGCCGGTGACGACGCCGGCCGAGCGCACCTGGGCGGTGCCGGCGAGCTCGGAGTAGGACAGCACGTGCAGCCGCTCGATGGCCGGGCGCACGAGGCGTCGCACGGCGGCGCGCAGCTGGGGCGCGCACACCAGGATCGGGCGCAGGTTGCGGTTCTCGGCCTCCACGAGCAGCTGGGCCAGGCCGCCGACGACGCTCTGGAGCGTCACGGGGTCGAGCACGATCACCGAGCCCTGCTCGCCGGCGCGCATCGACTCCAGCATCCGCTGCTCGAACTGCGGGTCGAAGGAGATGACGTGCACGACGCCGTCGACGACGTGCGGGGCGACGACCGCCGGGCCGAGGGCGGCGCGAGCGGCCTCGACGAGCGCGTCGAGGTCCTTGGTGGTGGCCGCGCGCAGCGAGAGCGCCTCGTAGATGCGCACGAGGTTGCGGATCGAGATCTCCTCCTCCAGCAGCTGCTGGAGGACCCGCTGCACCTCGCCGAGGGAGAGGTGCGCCGGGGTGAGCTCCTCGACGACGTTGGGGTGGCTGCGCTTGATGACGTCGGTGAGCAGCCGCACGTCCTCGCGACCGAGCAGCCGGGCGGCGTGCCGCGTGACGACCTCGGCGAGGTGCGTGGTGATGACCGCCGAGCGGTCGACGACGGTGGCGCCGGAGAGCTCGGCCTGGTGGCGCAGCTCGGCGGGGATCCACTTGGCCTGCAGGCCGAAGACCGGCTCCTGGGTGGGCTCGCCGGGCAGCGAGCCGAGGAAGTCGCCGATGGCCAGCACGGTGCCCGGAGGCGCCTCGCCGCGGGCGACCTCGATGTCGAAGAGCTTGATGGCGTAGGTGCGGCTGGGCAGGTCGATGTTGTCGCGGGTGCGCACCAGCGGCAGGACGACGCCGAGCTCGGTGGCGACCTTGCGGCGCAGCGCCTTGACGCGCTCGAGCAGGTCGCCGCCCGACGAGACGTCGACGAGGTCGACGATGTCGGCGGAGAGCTCGAGGCCGAGCGGGTCGACCTGGATCTCCTCGGCCAGCTGGTCGGGCCGGTCGGGCGAGGGCAGGAGGGCCGCGGCGGTGGCGGCCTCGGCCTGCTCGGCGGCGGCGTCGCGCTGCTCGACGCGGGTGGAGAGCAGCAGCAGCGAGCCGCCGGCCAGCAGGAAGGGGATCTTCGGCAGGCCGGGGATGAGGCACAGGCCCATCGCGCCGAAGCCGGCGATGCGCATCGGGAGCCGCTGCGCGGTGAGCTGGCGGACGATGTCGGAGCCCATGTCGGAGTCGCCCGCCGAGCGGGTGACGACCAGGCCAGTGGCCACCGAGAGCAGCAGGGCGGGGATCTGGGAGACCAGGCCGTCGCCGACGGAGAGCAGCGAGTAGGTGTTGACGGCGTCGCCGGGCGCCATGCCGCGCTGGACCATGCCGACGGCGAACCCGCCGACGAGGTTGACCAGCGTGATGATGATGGCGGCGATCGCGTCGCCCTTGACGAACTTCGAGGCACCGTCCATCGAGCCGTAGAAGTCGGCCTCGGCGTGCACCTCCTTGCGGCGGCGACGGGCCTCGTCCTCGTCGATGAGGCCGGAGTTGAGGTCGGCGTCGATGGCCATCTGCTTGCCGGGCATCGCGTCGAGGGTGAAGCGCGCGCCGACCTCGGCGACGCGGCCGGCGCCGTTGGTGATGACGACGAACTGGATGATCAGCAGGATCGCGAAGATGATCAGGCCGACGATGAGCGAGCCGCCGACGACGAAGTGGCCGAAGGTGTCGATGACCTTGCCGGCGTAGCCGTCGATGAGCACCAGGCGGGTGGCCGAGACGTTGAGCGCGAGGCGGAACAGCGTCATCACCAGCAGGATCGCGGGGAACGAGGCGAACTCCAGCGGCTTGGTCACGAACATCGCCGTGAGCAGCACCAGCAGCGCGCCGGTGATGTTGAGCGCGATCAGGAGGTCGAGCACCATCGAGGGGAGCGGGATGACCAGCATCACCACGATGAAGACGATGCCGACCGGCACGCCGAGCTGGGTCAGGCGCTTGAGAGCCACGCGAGGTCCGTCCGTTCTGGATCCGGCCGTCCGTGGCGAATCGACGCACTCCTTGCGTCAGGGCCCTGATCGGCCGCGCGGGGCTCGATCTGAGGAGAAGCCTCAGGCCGGCTCGGTGGCGGCCGCGGGGATCGCGCGACGGCGTCCCCGGGTGGGCACGTCGGGGAGCTCGTCGAGCGGACGCGGGCTGCGGTGCGAGCCGCCGCGGGCGCCCTGGGTGCGGCGGGCGATGACGAAGGCGAGGATCTGCGCGACGGCGGCGAAGAGCTGCGGCGGGATCTCGGTGCCGACCTCGCAGGAGACGTAGAGGGCGCGGGCGAGCGGGACGTCCTGCACCAGTGGGACGTCGTGCTCGCCGGCCAGCTCGCGGATGCGGGCGGCGACGACGCCGGCGCCGCGGGCGACCACGACCGGCGCGCCGCGCTCGGCCTCGTAGCGCAGCGCGACGGCCACGTGCGTCGGGTTGACCAGGACGACGTCGGCCTGCGGGACGTCGGCCATCATCCGGTTGCGGCTGGCGGCGAGCTGGCGGGCGCGGATCGCGCCCTTGAGCATCGGGTCGCCCTCGGCCTGCTTGTGCTCCTGCTTGACCTCGTCCTTGCTCATCCGGGTCTGCTTGCCGATCCGGCGCCGCTGGAAGGCGTAGTCGACGGCGGCGAGCAGGAGACCCGCGACCGCGACGTTGCGCAGCATGCCGAGGGCGCGCTGGCCGCCGGCCTCGATGACGACGTCCATCGGCGCGAGACCGCCGAGCATCGGCATGACGCTGCGCACCGTCGACCAGGCGAGCAGGCCGACGGCGGTGGTCTTGAGGAGGGTCTTGGCGCCCTCCCACAGGGCGTGCGGACCGAAGAGCCGCTTGGCGCCCTGCAGCAGGCTCAGCTTCTTCAGGCTCGGCTTCACCGACTTCGTGGCGACGTAGAACCCGCCCTGGGCCAGGGTGCCGCCGACGCTGATGAGCATCACGACCGAGCCCAGCACCAGGATCGCCAGGGCCGCCTGGCCGGCGCCGTGCACGAGCAGCTGGGTGGCGACGGCGACGCTGGGGTCCTCCAGCGCCTGCAGGCTCGCGCGCATCAGGTCCGCCAGCGAGCGGGCCTCGCGGGAGATCAGCGGCGGCAGCGCGAGCGCCACCAGCGCGAGCGCCATCCACGGGCCGAGCTCCTGCGTACGGGCGACCTGGCCCTCCTTGCGCGCCTCCTTGCGGCGCTTGGGAGTGGGCTTCTCGGTCTTCTCCTCGCTCATCGGTGCACCCCCTCAGGCTCCGGAGAAGGTCGCCATGAGCTCCAGCGACAGGTCGGTGAGGTGGTCGATGACGGTGGGGAGCACCGGGAAGCAGAGGCCGACGAGCAGCAGCGTCAGGCCGATCTTGGCCGGGAACATGACGTTGATGGCGTTGAGCTGGGGCGCGATCTTCGTCATCAGCGCCAGGCCGAGGTCGACGACGAAGAGCACCGCGATCATCGGCAGCGCGATCTGCACGGTGGTGGTGAAGAAGACGCCGAACGCGCGGGTCAGCAGGTCCGAGGAGCCGTCGATGCTCGGGGTGTCGCCGATCGGCATCAGCTCGAAGGTGCGCAGCAGGCCGCCGATCACCAGCAGGTGGCCGCCGGTGGCGAAGAGCAGCATCGTCGCCAGCATCTGGTGGAACTTCCCGAAGACGGTGTTCATCTGCATGCCGAGCGGGTCGAAGCCCTGGGCCAGCGCGAAGCCGCCGAAGACGTCGATGAGCGAGCCGGCCGCGGAGACCGCCTGGAAGAGCAGCGCGGTGAGGAAGCCCATCGCGACGCCGATGAAGGTCTCGGTGAGCACCGTCATCGCCAGGGTGGGCGTCGTCGTCGGCATCGTGGAGCCCGCCAGCAGCGGGGCCACCGCGAACGCCAGGCCGAGCCCCAGGGTCACCTTCGCCATCGCCGGCACCGCGCGGGTGCTGAACGGCGGCACGACGGCCAGCCAGGCGATGATGCGGACGGCCGCCAGCAGGAAGGCGAGCAGCGGCTGTCCCGCGAAGGTCAGGGTCATGGAGGTCTCGGTCGGACGGCGGCGCTCAGGCCAGCAGGGACGGGATCATGTCGAAGAGCTCCTGGGTGAAGGAGATCATCGTGTGCAGCATCCAGTTGCCGCTCACCAGCAGGGCGACGCCCACGGCGACGACCTTCGGCACGAAGGCCAGGGTGAACTCCTGGATCTGCGTCATCGCCTGGAACAGCGAGATCGCGAAGCCCACGGCCAGGGCGGTGAGCAGGATCGGCGCGGAGAGCTGCAGCGCCACCATCATCGTGTGCAGGGCGATCTGCACCACGGCGTTGTCGGTCATCGAGGCCTCCGGCGCTAGGTGTTGTAGCTCTCGACGAGGGCCTTGATGACCAGGCCCCATCCGTCGACGAGCACGAAGAGGAGGAGCTTGAAGGGGAGCGAGACCATCACCGGCGGCATCATCATCATGCCCAGCGCCATCAGCGCCCCGCTCACGACGATGTCGATGACGAGGAAGGGGATGAAGATGATGAACCCGATGATGAACGCGTCCTTCAGCTCGCTAAGGATGAACGCGGGCACGAGCGTGGTCATCGCGACGTCGTCGCGGGTCTTGGGCTGCTCGCGGTGGGCGACGTTGGTGAGGAGCGTCAGCTCCTTGTCGTCGGTGTTGTCGAGCATGAACGAGCGCAGCGGCTTCAGGCCGTCGTCGAAGGCCTGGGACGAGGTCTTGTCGCCGTTCAGGTAGGGCTGGACGCCGTCGTCGTTCATCTGGCTGAGGACCGGCGCCATGATGAACAGGCTGAGGAACAGCGCGAGGCCGGCGAGCACCTGGTTCGGCGGGGTCTGCTGGAGGCCGAGCGCGTTGCGGGTCAGGCCGAGCACCACGAGGATCTTGGTGAAGCTGGTGCAGGTCAGCAGGATCGCCGGCGCCAGCGAGAGCAGCGTCAGGGTGATCAGCAGGACGATCGACTGGCTGGGCTTGTCGCTGAGGCTGCCGACGTCGATGGTCACCGAGCCGTCGCTGGAGCCGCTCGTCGGGCCGCTGGGGCCGCTCGGGCCGGACGGGTCCGCGGGCCGCGGGGTCTCCGGGGCGGCCGGCACCGCCGCGGTGAGGACGACGGCCGACGCCGGGGCCTGCGCCGGGGCGGCGCTGGCCGGGCCGATCCCGCCGAGCAGGACCGCCACCATGAGGCCGAGGAGGAGGCCGAGGAGCACGAGCGCGCGCCGCGAGCGCGCGATCACCTCAGGACGCCCGTCCGGTGAGGGCCTGGTAGGCCTGCCGCCAGGTCTGCGGGGAGAGCACGGAGCCGGCCAGACGCGAGTCGTCGGAGGCGGCGGGTGCGGTCCCGGTGCGGGGGGCAGGGGTGGTCGTGCGGGGGGTGGTCGTGCGGGGGGTGGTCGTGCTGGTCGTGGGGGCGGTGCGGGGCGCGGGGGCGGCGGCCTGCTCGGCGGCCAGGATCCTCTGGGCGCGCTTGAGGATCGCGGCCTCGCGCTTGGCCTCGGCGCGCTCGCGCCGGCCGGGCTTGGCAGCCTTCGCAGGCGCGGCGGGCTCGATCTCGGCCCGAGCGGCCGTGGTGAGCGGGGCGTCGGCCGCGCCGAGCAGCAGGTCCATGAGCGCCGCGCGGCCGTCGAGCTCGCCGAGGAGGGCGACGGCGGGGTCGATCTCGGGCGCGGGGACGGCCGGGGCGACCGGGGCGGGGAGCACGGGCGCGACGGCGACGGCGTCGTCGGCCAGGCCCTCGCGGGGCGCCGGGGCGCGGTGACGCCCGGGGATGCGCGGACCGAACGGGTCGGTGGTGATGGTGCGGCCCGGGGGCAGCGGGACGGGCTGCGGCGCGACGGGCTCGGCCACCTCGGCGGCGGCCGCGGCGAGGAGCGCCTCGAAGGCCTGGGCGTCGCCCGACGGAGCGGCGGGCACCAGGCTGAGCGGGACGACGTCGGCCAGCGGGGCGGCGTCGTCCTCGCGGGGCTGGTCCCCGTCGTGGTCCCCGTCGTGGTCGCCGTCGTGGTCGTCCTGGGCGGCGGCGGAGTCGGCGTCGAAGCTGGTGAGCAGGGCGACCTGCTGCTCGGTGCTGCCGAGCACGAGGACGCGGTCGCGCACCTGCACGACGGCGATCTGGGAGCCCCGGCTGATCGACTGGCGCTGGAGCACCTGGATCTCGGCGTCGGACCCGGAGCGGAAGCGGCGTCCGGCCAGCCGCGCGGCCAGCAGGAGGAGGCCGACGACGACGGCCAGGGAGGCCACCATCCGGAGTGCGAGCTCGGTCATGGTCGTGGGTCCCCGCGCCTCAGGCCAGGGCCTGCTGGTCGAGGATCTCGGTGATGCGCAGCCCGAAGTCCTCGTCGACGACGACCACCTCGCCGCGGGCGATGAGCCGCCCGTTGACGAGCAGGTCGGCGGGGCTGCCGGCGGCACGGTCGAGCGCGATGACCGCGCCGGGCGCCAGGGCGAGCAGCTCGCGGACGGGCATCCGGGTGCGGCCGAGCTCGACGGTGACCTCCATCTCGACGCCGTGGAGCATCTCGATGCCGCGGCGCCCGGCCAGCGACGTCACGTTGTCGTAGGCGGCGGGGACGCCGGTCGGCGCTCCGGCGGGGATCTGGGGCACGGGCATGTCGGCGGCGCCCGCGGCGGCGGGCACGGCGGGCGCGGCGCCG